>CBDUNF010000195.1:0-6588 GCA_965368515.1 uncultured bacterium
AAGAATCGATCGATCGATGCTTGCGTAGCCAACAACGGCACCCTTCACAACAGATCCTTTGCGAGTGCGAGATCAACGACATCGGCGACATAGCGTTCCATGTCCTCGATGGACGCTGCTTCAAGATGGGTCCGGTTCGAGTTGGTTGCTTCTCGAGGCACCACGACTCGGAAGCCATGGGCAAACCCATCTGTGGCCGTTGCCCTGATGCAGACGTTGGTTTTGACGCCCACGATGACGATGGTGGTGATCTCGTGTTCGTGGAGAAGTAGTGCGAGATCGGTGGCGAAGAAGGCAGAGTATCTGCGTTTCTCCACGACCGGCTCGCTAGGTAGGGGACCGAAGCCGGCAAAGAACTCAGCATCGAAACCGTCGCGCGGGAGGTGTTCTGGAATCACCTCAAACTCTGCGTCCGTCACTCCAGAGCGATGGCGATCTGCCACGTGTACGACTAGTGAGCCGCGTTTCCGAGCTTGCTCGAGAAGTTCGGATATTGCCGGGAGAACCTCCGGAGCAGCCGGGTAGTACATCGCCCCATCGGGATGGAAGAAGCCGTTCAGAACGTCTACAAGGATCAACGCCGCTCGGTCATGCTGTTTCATGGTGCCTCCGGGGGAGCATGGAAATCGTGAGCGCGGCAATTACGGCAGCATACGGGAGCACCTCGACCAACTGTTGCGGAATGGCAGGGATGCGCAGCTGCAGTCGGCTCTGGGCCGCATCAACGATCACATAGATAAGAGCAGCGAGTGTCGTCGCGATCGGCCGGATTCGGCCGAAGTAGACAGCCGCGAGGGCTATGTAGCCGCGACCGGCGCTGATGCCGGGGGAGAATATCCCCGAAGCCACGATGGCCAGATGCGCACCGCCGAGACCGCTCAGTGCTCCGGCTACTAGGCCAGCACCGTCACGGACCCGCGGCGCGGAGATGCCCAGCGTTGCGGCTGCCGCCGGATCGCTTCCCACCGCCCGAATCCGAAGCCCCCATCGGGTGCGCTTGAGCAACCAGGCGACAGCGAAAACCGCGGGCACAGTCGCCCACACGACTAGATCGTTGCTGCTGAGGAGCGTTCCAAGGATCGGTACGTCGCTCAGAAAGCCAAAGCCGAAGAGGGGAGCGTCGAGATCGGCGGTGGGTCGGAACGAGGATCGTGTCCCGTACTGCTCTGAGAGAATCAGACCGACAAGCCCGATCAGGAGCGTATTCAATCCGAGTCCAACGATGATCTCGTTCCCACCGAGACGGGTAACTACGGCTGAATAGAGCCATCCCAGGAGACCTCCAGCCACAGCGCCGGCCACCATGCCGACAAGAACCGACTCAGTCGCATCGCCGATCACAATGCCCGCAAACGCACCCCCAAGAATGAAACCTTCGAGAGCGATATTCACCACCCCGGATCGCTGGTGGATCGCACCCCCGAGACCTGTGAGCACGAGCACCGGGGCAAGCACCAGAGCACTGGCGAGGATGCCTTCGATAAGCGTCATTGGCCGCGCCCCCTGATAAGTGGGATCACAGCAACCACCATGATCGTGCCTTGCATGATTCGGACTACGTCGAGTGGTACGTCGATGAACAGCTGAACGGTGGGGCCAGCCGCAGCCAGTGCACCGAGCACTATTGCGGCAAGGAACGCGCCAAGGGGATTCATTCTTGCGAGAAGAGCGACAGCGATACCGTTGAACCCTAAGTTTGCGCCGGCTCCGTCGATGAAGCGCCCAAGGGTACCGAGAGTGAAGGTGGAGCCGGCAAGACCCCCGAGGGCCCCCGAAATGACCATTGACAGGATGATGATTCGGCCCAGATCGATTCCTTGCGCCTTGGCGAAACGGGGGTTGGCTCCAACCATTCTCAACTCGTACCCGAGAACGGTTCGATCTAGCCACCAACGAGCCACCAGCACGACGATGATTGCGATCGGGAACGCGATCGTCAGTTGCGTACCGCCAATCAGAACCGGAAGCCTTGTTTGGGTTTGGACTAGCTCTGACGAGGCATTCCCCGTTCCTTGAGCAAGGAAGAAGGCATTCAGTAGCCAGCTGAAGATGCCGGCGACTACGAAGTTGCCCATCAACGTGACGACGACCTCGTCCACCCCGAGGCGCGCTTTCAACCAGCCGGGTCCCCACCCGACTACTGCCCCTGCGATCGTTGCCCCAGTCATTGCCAAGAAGATCTGCAGGGGTCCGGGGAAGTTGAGAGAGGCCCCAAGGGCTGCGGCCGTGAAGGCACCGGCGATGAATGAGCCCTCGACACCAATGTTGAATACGCCCGCCCTGAATGCGATCAGAGTCGCGATACCCGTGATGATGAGAGGCGTCGCAGATACAGCGGTGGCCGAAAGCCTGCTGACATCGCCGAACGCCTCGCGGGCCAGGAGACGGAAAAACTCTATGGGGGATGCCCCGGCCCAGGCAACGACGATGCTGCCTACGACGGCTGCTGCGATGACCGGTAGGAGAAACGCAAGTCGATCGGCCCGAGAAGACGAGGATCGGATTGGTGTTGCCTTTATCGTCACGACGACCGCCCCGTCGTCATTAGCTCGGAAATGGAGGCCCGCGACGCCTCGTGGCGCTCGAGGATGCCAACGACTTTCCCGTCGAGCAAGACCGCGATACGGTCGGACAATTCCACAACCTCGGTCAGCTCGTGAGACACCAGTAGCACTGATCCTTGCCGGCTACGAAGGTCGAGAAGGAATCGGTGGATGTCTGCGACGCCGGCGATGTCTACGCCACGGGTGGGGTCTGATGCGACGAGCACCGTGGGATCTCCCTCCAGCTCACGACCAACCACAAGCCGTTGCTGGTTTCCACCTGAAAGAGACGACGCGGGGACAGCGGGGCCGGCCGTGATCACCCGATAGCGATCTTGGATCCGGTCGAGGTGGCTGAGCCATCGGTCCATCGTGGCGATGCCGCGTCTGGCGAACCCTTCACGACGTTGATGACCCGCGACTGCGTTGAGGAGCACGGGTTCGCTTGCCGCAAGTCCTTCATTGCGCCGGTCGGGTGAGATGAAGGAGAGGCCGGCCCTTCGCCGTTTGGCCGATCCGTAGCCACTGACTTCACGATCGCCAATCTGAACACTGCCATCTGCCGGCACAAGGCCGAGAAGCGCCTCGACGAGAGGTCGCTGACCAGAACCAGCGACGCCGTAAACGCCGAGTATCTCGCCCCTGAACAAGTCAAGCGATACCCCATCGAGCCGGACACGGCCGCGGTCGTCCATCACCGTGAGGTCGCGGATGTGGAGAGCCAGATCTTCGGATGGCGGTTGACGAGCGCCAGTGTCGAGCTTGGCCAACTCGGAGCCGACCATCGCTCGGGCGAGTGTCGGTACGTCGGTCTCCGAGGCTGATCCATTCCAGACGACCTTGGCTGCCTTGAGGACGGTTATGTCGTCGGCGACGCGCATGACTTCGTCGAGCTTGTGAGTTATGAATACCAGGGTATGACCGCTGTCGCGGAGTTCGAGCATGGTCGCAAGCAGCTGGTCAACGGCGGCCGGACCGAGCACCGCCGTCGGCTCATCCAGAATGAGCAGGTCCGCCCCGCGATGGAGCTGCCGAACTAGTTCAAACCGGCCAAGATCGGATACACCCACTTTGGAGGCCGGCTGCTGCCAGGGGAGCGCCCAACCCGTTCGGTCATCCAACGCAGCCGTTGCTTGGTCGACAGCCGCGGCGTCGAGAACCAGCCTCTTGGTTGGCTCGATGCCTAAGACGAGGTTCTCAGCGAGGGTGAGGTCATCGATTACGGAGAACTCCTGGTGGACCATGCCCACCCCAAGGCTCCTGGCAGCTTCGACGGTGGTGACTTTGGCGAGCTCTCCGTCAAACCGCAGCTCACCCTCGTCAGCGCCCTGGAGCCCGGAGACGCACCGCATGAGGGTTGTCTTGCCAGCCCCGTTCTCACCGACCACGGCGTGTATCGTCCCGCGCCGAACCGTCAGTGAGATGCCGTCACAGGCGGTGACGGTCCCAAAACGCTTGGTTAGGCCGGACACCTCGATACGAGGTGTCCGGCCTTTTTCGGGGTTGAGGGTCACGATCCGCCGAGCCACTCCGGGTAGCCCTGCGAGATGACGTCCCAAACCGTGATCTCGCCGTCAATGATCTGCTGACGCAGCTCGTCGATCGTGTCGAGGAAATCGGCGGGAATGGCGTCCCGGGTCTGCGAGAAGTCGGTCAGCCCGACACCATCTTCGGCCAGACCGAGTTCGAGCACCGTGCCGCCCTCGAACGTGCCGTTGGCGTATTCGGTCATAACCTGCTCCACACCAAGGTCGATTCGCTTGACCATTGAGGTGAGGATGAATCCGGGCTCGAGGCCGTCCTGGTCGGTATCAACACCGATTGCGTACCGGTTGTTTGCCTTGGCTGCTTCGAAGACACCGAGGCCTGCGCCTCCGGCAACGTGGAAGACGATGTCAGCGCCTTCGTCGTACATCGCCTGCGCCGCGTCACGGCCGGTGGTCGGATCGCCAAAATCGTTGGTGTACGAAACCAGAACTTCAACGTCGGGGTCAACGTGATTGGCGCCCTCGATGTATCCGGAGAGGAACTTGTCGATGCCCTCGGATTCGAAACCACCGATCACACCGATGACCTTCTCAGGGTTGATCTTGTCGTTGTCGGTTGTCGATGTCATCAGCGCGGCAAGCGCGCCTGCAAGGAATGAGCCCTCATGCTCCTTGAAAACGATGGAACGGATGTTGGGTCCCGTGATCGGGAGGTTGACAAACGACCACATCGAGTCCGGGTAGTCGGCTGCAATTACTGGGAAGCTCTCGTTGTGAGCGAATTCCAGGTCGATGATCAGCCCGAACCCGGCGTCTCCAGCACGTCGGAGTACCTGCTCACCCTCGGCAACGATGTCGTCTGATTCAACCGGACGCCCTTCAACGCCAAGCGCATCTGCCCCCCTCTGCAGGCCGGCATATGCAAGGTCATTGTATGCCTCGTCGCCAAGACCACCTTGAGCGATGACCAGGCCAACTGGTGCTAGTTCTTCAGCCGCTGCGGTGGTCGCAGTCGTATCCCCGCTGGTGGTTTCGGGCGTCTCGTCGCCGGTATCGTCGCCGCCGCATGCGGCGAATAGCAATAGGACGCTCATCAGGAGGATCAGTTGCTTGGGTGTCTTTCTATTCATCGTGTCTCCTTCTCCATACGCGTACTCGGACGGTTGTAAGCAAGGCCACTCCGGATGCTCTCGGCACTGACGGAGTAGCGATCGGACAAGTAGCGGGCGTCGACAACCTCAATCGGCCGCCCCACAAGGTCGTAGGTGTGGCGCTCGACCTGAAGCAGAGCACAGGGTCGGGTCACCGATAGAAGCTCGGCGGCCTGCTGATCCGCAAGGACGGCGGCAAACTGCTCATCACCCCTGCCAATGAAGATGCCAGCATCACCCAGGACCTGATAGAGGGACCAATCCTCGGATGCACCGCCATCTAGTCGGTCGACGAGACCCGCCTCCTCGGCGATCTCCCTCGGTATGACAACTCGGTGGATGCCGACCGGCACCTCATCAATGCTGCGGACCCGCAGGAAATCGATGAGCGGCATTCCTGGATCGAACGGCTGGTGGAGCCGCTCGTCCTGCCTCGCTTCCACACTCCGCCACCGCACCAACCGACCGCCGGGCCGGCGCCCGCTGGTTTCGGCATGTTGGGTGAAACTCACAATGTCGGTCGTCGACCGAAGCGCGGGCCGGCCGATCACAAACGTGCCTCGTCCCTGCTCCCGGCGCACAATGCCACCGCGCTCGAGGAGGTCGAGTGCTTTGACCACCGTCCCTCTACTCACCCTGAACTCCTGGGAGAGTTGGTGCTCCGAATTGATTCGATCTCCCGGCAGCAGGCCAGTTGTTGCGATCCGTTCGGCTACTTGAGAAGCGATCTCTTCATAGAGTGGCATGGTTGACTAGTCAACCATGCCACTGAGGTGGTGTCAACCAAGCGCCTGAGCGCAGCGTTCGCAGTAGCGCTGCTGCGCAGGTCGGCACCGGGTCGCATTGTCACCGTTCCGCCCAGACCCACGGGTTCAGCTCCGCCAATCGGGCCGCCTCCATCCGAGCCCTCACCCAGTGTGGGATTACGCTGGCCCACGAGCTGGCCGCCCATCTCGCACCGCTGCTTGCCGCCACCCGGGTTGTCATCGACGACGACTAAGCCCTTGCGCACGGGCGAAGCTGTTGGGGGTCTTTCAACTGCGGCGGCCCATTCGAGGATGAGGCACACAGCCGTAGCCCGCAGTCGGTGGCACATCGCCTCGAGATCCCCGGTGCCATGACGATACGGAGATCATCGAGGTCTTGGCACCCGATGAACCGTGGTGAGCCTCCACGACGAACCTGGAGAGGCTATGTTCAATCCGGGACAACCACTATCGGCATCTCCGCCGATCAGTATCAAAGGGGGGCCACTTGACTGACAATCGCATTCTCAACCGTCACGGCACGAAGATGGCTGGGGTGGGGCTCTTCATTGCCCTCACCCTGGCTGGCTGCGGCGGTTCGTCCGGAGAAGACGAGGGCAGATCGCCAGCTACTGACGAAGCAGTCGGCGAAACGGTTGCA
>CBDUNF010000196.1:0-6577 GCA_965368515.1 uncultured bacterium
CAACTCAAACCTGGCCGATTTCCCGGGCCTGAGTTGCGTTGCACGCAACTCAAACCTGCATTGCATGCAGGCGTGTACCCTGTTTCCTTCTGTGACTGCTCCGCTCCAACCTCTCGTTTCGGCTTGGCCAAAGACGCTCGTCCCATCAGCGGAGGGCCGCCTTGTCATACCTCCCGGCATGCGAGCCGTGAGTCTTGCCGGTATGGCTCATCATCTCGATCGCCCGCTGTTGGCGGTAGTGCCCGGTGAGCGGACTGCCGAGGAGCTGTTCGATGATGTTGCGTTGTTCACCGACTCGGTATGGCAGCTTCCCGCCTGGGGAACCCTTCCGTTCGAGCACGTTTCGCCGAACCTCGCCACGATGGCGCATCGGGCTGAGGCGCTACATCGCCTTGAAACCGGGGCAGCGGGAACGATCATCGTGGCTTCCGTGCGGGCGGCGACCCAGCGGCTGAGCCCATCGACCTTTGCCCCCATCGTCATCGAGTCAGGCTCCGAGCACGGTTTCGACCGGCTTGTCGCCGAATTAACCGTTCATGGCTACCACCGCACCGACCGGGTGGAGTCGCGCGGCGAGTATGCCGTGCGGGGCGGGATCATCGACGTGTTCCCCGCACAGGGGTCAGAGGCCTATCGCATCGAATTCTGGGGCGACGATGTTGATGAAATCCGATCTTTCACGATCGGGTCGCAGCGGTCTGTGGACCTGGTGCAACGGGTCGAGGCGTTCCCGGCTCGGGAGCTGCGACCGGACCCAGCTGTCCGGGCCAAGTCGGACGCATTGTTGGCAGAACAACCGTGGGCAGCTGAGACCTGGGATCGGATTGCCGCCGGTCTCACCTTCCAGGGAATTGAGTCGTGGCTCCCCTGGATCGCCGACGAGCGCTGTGCGTTCGATGTCGCCCCGGAGCGCTACACCGTCGTGTTTGATCCGGTGCAGTCCCTTGCCCGCAGCGAGGAGCTTCGCAAAGAGGAGTCCGATCTGGCCGCCACCCTGGCACCTACCTGGGGGAGTGGGGCACCTGAGCCGGCCGATCATCCCGCGCTGTTTTTGGAGTTTGGTACGGGGCCGTTTGTCGAAGCACCGCCCGCTGCGGCTGGACCGGGCGATGAGACGATCGAGATGCGTGGGCTCGATGCGGTAGCCGGTGACGCGGAATCCATCGCCAAGTCGCTCGGTCACTGGCAGGGCCGAGGTGTTGAGATCATCGTGGCCATGGACGGCGTCGGGGCGGCCCAACGCATCTCACGGCTACTCGGCGAGGCGGGGCATGCGCTTCCGGTGCGGGAGCGCATCGAAAGGACCGAGTCCGCCGTGCTTGGCGAGGGGATTCATCACGGGTTCGTCTCGCCGCAGCTCGGCATTGGGATTGTTGGAGAGCGGGAGATCGCCGGGCGGCGCCGGGCGCATCGGCGAGCCAGGCAGGCCAAGGTTGAAGATACCGGCGACGCCTATCGCGATCTGAGTCCCGGCGACTACGTCGTCCATCATCATCACGGGATTGGTCGTTTTGAGGGTCTGGTGCACCGGGAAATGGCCGGCGTCGAGCGGGACTACCTTCTCATCCGCTTTCACGGTGAGGATCGCATCTACGTGCCAACCGACCAGCTGGCAGCCGTCGTCCGCTACACCGGCGGAGAAACGCCCCGGTTGTCCCGAATGGGCGGTGCCGACTGGGCCAAGACTCGCACCAAGGTGCGCAAGGCGGTTGCTGTGGTCGCCGAGGCTGTTGTCGATCTGCATCGGGAACGAGCCGCGGCAACCGGGCATGCCTTCGAGGTCGATACTCCCTGGCAGACGGAGTTCGAGTCAGCGTTCCCCTTCGAAGAGACTCGAGACCAGGTGACCGCCATTGCCGACGTCAAGGTTGATATGGAAGCGGAGGCGCCAATGGACCGCCTCATCTTCGGTGATGTTGGCTTTGGTAAGACCGAGGTGGCCCTGCGGGCGGCATTCAAAGCGGTCCAGAGCGGTAAACAGGTAGCGCTGCTCGTGCCGACCACTCTTCTAGCGCAGCAGCACTTCAGCACCATGGAGGAGCGATTTGGTTCCTATCCGGTGCGAGTCGCCTCGCTGAGCCGGTTCCTCACCGCCGCACAGCAACGAGACGTCGTCCGAAGCCTGGCCGACGGCACGGTGGATATCGTTGTCGGCACCCACAGGCTGCTGTCGGAAGATGTCGTGTTCAAGGATCTCGGACTTCTGATCATCGACGAGGAACAGCGGTTTGGGGTAGCGGCCAAGGACAAACTCAAGAGTCTGCGGACCTCGATAGACGTGCTGACGCTTACGGCCACGCCAATTCCGCGAACGCTGGAGATGGCGCTGACCGGAATCCGAGAGGTCAGCCACATCCGGACACCACCTGAGGATCGCCATCCCATCCTCACCTACGTCGGCCCGTTGGATGAGCGTGCGATTTCCGCAGCGATCCGACGCGAGATGTTGCGCGAAGGCCAGGTTTTCTACGTGCACAACCGGGTGCAGTCGATAGATCACGCCGTTGCCCGTCTCAAGGAGCTCGTTCCTGATGCTCGCTATGCAGTCGCCCACGGCCAGATGAGCGAGAGCATGCTCGAACAGGTCATGTTCGACTTCTGGAACGGCGACTACGACGTGCTCGTTGCCACCACGATCATCGAATCCGGCCTTGATCTGCCTCAGGTCAACACGCTTCTGGTCGAGAGGGCGGATCGACTCGGGCTGGCACAGCTTTATCAGCTACGAGGTCGCGTGGGGCGCTCCAGTCAGCGCGCCTATGCCTACCTGTTCCACCCAAAGGAACAGACGCTGTCGGAGTCGGCGTACCGCCGGCTCGAGGCGATCGGCGAGTATTCCGATCTCGGCTCCGGTTTTGAACTCGCCATGCGGGATCTCGAGATCCGTGGTGCCGGTTCGATCCTCGGCGAGACGCAGGCGGGTCACATCTCGGCCGTTGGATTCGATCTGTACGTGGAGTTGGTATCCGATGCCGTCACCAAGCTCAAGGGTGAGACGCTTCCCGAGCGTCCCCCCGAGATCCGCATCGACCTGCCGGTCGACGCGCATCTCCCGGAGCACTACGTTGACAGCGCCAATGAGCGGCTCGAGGCCTATCGGCGAATGGCAGCGGCCGAGACCGAGTCTCAGGTCAACGACGTTGCCGCCGAATGGCGTGACCGGTTTGGTGAGCTACCGGTCGAGGCGGCCGCCTTGGTCGACGTCGCGTTGCTGCGTGTCGAAGGACTGCGGGCCGGCTTGACCGAGATCGTCAGAGTACGCAACGAGGTGCGGCTTGGCCCCGTAGCGTTAAAGGCATCGCAGGAAGTACGACTGGATCGATTGGCGCCACGATCGGTCGTTCGGGGTCTCACAGTGTTTCTGCGGGCACCGCAAAGGGACTTGGTGCAATCCTTGATCGAATTCATTCGTAAGATGTGGCCACCAGAAGAGGAGAATTGATGTTCCGCCGGTTACTAGCCGTTCTCGCTGTGGGCCTTGTTGCCGCATCGTGTTCATCTGCAGACACGTTGGCCACCGTCAATGGTGAAGCCATAACCAAAGACGACCTCATAGCTTCGCGCCCGGTGTACGAAGACGCCATCGGCACAGTGACCGGCGAGAATGTGCGCGAGGATGTCAGCGGGTTGATCGTGCTGCAGGCTACTTTGCAGGCGGCTGCTCGTGACTTCGGCGTGGTGATCGACGATGCGGCGATCGACGAGCGTCTGGCCAATCCTCCAGAGCGCTACAGCGCCATCCTCACGCCAGCGCAGATAGCTGACGACTCGAACGAGGCGACCCAGCGGAACCGGGCCACAGTCACGCTCATGATCGACGGTGTTGGCCCCCCGCTGATCTCAGGTGAAGCCGGCGGGTACGACGCCCTTCTCGCCGACCGCCCCGAAGTGGTGACGCGAGTGTGTGTACGTCATATCGCTGTAACGACCATCCCAGAGGTGAACGACGTGCTCTCCCGGCTCGAGGCCGGTGAGGACTTTGTGGCCCTCGCGGCCGAGCTCTCGCTCGATCAAGTCAGCCCAAACGGCATGGTCACTGGTCCCGAGGATGATTGCTTGAGCTGGGTCTCCGGTGCGGGGGAAGCGTTTGCGAACGCGGCGTTGGCTGCGGATCTCAACGTGCCGGTAGGGCCCGTTCCGTTTGATGGTGGGTTCAGCATTATCCGGGTTGAGGACCGAATCGGGCCCGCTTCGGTCGCAGATCTCGAAGCCAACTTTATGGATTTCATAGCTCTCGATGTCGCCAGCGCCAGGTACTCAAGCTGGGCTTCAAACGCGGTGGCGACGGCCGACATCGAGGTTTCTCCCGTGCTGGGCACCTGGTCTTCGGCAGGATTCGGCATCTCTCCCCCTCCACAGTGAGCGGCACCGGGCTCACGATTCTCGGACTGGGACCAGCCGGTCTCGATCGGCTGTCGTCGCGGGCGAATTCTGTTGTTCGGGATTCCGGCCGGACCGTCGTCGTCCGGACGGCGCACCACCCCGCAGCTACGGAGCTCGCAGTTGATCGGGAGATCATCGCTTGCGACGATCTGTATGAGCAAGGCGAAGCCTTCGATGATGTCTACCGAGCCATCGCCGACCGCGTTCTCGAAAGCGCGGCGGTGACCCCGACCGTCTACGCCGTCCCGGGGAGCGCCGTCGTCGGCGAGCGTGCCGTCGCCGAGATCAGGCGGCGTGCGGAAGTATCCGGCATTGCCGTGGAGGTGATACCGGGAGAGTCCTTCCTCGATCTGGTCTTTCTGGAGGCAGGCGTGGACCCCATCGCCAGCCCCGTCAAGATCCTTGACGGACGAGATCTGCCCGATCCTCTCGTCTTTGACACGGCGCTGATCGTCACCCAGGTCGACCGATCCGAGGTTCTGGCTGACGTTGCCGCCGAACTGGGCCGGGTGTTGGATGACGCGACCCCGGTGTTGGTGCTCGATCGGCTTGGTGACGTCGATCAGGTGGTGCTGCAGACAGACCTGTCGGATCTAGCCAGCTATACGCCGGGTCCCCGCACCACCCTGTTTCTCGACCCCGAGCCGGCCGGGTGGTACGGCCTCGTCGTGACTAACCGGATCCTGCGTGCGGAATGCCCATGGGATCGCAAACAAACCCACCACAGCTTGGTCAGTCACCTCATTGAGGAGACCTACGAGACCGTTGAATCGATCCGGGCGCTGCCTCCTGACGCGCCGGCAGGTGAACCCGACTACGGAGCTTATGCCGAGGTCGAGGAGGAACTCGGTGACCTTCTACTCCAGGTTGTCTTCCATGCGACGCTGGCCCGGGAGGTCGGAGCCTTCGATGTTGAGGAGGTGGCCGAGATCATCCGGCGCAAGCTGGTGCATCGCCACCCGCATGTCTTTGGTGAGGTGATAGCCGAGGACGCTGCCACCGTCATCACCAACTGGGAGACCATCAAGGGCGAAGAGAAGCGGCGGGAGTCTCTGATGGATGACATCCCGGGCGCGATGCCCGCGATGGTTCGCGCCGACAAAATGCAACGACGGGCCAGGTCCGTTGGTTTCGATTGGGATGACCCGGCACCCGTTTTCGCCAAGATCCGCGAAGAACTCGATGAGCTTGCTGCCGAGACCGACGACCCCGTGCGAGCCACCGAGGAATTCGGTGACCTCTTGTTTGCGGCCGTGAACCTGTCGCGGCACCTCGGTGTCGATCCGGAGTTGGCGCTGGCCGGTGCCGCAGATCGCTTTGCGGTTCGCTTCCGGTTCATGGAGAAGAGGGTCACCGGGGAGGGGCAAACGCTGGCCGATCTCACGCTTGAACAGCTCGATGATCTGTGGAATCGGGCCAAAGCTGCGGAGCAATCACCGGGGGACTTCTAGCCCTCGGGTCGGGACAGTTGGGATATTGAAATCGGAATTCCCGGGTCTAACCTCGCCGTAGTGATAAATTCGGGCGTACAGAGAGGGCCCTACCAATGACAACAATCACACGTGTATGGGCCCGCGAGGTCCTGGACTCCAGGGGAAACCCGACAGTTGAGGCCGAAGTAACGCTTGCTGGCGGTGGCTTTGGCCGGGCGCTGGTTCCCTCAGGAGCTTCAACAGGGGCGCTCGAAGCCAACGAGCTTCGGGACGGCGGCGACCGCTTCGGCGGCAAGGGCGTGCAGCGGGCCGTCGATCATGTAAACAACACCATCGCGCCTGCGCTGGTCGGTATGGACGCGACCCGTCAGGAAGCTCTCGATCAGCGGATGCTCGATCTTGACGGCACCCCTAACAAAGAGACGCTGGGTGCAAATGCGATCCTGGCCGTCTCCATGGCGGCGGCTCGTGCGGCAGCCGCCGGGCTTGGCATGCCGCTGTATCGCTATCTGGGCGGCACATCGGCTCGTGTCCTTCCTGTGCCGTGCCTCAACGTTCTCAACGGTGGTGCGCACGCCGCCAACTCAGTCGACATCCAGGAGTTCATGCTGGTCCCTGGTGGTTTCCCCAGCTACAAGGAAGCACTACGGGCGGGCGTCGAAACCTATCAGGCCCTCAAGAAGGTCCTGGCCGGTCGTGGCTTGACCACCAACGTCGGGGATGAGGGCGGTTTCGCTCCGAACCTACCGGCGGACCGGGCA
>CBDUNF010000197.1:0-6575 GCA_965368515.1 uncultured bacterium
ACGCTCGACACACTGGCGAAGGGCGCTGCCGTGGTTGAGCCGCCCGGACGGGTGTGGCCATTGGTGGAGATTCTCGACCGTCGCGAAGACCCACCCGGGGGCCGCAGTTTGGGTGTGCGAACCGTGCAGGCGATCAAGCAGGTGGTGAGGTCGGGCGGGCAGGTGTTCGTCTTCGTGTCGCGGCGCGGTTACGCCCCTGCCTTCCGCTGTATCAAGTGCCGAGAGCTGCGGCGATGCCCGGAGTGCGGATCGGGTCCAGACCGAGGCGACGCCTGCCGACGTTGTGGCGCCGCCCTGGGTGCCTGCGTGGAGTGTGGTGGTCGTCGCTTTGAGCCGCTCGGCGCAGCCGTAGGCCGAGTTGCCGAGGAGCTGGCTCGACATCTCGGGTCGGAAGTGGTTGGCCCGCGCGACTCGGGCCGACAGGTGATTGTCGGCACGGAGCGCGACTTGCCGTATGTACCGGAGACTGCGCTTTCGGTTGCAGTTGATGCGGATTCGCTTCTGATGGCGCCCAACTATCGGGCCGAAGAGGATGCGATGCGCCTCCTGGCGCGGGTGGCAACGACGGTTGCGAAAAGCAGGGGCAGACGCTGTCTAATCCAAACGGCCCAGCCGGACCATGCCGTTTTTGGTGCACTGCGGAGTGGACACCCGATCGAGTACCTGACATCCGTGATCGCCGAGCGGGAACGGGATCGCCTCCCACCCGCGGCGACTTTGCTGGCAATCGAAACAAGCGGAGACGCTACCGAACACGCTGCCGATATCGAGAAGCTGGGCGACGATGGGGTTCAGGTCCACGGTCCGGAGGTCGGGGGGGGACGCACGCGGTGGTTCCTCCAGGCAGATTCCATGCAAGCCAGCAGGGTCAGATTGCGATCCATCGTCCAGCGCTGGCGTGATGCCGGCCTCAAGGTCCGAGTCGATGCTGATCCGATCGATCTGTGAGTTGTAGGTATGATCCCCAAATTGTGCGGAACGATATCCGCTTGATCTCGGTGACATCATGGCTATCTACCCAATCAGAACCTTTGGCGATCCGGTGCTGCGCGCCACGGCGAGCGACGTGCGAGACGATGCGTCTTCGTTGCAGCACCTCGTTGAGGACATGCTCGAGACGATGTACGAAGCTCCCGGAGTGGGGCTCGCCGCACCGCAGATCGGTATCTCCAAGCGGGTCTTTGTCGCCGATATCGGTGAAGGTCCGTTTGTGATGGTCAATCCCGAAATCGTTGATGTCGCCGGCTCCTGGACTTTTGATGAGGGGTGCCTTTCGGTACCCGGCTACTACTGGCCGATCAAGCGTCCCGGCTATGCAAAGGCCAAGGGATTCGACATTCACGGCAACCCGATCGAGTTCGAGGGAGACGAACTTATGGGTCGGGTGCTCCAGCACGAGATCGATCACCTCAACGGCATGCTTCTGATCGAGCGGCTGTCGCGGCGCGAGAAGAAGCTCGCGCTGCGCGATATTCGTGAGCATCCCTTGGGAACGGCGGAGCACAGGTGATCCGCTCCGCCTTTCTCGGCACACCGTCCGCCGCAGTACCGTCGTTGGCCGTACTGATGGAGGTGGCCTCGGTTGAATTTGTTGTGACCCAGCCAGATCGGCCCAAGGGGCGAGGCCGGCGGGTAGAGGCTTCTCCGGTGAAGCTGGCCGCCCAGGAGTGGGGGCTCCCTGTCTATCAGCCGGACACGCACGCTGAGTTGCTGGGCATGTTCGAACGGGCTGCACTCGATATCGCCGTGGTCGTCGCATACGGTCGAATTCTCCGACCGGCGGTTCTGGAATCGGTGAAGCACGGGTTTGTGAACGTGCACTTCTCGTTGTTGCCTCGGTGGCGAGGTGCCGCTCCGGTGGAACGTGCGATCGTCGCCGGGGACCAGTACACGGGGGTTTCACTGATGGTGCTGGACGAGGGCATGGATACCGGGCCGGTTTTTGCGGCTGCGGAGATCGAAATCAATGAGTACGAGACAGCGGGAGCGCTTACCGGAAGGTTGGCCTCGCTCGGTGCCGACGTGCTGCGAGATCACCTCGACGACTATGTGCACGGTCGGCTTCGTCCCGCAAGGCAGATGGCGACTGGGGCGACGACGGCGCCGCGGCTCTCAACTGAGGAAGCTGCGCTCGACACTGGCAGCGGTCCGGTTGCTTTTGCCCGTGCCGTTCGTGCCTTCAACCCTCGTCCCGGAGGTTGGCTCGAGGCGGAGGGGCAACGCATCAAAGTGTTCGAAGTCGGCCCGGCTACGCCAGAGGTACCCGCAGGAAGGGTCCAGATCGTCGGTGGGCGCCCGATTCTCGGTCTTGCGTCTGGTGCGGTAGAGCTGGTCGAAGTCCAGCCGGCGGGCAAGCCACGCATTTCGGGCAAGGCGTGGGCGAATGGCCGCCGCGGCATCGGCCTCACTCTCGATGACCCGGCGTAGCCTATGAACACCCGTGCGATGGCTGCTGCGATTCTGGTTCGCATAAGGGACCATGGCGCCTACTCGAACGTGATCCTTCCGCAGGCGACAAAGGATCTGGGTCGTCCCGATCAGGCATTTGTCTACCGGTTGGTGACAACCGCGTTGCGCAAGCTGCGGACGATCGACGCGATTATCACGACCACGACCAAGCGGGAGCTCACCGACCTCGATCCCGAGGTGATCGCAGTTCTCGAGATCGCAATCGGCGAGATGCTGACCGATGAGCAGGACACGGTGTATGCGACCGTCAACGAGTCGGTCGAAGCCGCCAAGCAGTTGGGCCGCGGTCGTGCCTCTGGACTGGTCAACGGAGTGTTGCGTCGTCTCAGCCGGGATGGCATACCCGAGCTTCCGGGCGACAAGGCACGAAGCTTCTCGGTGCCGGAGTGGGTACTGGGGAAGATCACCGCCGACCATGGGAAGGCCAAAGCTGGAAGCCTCCTGGAAGGTCTCCGCGCCGCTTCGCCGCGAATCGGGATCCGGGTGCGCCCTGGCACCGAAGTCCCAGAAGGAGCGGAGGCGATCGCCGGCATCAACGATGCTTATCACGTCAGCCGTCTTCCGGAGTCACTCGACGGTCTCTCGATCATCGATGGTGCCTCGAGTGCGGTCGCTCAAGCCCTCTCAGTTGCCCCGGGAGGAACGGTCCTCGACATGGCGGCAGCGCCCGGCGGCAAGACCATGAGTTTGTGGGACCAAGCCGGCGGCGAGATGTCACTTGTGGCGATGGATCATCACGAGCGCCGCCTTTTCAGCGCACGCAAGCGACTCGCCGAGGCCGGTGTGTCACCACATTGGGTTGTCGGCGACGGCACTGCGGCGCCGTTCGCAGATCAGGCGTTTGACGCCGTGCTGCTCGATGCCCCCTGCACGGGTCTCGGTACGTTGCGGCGACGGCCGGAGATCGCGATGCGTCTGAAGACAACGGGACTGGACGCCCTTGCTGACCAGCAGGGCCGGCTTCTTGCCGAGGCCTGGAGATTGACGCGTCCCGGGGGACGGATCGTCTATTCGGTGTGCACTCTCTTCGCGGCGGAGACTGTCGACATCGTCGCTGAGTACCCGGCGCATGGCCCTGCTGATCTACCCGGTGAGCCTTGGGGGAGCGGTTTGCTGTTGGCGCCGCATTCGACCGGGACCGATGGCATGTTCATTTCCGTAATCGATCGCTAACGACCTATACCGGTGGGATGACCAGGTCGTCGAGGCCTTCCTCGGGATCAGGGAATTCCATGTTCAGGTTCTCGAGGGTATCGACGATCGTCTGTGCGACCACGATGTTGCGATACCACTTGCGATTGGCCGGCACGATGTACCAGGGGGCGTGGTCCGTACTCGTCTTGCCGAGTGCCGCTTCGTACGCCTCCATGTAGTCGCCCCACAGCTTGCGGTGATCGAGGTCGCCCTTGTTGAACTTCCATGTCTTTGTATCGTCATCGAGCCGGGCCTGAAGTCGTTCCGCTTGTTCGTCGGGCGAGATGTGCAGATAGAACTTGAGAATCGTGGTGCCCTCATCCGCAAGGAGTCGCTCGAAGCTGTTGATGTGGTCGTAGCGTCGGCTCCACCGTTCTTCGGGCACCAGATCGAGGACGCGAACGACTAGAACGTCTTCGTAGTGGCTGCGATTGAAGACGGTCAGCCACCCGGCGGCGGGGGCATGGTCGTGGATCCGCCACAGATAGTCGTGGCTCAGTTCCTCGGCAGTCGGCGCCTTGAAGTTCTGAACATCGATGCCCTGCGGGTTGACTCCGGAGAACACGTTGCGAATGGTGCCGTCTTTGCCGCCCGTGTCCATCGCCTGAAACACCACGAGGACCTTGTGCTTGTCCTCAGCCCAGAGGAGCTGTTGGAGTTCGGCAAGACGAGAACGCAGTGTCTTGAGGTAGGAGCGACCCGCGGCCTTGTCTCCCGCGAACGCGGAATGGTCATCTGGGTCCCATTTGCTGAGATCCACCTTCTGGTTCGGAGAGACTCGATATCTGTCCACTTGCTCCTCCAAGAACTGGTGTGCGGTCACGTTAATGCACCGCGCTGCGGTGAGCGGATATGACGCTCCTTGGGGCCCGCCAAAGCCTAAGCTGCGTTACGTGCAGAACCTCATTGCCCCATCGATACTTGCTGCTGACTTCGCTCGACTCGGCGAGGAAGTCAACGCGGTCGCACCGCATGTGGACATGATCCACGTCGATGTGATGGACGGCCATTTCGTGCCGAATATCTCACTAGGCATACCAGTCATCGAGTCGCTCCGTCAGGTCACGGACCTGAAGTTTGATTGCCACCTGATGATGCTCAACGCTGAGCGTTACCTTCCGGAACTCAAGGCCGCGGGCGCAGATCTCGTGTCGATACACCTCGAGGTCTATCCGGACCCACGCCGGGTCGCCGAGATGGCCAGAGCGGAGGGTCTGGAATTCAGCATCGCAATCAATCCGCCGACAGACTTCTCGGCCGTCGAGCCTTTCGTCGAACTGTGCGACATGATCGTGGTCATGGCTGTCCACCCCGGATTCGGTGGTCAGGCATTCATCGAAGACTCGCTACGAAAAATGGAAACCGCCAGGAACTTTGTTGAGTCGCACGACCTATTGACCGATATAGAGGTCGATGGCGGCATCGGGCCGACCAATATCAAGCGTGCGCTGGACGCTGGGGCGAATGTCTTTGTGGCAGGAAGCTCCGTGTTCGGCAAAGAGGATTCGGTTGAGGCAGTGAAAGATTTGCGCAGGGAACTAGAGAGTCGAGAAAGCGTATGAAGGATCGCATCCTGGTCGTTGATGACGATCCGGACATTCTTCAGTTTGTCGAAATGAACCTCGATATGGAGGGGTTCGACGCACAGACCGCCGAGAGCGGCCGGGTCGCGCTCGAAGTGGCGCGGCAGCGCCCCCCGGACCTAATCCTGCTCGATGTCATGATGCCGGAACTCGATGGGTTGACTGTGTTGCGCCGTCTGCGTTCGAGCCCCGCAACATCGAGCATCCCTGTCGTTCTGCTCACTGCCAAGGCCCTGGCCGAGGACAGGGTACGTGGGCTAGACCTAGGCGCTGACGACTACATCACGAAACCTTTCGACATCGAAGAGCTGATGGCGCGTGTCAAAGCCGTGCTCCGCCGCGCCCAACAGATGCGGGACTTGTCGCCACTTACCGGACTGCCTGGCAACTTCCGAATCTCGCGTGAACTGGAGACCAGAGTCACCGAGGGCGGAGAATTCGCCATCGTTCACGCCGATCTCGACAACTTCAAGTCCTTCAATGATCACTACGGCTTCATGCGGGGAGACTCGGTTATCAAGTTCACCGCCCAGGTGCTGCTCGACGCGGCAGAGGCCAGCGAAGACCCCGAGGTATTTGTCGGCCATGTCGGCGGTGACGACTTTGTCGCAGTCATTGATCCGACCTTCGTCGAGGAGTTCTGCAAGTCGGTCGTCTCGATATTCGACTCGGGGATTCTGGACTTCTACGACACTGCCGATGCGCTGCAGGGGTATATCGAGGTGACCGATCGCAAGGGGGAGCGGCATGCTTTCCCGATCTCTTCGATCTCGATGGGTGTTGCCACCAATACCAAGCGCCCCGTCAAGTCGGAGTGGGAAGCATCGGCGATTGCCTCGGAGATGAAGGAATACGCCAAGCGCCAGCCTGGCTCGTCATACCAGATCGACCGTCGCGCCTAGTTTCGCTCGGATCAGGATCCGAGCGACTCGCATCTAGCGATGCTCGGTCTGTTGGTATCGGCCTGCGGCCGCTCAATTCTGGGTCGTGCGGCTGCGCTGCCCAACCAATACCTGGGTGGATCCGTCCGTGGTGGTCGGGACACCCTGGGGCTGCGGTACACTCTGTCTGTAAGAAAGAGCCCCCTTCAGGGCAGGGTGAAATCCCCGACCGGCGGTGAAAGCCCGCGACCCCCGTAACAGGGGTGGATCCGGTGAAACTCCGGGGCCGACGGTGACAGTCCGGATGGAAGAAGGAGGGCGTGTGTCGAGACGCGCATTGTCCGACAACCTAGACCGGGCACCCTCAGGGAGCACGGGTGACCGAGCGAACGATTCGTTCGGTCGAGTCAAAGACGAAGTTCCCGCGGAACAACGTCGTTCCTTCGCG
>CBDUNF010000198.1:0-6556 GCA_965368515.1 uncultured bacterium
GTCATCGATGCTGACGGCACCGAGATATTTGCCGGATACCGTCTCGATCTGACCTACGACGAAGCCGCAACCTCGGTGGCCGTCGACCTCGAGACGCTGAGCGGTCTCAAGCTCGGCAACAACCTGACAGACCTCAAGAACATCTATGCCGCCTTCGACGTGGCTGTCGTAACCGACTCGACCTACGGGCGCATCTTCGAACTGCGGGGAAGCAGCGGCAACGTGCTGCTGTGGGGTCCGGTCCTCGATAGTGGCGATGAAGGAACCGACACCATCATGGGCATCTACTCCGCCGACGCCGCAGGCAACTTCTGCTAAAACCGCACTGTTGCGGGTTGGAGTTAGCGAGGCCAACTCCAACCTCGCCGCAGACGAGGCAACTACACTCTCGGTCGGTGTCAGATCGGAGTGAGAGTTGAAGAATCGTTCGTCAGTCATCCTGTCGGGAGCCCTTGCCGGCGGACTCGTCGGCGTGGCCCTGCTCGCCCTGTTTGCGGGCCGGTACGCGATGGAAGCCATTGGCTTGACGGGCAACGGAGATGCGGAACTGGTCGTGACCAGCGGCGCACTCTATCTTGCCTCGATTGTCGCCTGCCTCATCGGTGGCGCGGTCGTGGCTGCGGTCGCCTACGGTGCCAGCGCCGAGGATGATGAAGCGGCCACCCGGTTCGAGCTCGCACACATCATGCCTTTCGCTCTCGTCGCCGCCGTTGCCGCCGGCTACAGCATCCTGCGTGCTGGTGTGGGCTTCACAGGCGATGCCGAAGCAGGGGTTGTGACGGTAGAACTTGCCGCCCTCGCTGTGACTGTTCTCGTCGCGGGCTTGGTTGGCGGAGCCCTGGTCTCATGGGTTGTAGCAACACTCGCCGCCAAGAGCATCGTGGGTCTCGAGGGCGAAGCCGCCCCGGCGAACACCGCAGCCATGATGAAGGCGGCCATGCGAGCCATAACCGGCCCCATGCTTGCCATCGTCGTGATAGCCGCGCTTGCTGTCGCCCTTGCCCAGCTCCTGCTCGCTGCCGAAGGCGTCGCCGCGATCGCCATCTTCAGTGGCGCCGCTGCCGTCGTCCTGCTGGGAGCCGCCGGAGCCGTTTACCTCGGCGGCCCGAAGGACAACAACGGCGCTACCGGCTAATTCGCCTCTTGGTTGAACCAACACAGTTGGTTCGTAATCGGCCTATGACGGGTTCGTGGTGGTGACCCGCGGTGTCGGGTTGCTATATCGCTGCTCGTCGTTCCACCATGAAAACCAGATCCAGGCGATGTAGCCCCAGAGCAGAAGGCCCGCACCGAGCTTCATGAGCAGCCCAGCCATCACCTGGTCGTCCAGCGCTGATATCCCCCAGAGCCGAGGGAAAGTCTCGTAGATGGGATACAGCGGCGTCTCACCAAAGGTGAGGAAGGTGGCGGGGATGGTTGGCACCAGCGATTGCAGGAACACATATCCCATCCGCAGGAATGGCTGCAGCTGAGGAATGTCTGGGATCGGCCCGAGGATCGGCCACCACATGAAGATACCGAACACAAACAGGATCGCATGCAACCCGAAGTGGGCCGGCTCGTTGCGCAACATCAGGTTGAGCACGGCGGGGGCGTGGATCAGTCCGAGCATCCCGTTGAACAGGGCGAGCGCAACAAACGGTTTGGTCAAGATGCGCAATGCCGGCAGCACAGGCTTGACGACAAGGCGGATAAGCCACCACGGTGTCCCCGATAGGAGCAGCGGTGGCGCCACCAGGCCGAATACAAGGTGCTCGCTCATGTGGAAGATGAAGAGGCTGTTCTCGCCGATGTCGTGCACCGGCCATGTTGAAACGACGTAAAGCGACAAGATGCCGGCGTAGAACGCGATCCGCTGCCCTCGGGTGACCACGACCTCACCACGTGGGGCGTACAACGGCGCCAGCCGTCGCAGACCGTACTCGTAGAGAATGACCATCGCAGCCAGTACACCCACAACGTCAAGGTGCATGTGAAACGGAGTTACGTCGAAGATCCCCGGCGAATCGGCTGCAGCGAGGATGAGCCTGTTCATCGAATCAGAATGCGTGCATCGTCAACAGCACCACCAAGAACAACGGAATCACACCGATCACACCGAACAGAAACAGTGTGCGGTAGAGCTTCTTGTCGTAGCGGAGGTGCATGAAGAAAGCGACGACAGTTCCAAACTTGACCGCAGCCAGGACCAGGAGCAATGGGACCTTGACTGGATCCAGCGCCGAGATGCTGGGGATCGCGACCTCGATGGCCGTCACGACGGCGAGGAATAGCGCGATACCCCAATACATTGCGGGGGTTGGATGTGCTCGGTGCGCGGTTTGTGTCATGGCTCAGACCTGCAACAAGTAGATGACGGTGAAGATGACGATCCAGACAATATCAACGAAGTGCCAGTACAGACCGACCAGCTCGACGTTGAGTCCCCGGTCCTCGTGCAGTCTGCCGTCGAGCGACAGGAAGAACATCGCCAGCAACATCATCACGCCAATGGCCACGTGTGCGCCGTGGACTCCGGTGAGCATGAAGAACGAGCTCCCGAATGAGCTGGTGGAGACCTTGAGGCCCTCATGGACGAACTCGGTGAATTCGAAGATCTGCCCTGCCAGGAAGGTAATCCCCAACAACGCAGTTGCGGCCAGCCAGATGCGGGTGGCGCGCCCATCGCGCTTCTCAAAAGCGTTGTGGGCCAACACCATTGTCAACGAGCTCATCAGCAAAACAAACGAGCTTGCCGAGGTGAACGGGATATTGAATATCTCCGAGCCGGGGCCATCGCCGACGTTGTTCCGATAAAGAAGGAAGGTCGCGATCATCGAACCGAAGAACATGCACTCGGAGCCGAGGAACACCCACATCGCCGCCTTGCGAATAGGGCGAACGTCGTGATGGTCGTGCACCTCTTGGGGTGCGGCTTGGCTAGTCATGATCTGCATCTCTCGTTACGGGCTCGAGCGACCACCCGAAGAAACCCCACAGCGTTATCAATAAGCCGACGCCGACACCTACCCAGCCACCGGGCACGTACACGAAGCCGTAGCCGGTGACCATCACGCCGAACGCTGCGATGATCGGGTAATACGACGGCGATGGCATGTGCATGTCCTCTTCATGAGATTCCTCGGACTCACCATCTCCTCCGGTCGCTGTCTCGGCGGCAATCGTTCCTCCGGTGACGTCCGGCATACGGACCGCACGCCCCTCTTCGTCGGTGGCGTACTTGCGGTGCCAGAAGTCATCGACATGCTCCACCACGGGCACCTCGTCGAAGTTGTGCACGGGCGGCGGTGACGAAATCGACCACTCGAGCGTGCGGCCGTCCCAGGGATCGCTGCCCGAAAGGCGCCCGTTCTTGCGGCTCTTGAGGATGTTCCAGGCAAAGACCAAGAACGAGATGCCAATCAAGAAGGACCCGACTGTTGCGACCTGATTCCAGAACTCCCAGCCCAAACCTTCCGGGTACCGGTAGGTGCGGCGGGCCATGCCGTTGAGACCCAGAATGTGCATCGGAGCAAACGTCAGGTTGAAGCCGACGAGCATCAGCCAGAAGTGCCATTTGCCGAGCTTCTCGTCCAGGAACCGGCCGGTCCACTTCGGGAACCAGTAGTAGGCGCCGGCTACGTAGCCGAACACGCCCCCACCGAACAGCACGTAGTGGAAGTGGGCGACGACGAAATAGCTGTCATGTTGCTGGTAGTCGGACGGCACCACCGAGTGCAGCACACCGGACAGGCCACCAATAACAAACAGCGACACAAACCCGATAGCGAACATCATCGGGAGCTCGAATTTGACCTTGCCGCCCCACATCGTGCCGATCCAGTTGAAGATCTTCACGCCGGTCGGCACGGCGATCATCATCGTGGCGACACCGAACCCAGCCTCGGCAACGGGGCCGAGACCGGCCGTATACATATGGTGAGCCCATACGCCAAAGCCCATGAACCCGATCGCGATGCCGGAGAACACCACGAACGGATAGCCAAATAGGGGTTTGCGGCTGAAGACGGGGAAGATCTCGGACACGATACCCATCGCCGGAAGGACCAGGACGTAGACCTCCGGGTGACCAAACAGCCAGAACAGGTGCTGCCAGAGCAACGGATCGCCACCGCCACCGAAGAACTGCGCACCGAAGTTGCGGTCAAAAAACATCTGGAAGAGTCCAACACCGAAGATCGGGAGCGAGAAGATCAACAGGAACGAAACGACGACTGACATCCACGTGAAGACAGGGACCCTCATGAGCGACATCCCGGGAGCGCGCATTGTGAACACGGTGGCGATGAAGTTCGCAGAAGCCATGATCGATGCAATCCCGAGCATCTGGGCACCGATGGAGTAGAAGTCCATCCGCACGTATTCCTCGAGCTGGGTCGAAAGCGGGGCATACCCGAACCATCCGCCGTCGGGCGCCCCACCGAGAACAAACGACGACAACAGCAAAACCGTGCTGAAAAGGAATAGCCAATAGGAGAAGGCGTTGGCCCTCGGGAACGCGACGTCCCGCGCTCCGATCTGCAGCGGGATGAAGTAGTTCATGAACGCCGCCCCAACCGGCATGACGACCACGAGCAGCATGGTGAGACCATGCATTGTGAATAGCTGGTTGTAGGCGTCGGCGCTGAGGATCGTGCCATTGGCCGTTGTCAGCTGGACACGAATCAACAACGCTTCGAGACCAGCCACAAAGAAGGCGACCAAAGCGGTGATCCCATACATGAGCCCGATCCGCTTGTGATCAACGGTTGTGATCCAACTCCAGATCCCCTTGGGTTCTGCGGCCGCTAGATCCTTGCCGGTATCGAGCACCATGTCACTCCCATCCTTCCAAGAGTGCGATGAGGTTTGTGATCTCGTCTGAAGACAGGTTGAAGTTTGGCATGCCGAGGATGCGACCGTTGGCGACATCATTCAGCTCGGGGCGCATTGGCTTGATCGACACTGGATCCGCCAGCCACTCGGCGAGATGTTCACTTGTGTTCTCGAACGTCCCCGCACCAAAGGTTGTTCGCTGCCCGAAGTGGGCGAGGTTCGGGGCCAGTGAGGAGATGAAGGTCACTCCGTCGACCTCGATCCTATTCACAGGTCCGATGTCCTCTGCCCCATCCGGCCCGGCCACAGTGGCGTTGTGACACGCAATACAAGTGATGTTGAAGGTGTCGTAACCGGCTGCAGCAGCACCTTCGGTCGGGATCTCTGCAGGAGTGAGCTGATCCTCAACCCATGCATCGAAATCCGCTTGGGAGCGGACGTGCACTTTGAAGCGCATGTCGGCGTGGGCAAGACCGCAGTACTCGGCACACTGGCCCGGATGTGGTGCGTCGGGTGGGGTCGGGTTGTCGGCGATGAGCGTCATGTTCGAAATGCGGTTGGGCACGACATCACGTTTGCCCGCCAGAACCGGCACCCAGAAGCTGTGGATGACATCGGCTGAGGTCATCGTGAGGTTCACCTCGGTGTCCTCAGGGATGAATAGCTCATTGGCGGTGACCAGGGTGCGACCGGTGTCATCGGCGAGGTCGACATATTCGAACTCCCACCACCATTGGTGGCCGGTCACCTGAACCTGCAACACGTCGCTGCCCTCGGCAATCGCCCGTACGTCAAAGATGCCCTTCACAACGGGGTAGCCGATGCTCGCCAGGATCACCACGGGGATGATGGTCCAAAGGATCTCGAGGCGAGTGTTGCCGTGTACCTGCACCGGCTCGGTGTCATCACCCTTGCGAGCTCGGAACCGAATGATCGTGTAGATGATGGCCGCTTGGACGATCACAAACACGACCGTCGCCATGATGAAAACCAGTTCCCAGAGGTCGTCGATCGTTCGCCCGATCGGCCCTTCCGGATTCAGCGCCGTCTGCGGGCCAGATCCCGAGCAAGCCGACAGCGCCAACGCCAATAGAGCGACCGTTCCGAGCAGAAGCGGGCGGCGCCTGAGGGCACCTTTTCTGTTCCGATTTTGAGCGTGCTCCACTATCCCTGCATTCGCGATTGGGGGTCGGCTGGCGATGCGGCATCGTAATCAGAGTTACTGCAGAATCGCAAGACTCTTTTGCCCCAGTGCGCAATCACGGGCCCAACTCGGCGTCGAATGCGAACAGTGGCATACTCGTAGGCCCTCTTCCTTGGATTTTTCGTGCCCGTTTCCCCAGCCGAGCTTGCCGTAGCTCTCGTCATCACCGCCATCGGCGCCATCGTGCAGGGCACGATTGGCGTCGGCTTCGGCATCCTGTCGGTTCCCATCCTGTCCCTGGTCAACCCGGCGTTGGCGCCCGTCCCCCAGTTACTGCTGGCCGTGCCGTTGGCGCTGTCTATGACCTGGCGGGAACGGTCGCATATCGATGGAAAAGGCGTCGCCTGGCTGCTGGCCGGGCGGATACCGGGCGCAATGGTGGGATTGTGGATCCTTGGATTGGCTGCGCAACGCAGCATCGATATTGGCATTGCGGTCTCGGTCATGATCGCCGTCGTGATTCTCGGCACCGGCATCTCGGTACGCCGCATCCCGATTACCGAGTTCGGCACCGGGGTCGTCGCCGAGGCGTTCCTC
>CBDUNF010000199.1:0-6470 GCA_965368515.1 uncultured bacterium
TTCATCCTGGTGCCCTTCTACCTGGAGAACGCACTGGGTGCTTCCCCACGTCAGGTTGGTCTGCTGATTGCTCCGGCGCCGCTCCTCCTCGGGTTATCTGCTCCAGCCAGCGGATCGGTATCCGATCGGGTAGGGCCGCGCCGGGTCCTGGTCGTGGGACTGGTGATACTTGTCGGTGCCTATTTGGCGATGCAGTTGCTCCAGGCCGACTCCCCCCTGTGGATGATCATGATTGTGATGGCTCTTGCCGGATTGGGCATGGGCATCTTCCAGTCCCCCAACAACAGCGCAGTCATGGGTTCGGCGACTGCCGAGCGGCTCGGCGTGACGTCGGCGATGCTCGGCATCAGCAGGAACACCGGTCAACTGACGGGAATCGCAGTCCTTGGCGCGCTCTGGGCATTGCGCGTGTCCTATCACTTCGGAGCAACAGTGGATGCCAAGGTGGCTTCGGCAACAGCGCAGGCGGCGGCGCTTCGTGACGTTGGATGGATCAATACCGGATTGGTGGCGGTGGCTCTCGGTCTCTCGCTGTGGGGTCTGGCCGAGGAGAAAAAGACCAAGGCTAGGGAGCGAATCGGCCCAGACGCTCAGTGAGGAGCTGGTAATACCTATCGGCGTCTAGGGACATCATCACTTGTGCGTTCGGCTCTTTGCCGGTTTGACCCCACCAATCGGCAATCGTCTGGCCGTGGACAGATCCGGGATCTGTCACGACCGAAACATACGCCGGCCGTGGGTCGAACATCTCGGGCTCGATCAGGTAGGCAATGACCGTTGGGTCGTGAAGCGGATAGCCCTCAAACCCGTACCTCGACACATCGAAAAGCCCCGCAAAGTCGAGCATCGCGGCGACGGCCTCGCCGACTGGGGCGGCAAGCGACCGAAAGGCGTCGATACGGGCCGGTGTCGCCTGAGCCTGGTGAGTCACGTCGAGCGGCATGATCGTCAGTGGAACACCGCTCGTCAGCACCACATGCGCCGCATGGGGGTCGACGAATACATTGAATTCAGCCGTCGGGGTGACGTTGCCTCCTTCTCGGAAGCTGCCACCCATGATCACGACCTCGGCGAGTTTGTCGGCTATTGCCGGTTCCTTGACAAGCGCCATGCCCAGGTTCGTCATGGGACCGATCAGACACACCGTGACCGACTTGTCATCGGCCGCAAGAAGCGTGTCGACGAGATAATCGACAGCATGGGCAGACTCCACATCGCTTGTCGGCTCCGGGAGGTGGGGACCATCGAGTCCGGTTTCGCCATGCACGTACTCGGCGGTAACCAGGTCGTTGACCATCGGCCGCTCGCATCCCCGATAGATCGGCACATGGTTGGCCTGCACCAATTCGCGGAGTCGCCGTGCGTTGTATGTGGTCTTGTCGAGCGGCACGTTCCCGGCAACCGTCGTAATCGCGGCTAGTTCAAGCTCGTCGGATGACGCGATCGCAAGGAGCAGGGCGAATGCGTCGTCGTGGCCCGGGTCGGTGTCAATGATGATCCGCTTGGTCATAGCCACTCCTGCAGGTCGAGTGCGATCTGTTCACCAGGGGTGCCAAAGCTGAAGGTCTCAACCAGACGGCCCTCACGATCGATCACGTAGACCCCGGCCCAATGATCGACAAGGTAGCCGGTCGCGGCGGTGCCCTCATGCGCCTGATAGAAGACGTTGTAGTCCCCTGCTACTGAGGCGATCTCGGCTTCAGAGCCGGTCAGCCCGATGAACCCTGGATCGAAATGGTCCATGTACTCACTCAAAATCCCCGGGGTGTCTCGGGCCGGGTCAACCGAAATCATCATCACCTGAACATCCTCCCGGGCAGCCCCATCCAGATTGGCGACTGCGGTTGCCAACTCGGCGAGGGACGCCGGACAGATGTCGGGACAGAAGGTGTAGCCGAAGTACAACAGCACCACCTTGTCCTCGTAAGTATCCAAAGACACTTGTTCCCCGGTATCCGCGGTTAGCTGGAAGGTAGGGGCGGCATCGGGATTCGAAAACACCGTCCCGACGAACTCGTGCGGATCTCGGTTCAAGAGAATGAACGCAGCACCAACTGCTACCCCTAGCGAGGCCGCCAGCACGATGGCAAGAAACTTGTTCGAGTTCACGTTCACCTAACCCAAGAAGTACTCAATGTCTGAGGCAATCTGCTCGGCCGAACCTTCAAAGGGCAGCACGAGCTTCAGGTAGCCCTCACGGTCAACCAGGATGACCGTCGATGTGTGATCGATCGTATAGCCCGTTGCTTCCGACCCGGGGGCCTGTTCGTAGACGACACCGTACAGCGTCGCTATCCGGTTGACCGTGGCTTCGTCTCCGGTCACTCCGATGAAGTTCGGGTGGAAGTGCTCCACGTAGTCCTCGAGTAGCTCAGGCGTGTCCCGAGCAGGATCCACCGAGACCATCATGATCTGCACGTCTTCGGCCTTATCACCTAGCAGCTCGATCGAGTCGGCGAGCTTGCTCAGGGTGGCAGGACAGACGTCTGGACATAGCGTGTAGCCGAAGTAGACGACAACCACCTTGCCCTCGAAGTCGGTCATCCGAATCGGCCCGTCGGCCGAATCCAGCTCGAGTCGCGGCGCCTTTTGGGTCGATTGAATCACCGCTCCCCCGAAGATGTGGGGCCGGAACCGAGGCAGTATGAAGAACCACGCCACGATCACCCCGATGAGGGCAATGGCAATACCGACACCGATGCGTTTCCACGTTGTGGTCATGGATAGCACAGGAAGAAATGGGCAGCTTCGTAGGCCAGCGACGCGGCACCATGCGAGTTACGAATCTCCTCACCGAGGATGTCCATGTGGTGCAGGATCTTGTCAGAGTCCGAAGCATTGGTTTGATAGCGATACTCGCCCCGGATCACACCCCAACCATCGACGAGGATGAACACCGGATCGAACGTAAACGAGCCGTCGTCACGTTCCTCGTAGTACGCCTCGAATCCGGCTTTGACTACGTTCTCGAGATGGACGGGGTCGCCCGTCACAAAACTCCATTGTTCGGTGTCGGCCCCCAATCCCGCCGCATATGCGTCGAGGACCTCGGGCGTGTCGGTGTCAGCATCAAAGGAAACCGTCACAAACCTGATTGAGGTGTCGCCTGCATCCACTTCGCCAAGCCGGCTTTGGACCTCGACCATGGTTTCGTTCATCGCCGCACAATCAGCCCCACACCCGCTGTACCCGAAGTTGTATAGAACAATGTCACCGCGCACGTCCTCAGAGGTAACGGTCTCGGCGCTCTGGTTGGTCAACAGATAGCCGGGGGCGAGACGAATTCGAGGCAGAACCTGAATCGGCTCAAACAACGCGAACGCCATCGCAGCGGCAATAATCAGCCCCACAGGGATGACCGACCTGATGATTGCTTTCCGACTCACTCACGTCCTCCGCTGCAAGGATGTAACCCACGACCCGATCGATATACTCCCGACTCGCAACTGCACCCGGAAGGCGCAATGGTCATCACAATCAAGCCTATTGGCCCTAGCCGCAAGACCTCGCGGGCGACCATCACGTTAGCCCTGTTCCTTGCCTTTGCGGTGACCGCGTGTGCGTTCCCCGAGGAGGCGTTCGACGGCAGCCTCGAAGGAACGTATTACATCAATGGTTTCGATCATCAGGGCGCCGAGTACGGCGGATCCCTGACGATTACCGCCACCAACGAGCCATCGGTGTACGAGATGCAGTGGATTATCACCGGAAGCATCCAAACTGGCGTTGCGACGGTTTCTGGCAATCAGCTTGTCGCTGAGTGGACTGCGCTGGAAGGCTTCGACACCGCATCCCACGGCACCGCCACCTACGAGATAACCGACGCTGGCGAACTTCACGGTGAACGCGTCGTCGACGGCCAAGAGGGTGTTGGCATCGAAGAGGCGCTCCCGGTCCGCTAGGGCATGCCGGTAAGCAACTCGACCAGGCTATCGATCTGGTCGGAGGACAGATACTCAGCCCAGTTGGTGCTCATCTGGCCGGGTTCGAAACCCTCGACCACGTATGCATCGGGCTCGACAATCGACTGCCGCAGATACTCGTCGGTGGTCAAGCCGGTCACACGCGATTCAACCCGAAACAGCGATGGCCCCACCAGGGTGATTCCCCTCTCGAGTGAATGGCAGGTGACGCACCCGGGATTGGCGCCGACTACACGCTCTTCAAAGAGCTCTAGGCCGGTTGTGGCCACACGCCTCGTAGACGAAGGGACAGCCGTGGTGTCACTGCCGCTGCCACCATCACACCCCGCAACAAGCAGCAGCAACACGATCAGGGTGGCCCAGACGGACTTCATCCGCTACTCCAGTGTCAGCAAAAAAGCGACGAGGTTGTCGATGTCCTCGGCCGTCAGAACGGTGGCGTAGTTGTTGAACATCTGGCCCTCGGGAAAGCCTTCGACGACATATGCGTTCGGATCAACGATCGACTGGCGCAGGTACTGCTCCGCGGTGAGGCCGGGGACGCGGGTCGCCGCTCGGGTGGCGACGCCATCGAGCGAAGGGCCGACCAGTACAGCTCCCGGATCAAGCGAGTGACACAACCGACAACCGGTGTTCGTCCCCAGCGTCCCCTCGGCAAACAAGGACCGCCCGGCGCCGGCTTCGTCGGCGACCTGCGCATCGTTTATCGCGATATTGAAGATCTCACCATCGGCAAGCCCAACGACGTCGTCGAACACGACCACGAATGCGGCAGGGTCCGAACGATCAAACAGGCTGACTCGCACCGCATGCTGCCCGGAGTCGACGTTGATTCGCTCATATGCGAGGGAAGTCTCGGCACCGTCGGCGGTCACGACCGGGTAGGTCCTATCGAAGACGGCGACGCCATCTACTTCCACCAGGAGGCGTGGCGCCGCACCGTCCCCCGGGGCGGGCTCCATTTCGGCAAACCCGAGGATTGGCGCTCCCCCCCTGTGGTCCATCGCAATCGCAATGACGGTTTCACCTGCTATGCCCGGCGTGTACTTGATGTTGGTTGCAGCGATCGACAGCAAGGTGACGACAGTGACTATCGCCAGCACCGGTAGTTGCTTCCGCCAGCTCGGACGCGCCTCCGGATCGGCGACCGGTTGCGAGCCGGGGGCCGCAATCGCCTCCCCAAAGGAGTCGGGAGCGACCCAATCGGTGGCAATGGCAGCATCAACATACTCCTGTTTGAGCCGAGGTACTCGTTCCCGGTCAAGGCGGGCCTGTAGCCACGTGTTGCCTTCACGGTTGGCACAGTCCGCGGGTGGACAACCGACGATCTGAACATCTCCCGCTCCCGCATCGAGGGCCGCTGCCACGAGACCTGGATGGATCATGCCAACGCATGTGACCGGGATTACGTGACCGGCTTGATCATCCTGCCGAACCCCTCCTCCGCCAAGGTGAGCGGCAGCCCCTTGCAGCGCATGTCGTTCGCACGTCAGGATGATGCGGCCGTCTTCGCCGCTGGCCGCTGCTTCTCGTACCTCATCCCAAAGGGCCTCGGCCGGTTCCGCCCCCAGTGTCAGCGCTTCGGTGGGACAGCTACCGATGCAGACACCGCACGCCACACAAAGGTCTTCATGAACAATCGCCAACTGGCGGTACTTCGTGTCGTCTTCTCGGGGGACCATCTCGAGCGCCTTGTACGGGCAGTCGGCTACACACAATGTGCACCCGGTGCAGCGATCCTCATGCACAACGATCGGATCGAGTTTCTTCCGCCGCAACAGCCAAGGGATCGCAGTAGTCACAGCGGTGGCGACAACGAACCCGCCCCACAGCGCAGCCGGGGACCAGACCAGGCCCGCAGGCATCAGGAATAGATAGAAGGGATCGATCGGGAACGCACCCGGCAGCTGATCAGGGTTGAGCGCCGGCAGCATTCCGAGCGGCCACACAAGCGAGGCTATGACGATCGCGCCGCCGATCAGGACCATCCAGAAACGCGGCGGAAGCACCTTGGGCCGACTGAGCCGTTTCAGATGAACCCAGATGAGCACGCCCACGCCGATCGACAGGCCGATGTGGATCAGGAACAAGAGCAGGAGGAACGGCCACCCGGTGTCCGCTACCGGAGACAGTATGTTGTCGATTAGGAAATCGAGACCGGTTGTAGTGCCACCTATCGCCCGGGTGAACACGTCGTTGAGAACCTGGGTCCGCTCATCCCAGATGAGCCAGTATCCGGTTACCCCGATGATCCACAACAGAACCATCATCGCCACTCCGGACACCCAAGCCACCCAGCGCGCCCCGCGAAAGCGATCTTGGAAGAAAGTCCGCCAGCCGTGCAGTAGCGAGGTCACCACCATGGCAACAGACGCATAGCGGTGAACGGCTCTTATCAGACGGCTTGCCAGGTTCGCCTCGATACCGGCGACCGAGTCATACGAAGCCTCGAAGCCGTACTGAAAGAACGCGGTGAGGTATATGCCGGTCAGAAGCACGATGCCGAAGAGGTATACGGTGATCGTCCCCGTGTGATAGAGCGGGTTG
>CBDUNF010000200.1:0-6449 GCA_965368515.1 uncultured bacterium
GTCCCCGACCACGAGGTCCCCGACCACGAGGTCCCCGACCACGAAGTGCCCGACCACGAAGTCCCGTTGAATTCCCCGCCATCCCAGGCCATGTAGTTGGCGGCAAGCTTGGACAGATAGGCCGCATCCCAACTCATGCCGAAGATATCTTGCTCACCCTCGAGGGGGACACCGTCGACGGTGACGTGATGGGAGCCCCGTGCTCCCTCCAAAGTGCCATCACCCGATGCTGAGGTGTGCTGCTGGGTGCGAACCCCCTCGAGGTCCTCCCACCCTTCGAACTCGTGCAGGAACATTTCGAGGTCGATGAGGCCCGCCTGGGCGCAGTACTTGCTGTGTGTGGCGACACCTCGGCTCGTCTCCATCAGCGCCGCTTTGACCTGGTCGGGAGTGGCCTTGGGGTAGCGGTCGAGGATCAGCGCCACGGCGCCTGACACGATCGCAGAAGCCTGCGAAGTCCCCGAACCGAGGAAGTAATCGTCACCGATGCGGGCTTCCGGGTGCTCGACATCGGCAACCGAGCCGGGATTGCGCAGGCTGATAATCGATCGCCCTGGGCCCAGCACGTCAGCGAAGCGGGCCTCGGTGCCACAGTTGGAGAATGGAGCAACGAAGTCGTCCTTGGGCTTCGACGTGGATGCGCTGTCGGATGCGCCAACGGCGATTACATACGGGTTGAACGCTGGATCCCTGAGGGCGCTGGAATTGCCGTCGTTGCCCGTCGCAACGACAACCACGATCCCGGCCTTCCATGCCTGCTCCACGGCCATCGAAAGCGGGTCGAGCTGCGCCGACTGCACGGAGTCGGTGCCGTAAGCAAGGTTGATAACACGGACGTTCATGCCGTTGTCTGTGCGATGCTGGACGACCCAGTCGATGGCTGCGATTACCTGAGAGACGTCAACTGCGCCCTCGTGGTTGGCGACCTTGACGTTGAGGATCCGCGAACCGGGGGCGATCCCGACGAAGCCTCCAATGGCGTCATAGCCGGCGATGAGGCCCGCGAGATGGGTTCCGTGGCCGTAGGAGTCCAGATAGCGGAGGTCATCGGACTGTGATTCGAACGACAGATCGATTCCGTTGATGACCTTGTTGGGTGCGCTCAGCGCAGGAACCGGAACGACACCGGAGTCGATCAGTGCGACATCTATGCCCACGCCGTAGTAGCCCTTTTCCCAGAACTTCTCGGCCTCGATTGTCTCGTCAATGATCTTGTGCGGAGCGCCCGCATAGTGGTCGAAGTACTTCGGCCACACGTCGCTGGCGTCCTCCCAGCCGTCCGCGAGGATGTCGAGCGACCCGTCTGTAACGACTGCGGCCACGGCTTCATTGGCGAGAAGTGCCTCGACGCGACTATCGGGCACGGATGCGGCGAACCCATTGATCAGATCAAGTTGCTTCTCTAGCGAGCCGCCGACCTCGCGCAGCAACGCGGCGGGGTCCGCGTCGGCCCCATCGGCAAGTGTCACTATCACTTGGACATCAGAGTCGGTCGCGGTGGCCGCAGTCGGTGCGACAAGACCAATGGCCAGGGCCATCGCAGTAAGGAGAATCAAGAGATTGCTAAGCCGGCTGGCGCCGCCGTGGATGGAGGAATTCATGCTGCCCCGTCTTTCGATCGCTTCCATGCGACGTGGGAATCCATTCCAAGACCATCGGCAAAAGGGTCATCAAAACTTGGGAGCCATATACGCAACCCGCGATGTGGCTAGTCACCTGCGGGAGAATGCCGCGCGCTAGCTTCCGGAGGAAACGCGTTCGCGGGGCGGCTCTGCGGGAGCACCATTTCCGCGCTGAGCCGGGGTGGGACGCCACCCGAACGTCCGTCGCGGCTGTGGTTGCGGCTGTGGCTGGGCGACGTTGTAGGTCTCCTCGAGCACCGTGATCTCAACGCCACCCACAAGATCGGAGATCAGGTTGTAGATGACGGCACCGAGAGTCATGAAGGCTGTCATCCCGATGACTCCCACGACGGCAAGCAGGACAACGATACGGAAGTAGAGCGGCCCATCGATGGTCAGCTCAATGGTCACGGCATCAAAGAGATCGACGACCTTCTCGGGGATTCCCTTTTGAAGGACAAGCGACCACATCACCCAGGTGCCGAGCACGAACACAAGGCCCATCACGGCGTTGAATACGAACGACGCCTTCAGCACCGTCCACGGATCGACTTTGCGAACTATCCGACGAACACGTCGAACTGCCATATCACGGCTCCTTGGAATGAGACGAGTGTACCCCCGACTCAGAAGTATCCAACGTCAAACTACGCCACCGCAGTTCCTCAGCACACCTAGCGGGAGCTCGGCAAAGCCGAACTCCCAACGGACTCGGCCCTACGCCGAGTCCGCGTCATCATCGTCTCTGGGTACCAGAGCTGCGGCTGCGAGACGGGTACCTTCCGCAAGGTTCATGACCTTGACGCCGGTTGAGGCCCGCTTCTGACGGCTGATCTCGCCCGCTCCCTGACGGATAACAATGCCGTCGGTTGAGGTCACAAAGACCTGATCGTCCCGGTTGACGGCCATTGCCGCGACCAATTGGCCACGGACCCTGGTGAGCTTCATTGCCTTGACACCGATTCCTCCCCGCTTCTGCATGGGGAACTCGCTCATCGCAGTGCGCTTGCCATATCCGCCGGTAGTCAGGAAGAGGATCTCCTCGCCCTCGGTGACGGTGGCCGCGGAGACGACCTCGTCGCCCTCCCGCAGCTTGACGCCGCGAACACCACGAGTGTCCCGACCCATCGGGCGGGCGTCCGACTCAGAGAACCGGATCGCTTGCCCATCCCGCGTGACCATTACCAGGTCGGTGTCGCCAGAGGTGGCCCTGACCGCAACGACTTCGTCGTCCTCGGCGAGATTGATGGCAACGAGCACCTGATTGCGCGAGTCGTAGTCGATGAACTTGGTCTTCTTGACCTGCCCCTTCTTGGTGAAAGCCACCAGGAAGCGATGTGTCTCGTAGTCTCGCGTATCGATGATCGCCTCGATCCTCTCGTCCGGCTCCATTGGCAGGACCGACTGAACGAGGGATCCCTTGGCCGTGCGTTCCTTGCGCGGAAGCTGATGGGCGCGGACTCGATACACCTTGCCCCGGTTCGTGAAGAACAGGAGGTACGCATGAGCGGAGGTGTGCAGCACATGGGTGATTACATCTTCCTCGCGGAGATCGGCACCCTTGACGCCACGTCCGCCTCTCCCCTGCCGACGATAGGTATCGGCGAGCACCGACTTCACATAGCCAGCCTCCGAGGCGGTCACCACGAGCTCTTCGTCGGCAATGAGGTCTTCGAGCGACATGTCGCCTTCATCAGCGATGATGCGGCTGCGTCGTCCGTCTCCGTACTTGTCCTGGATGGCGGTGAGCTCTTCGGTCAGGATGGACCGACGCAACTCCTCGGAATCGAGAATCGACTTGAGCTCAGCGATATACGCCATGAGGTCGTCGTATTCCTGGCGCAGCTTGTCCGTCTCGAGAGCCGTGAGACGGCGTAACGGCATGTCGAGGATGTGATTGGCCTGGATCTCCGACAGCTTGAAGGAAGACATCAGTGAGCGCCGGGCGTTCTCGACGTCTTCCGAGTTACGGATGATCTTGACGACTTCATCGATGTTGTCGAGCGCAATCAGCAGCCCCTCGACAATGTGCGCCCGGGCCTCTGCCTTCTTGAGACGGAAGATGGAGCGGCGCTCGATCACTTCGAGCTGGTGATCGATGTAGTAGCCCACCATCTCGGCGATGTTCAAAGTGCGGGGAACGCCATCGACCAGCGCAACTGCGTTGACGCCAAAGGTGTCCTCGAGCTGGGTGTGCTTGAACAGAAGGTTCAACACAACCTGCGGATTGGCGTCCCTCTTCAACTCGATGACCATACGGATGCCGTCTTTGTTGGTCTCGTTGCGCAAATCGGCGATGCCCTGGATGGTCTTGTCCTTGACCAGATCGGCAATCTTCGTCATGACCCTGTCGATTGACACCTGATAGGGAATCTCGCTGACGATGATCGCCATGCGGTTCCGCTTGTTCTCGACGATATCGGTGACGGCTCGCATCCGAACCGAGCCCCGCCCGGTGAGCAGCGCTTCACGGATTCCAGAGGTGCGCACGATGTATGCCCCGGTTGGAAAGTCGGGCGCTTTGACGTACTGCAGCAGATCCTCGGCGGTTGCCTCAGGAACGGTGATCATGTGCAGCGCGGCATCGATGACCTCGGTCAGGTTATGCGGTGGGATGTTGGTTGCCATACCGACGGCGATGCCGGTAGATCCGTTGACAAGGAGATTGGGATACCGCGAGGGCAGCACCGTTGGCTCCTGCCGCTCCCCCGAGTAGTTGTCTGCGAAGTCAACGGTTTCCTCGTCGATGCTCTCGAGCAGGTGCATGGCGATCGGAGCCATGCGAGTCTCGGTGTACCGCATCTGTGCCGGTGGATCGTCAACTGAGCCGAAGTTCCCCTGCGGCTGAACTAGCGGGTACCGCTGGGAGAAGTCCTGGCCCAACCGCACCAACGCGTCGTAGATGGCGTCGTTCGAGTGCGGGTGGAACCAACCCATGACGTCACCAACGACACGGGCGCACTTGCGGAACGGGGTCCCGGGGCGAATCCCCGAGTCGTACATCGAGTAGAGGATGCGACGATGAACCGGCTTGAGACCATCACGCACGTCCGGGAGGGCGCGCGAGACAATGACAGACATGGCGTACTCGAGGAACGAGTTCTCCATCTCCCGCTCGATCTCGATCGGTCGTACTCTCTGTGTGTCTTCGCTAGTCATGTCGATTTCCCTGTTCTAAATGTCGAGGAAGCGAACGTCTTTGGCGTTCTGCTGGATAAAGGTGCGTCGCGCCGACACGTCGGTTCCCATTAGCGTCGCAAAGACCTCTTCTGCGCGGAACTGGTCGTCGAGCTGGACCTGCAGCAGTTGCCGCTTGGTCGGGTCCATCGTCGTATCCCACAGCTGGTCGGCGTTCATCTCGCCCAGACCCTTGAACCGTTGGATGTTGAGTTTGCGACCCTCGAGCTCGACCTTCACCTCTTCGAGGTGCTCGTCGTTGTAGACCCAACGCAGCTTGGTACCGGCCTTCACCGAAAACAGCGGAGGCTGTGCGATGTATACGTAGCCGGCCTCGATGAGTTCCGGCATATGCCGGAAGAAGAACGTCAACAGCAGCGTACGGATGTGCGCCCCATCGACATCTGCATCGGTCAGAATGACAACCTTGTGATAGCGGGCCTTTGTGATGTCCATCTCGTCACCGATGCCGGTACCAACACCTGTGATCAGCGACTGCACCTCGGTGTTCTGCAGCACCCGGGTGAGCCGGTTCTTCTCGACGTTGATGATCTTGCCGCGGATGGGAAGGATGGCCTGGAAGTCGGAGTTGCGTGCTTGCTTGGCAGAGCCACCTGCCGAGTTACCCTCGACGATGAACAGTTCGCTGACCACCGGGTCACGCGACGAGCAATCCGCCAGCTTGCCCGGCAGACCCGACGACTCGAGGAGGCTCTTGCGACGGGTGAGGTCGCGTGCCTGGCGTGCAGCCAATCGTGCCTTGGCGGCGGTTGATGCCTTGTCAATGATGCGTCTGGCGTCGCCGGGATGCCGGTCCAGCCACTCCGGGAACATCTGGTTGAGGGCCCGCTCGACGAACGAACGGATCTCGGTGTTGCCGAGCTTGGTCTTGGTTTGTCCCTCAAACTGCGGTTGCCTCACCTTGACGGAGATCACCGCGGTCAGGCCCTCCCGAACGTCCTCGCCGGTGAGGTTGTCGTCCTTCTCCTTGAAGAGGTTGCGTCCCCTGGCGAAGTCGTTGATAGCCCGGGTGAGCGCCTTGCGGAAGCCCTCCTCGTGGGTACCCCCCTCGTGGGTGTTGATGTTGTTGGCGAAGCTGAGAACAGTCTCGGTGTAGCCGCTTGTCCATTGCATGGCGACCTCGACCTCGGCCTCGGTCGTTACCGATTCGAAGTAGGCAACCTGCTTGTGGATGGGTTCGCGCTTCATATTGAGATGCTTGACGAAGTCGATGATCCCGCCGCTGTACTTGAAGTTGATCTCTTCGGGCTCGTCCCCACGGAGATCGTGGATCCGGAACTCAACTCCTTTGTTGAGGAAAGCCATCTCACGGACACGACTCTTGACCGTCTTGGAGTCGAACTCCGTGGTCTCCTCGAAGATATCCGGGTCGGCCCAGAATTGGATCGTGGTCCCGTTGCGCTTCCCGGGTCGGCCCTTCTTGAGCTTGGCCGTAGGGGTGCCGTAGGAGAACGACTGTGTCCAGTGAAAGCCATCGCGGACGACCTCTACGTCTACCTGAAGGCGCGTGCAGACGACTCCCTTCCGCGCGGCCGCCCGGGAAAACGCGAAGACAAGCCCCAAGCAGCCAAGGACGACGAGAATGCCTGCCGTGGCACATAGATCCGGCCGGTCGCGCCTGTCGGCCGT
>CBDUNF010000201.1:0-6379 GCA_965368515.1 uncultured bacterium
TGTCCCGTTCTGGAGAAGGACGCAATCGATCGATGATCTCCTTGACCTAGCTGTCGACGGCCCGCCGCCCAATCCTGAAGACATCGTGCCGCTATTCGGTTGGATGGAGTCGGAGCACTTCTACACGATCCAAGCAGGTGAGCGCGGCCCCGCTCGACTGGTCAGCGACCTCATCGAGTCGGTCCCGCCACCGGGAGGCCGCGTTCTCGATCTTGCCGATTCGGAGAAGCTGGCGCGTCGCAGCCGAGGAGTTCCCTCTGAGCAGAGACCGGCGTCGACACGACACCGGGTGATCATCGACGTCACTCGCCTGGCGAACCCGCGAGGTCGTCACTCCGGAATCGGTCGCTACTGCGACGAGATTCTCGATTCGGTCGTTCAGGATGCCGACGCCGAAGTCTGGGCCCTGGTTCGCGAGCCGGCTCGCGGCTGGCCAGCCTCGGCAATCGATCTTCATTTTGAACTGAGACGCCGGGTTGCGGGTCGAGTCCTCAGCATCAAGAACGGCGCCACCGAACGAACCATCGAACGCACCCTGGGGCCGCTGGGCCCGCAGGATGTGTTTCACAGCACGCATCTCGGATTACCCGATCAGTCACTTCTTGGTGAAGCGGCTCGAGTCGTCACGATTCACGATGTTTTGCACGTCAAATACCCGGATCTCTACAACGGACCCCGGCCGCCAACAATCAAACGGATCCTGGACACGATCGACCGGGACGAAGACTGGGTGATCACTGTTTCGGATCAGACGCGCCGCGATCTCCTATCGGTGCTTCCCAAGACTGCCGGCCGAATCCGCGTAATCCCGCTCGGAGTCGGATTGCCGGAACCGACCGATGAGGAGCGCGAGGGGTTTGTCCTCGCCATGCTTCAGGGAGAGCCCCGCAAGAACCTCGCCAACACAGTCGACGCAATTGGCCGGGCGTTGCGCGCCCTTCGTGATGAAACAACGCAAGTGGTCTTCGTTGTGAATCGTGCAACTCTGCGACCGGCCATGGAGGCGGCCGCAGCAGCAAAGCTCGGCAAGCAGGTGCGGTTCGTCACCTCCCCGTCGGATGCCGAGCTTGGAGATCTCTACTCCGGCGCCAACCTCTACGTTTTTGGGTCGATATACGAGGGCTTTGGCCTGCCGCCGCTCGAAGCGCTCAGCTTCGGAACTCCGACCGTCGCCGTGATGGCAAGCTCAATGCTCGAGGTGCTGGGCGATGCTGTTGTCTACGCCACCTCAGGGAAGGCGGAGGACTTGGCCGCTGCAATCGTGTCGGTGCTGCGCTCACCGCACCTTCGCGCTTCGCTCGCCGAACGCGGCCGGGAGCGCGCCCGGGGTTATACATGGGCGAAGACCGCGGCACGCCACATCGATGTCTACAAAGAAGCCGCACTTGGGGTGGAAGCATGAGAACCGTCATTCACGTAGGTCTTCAGAAGACGGCATCGACGATGTTGCAGCGAAACCTGTACCGCAACCGGGAAACCCTCCGGCAGAGCGGTTTTGGCTACGTTCGATTGCGTCCACTGGAGGAAACGGACGAGGTTGGCCACCTCCCAGCTATAACGTCCTCGATCCGCGCCATTGCGATACCCAAGCGAGAGGCGCCAAGCAGTGTGGACGTCAAGACCGAGGTCGACTGGCTAAAGAGATCCGGAAATCCGGCTGCAATCATCTCGGATGAAAACATCCTGGGACCGATCAACCATGAGAGCGGGAAGCCCGCCTACAGCAACGCGGCTGAGATCGTCGATTGGCTGGTGGACACACTCGCCCCCGACTCGTATCGGGTGATCCTCTATGTACGAAGTCAGGACGCTTATCTCGAATCGACCTACCTCCACCGCGTTCACGTGGGGCGATCTCTGACCTTCGATGAGTACATGGGCCGGTGCGACATCGCCTCATTTGACTGGGACGCTCTAGCCACCCGCATCGCCAGCGCCGTCGGCCGCGGCAATCTTCATGTCATCCCCTACGAGACCATCAGCAATGGCGAGTTGCCGTTCGTGAATCGGTTTCTGGAGCTGGCAGAGACCGGAGTTCAGCTCACTCAGGACGACCTGGCGGCGCGTACATCCAATCGCAGCTACTCCGGATTAGCTCTCGAGTTGGCGCTACGCAGTAACGACCTCCTGAAAGGACAAGACCTTCGCAGGTTCCGGGATTTCCTGCAGACGAACTTCTCGAATGCAACGCATCCCCGTCCGGTGCTGCTCGGCGATGAGGCCAGGGCTGATCTCCTATTGAAGTTCAGTGACTCGAACAAGGCGTTGCTCCGGAAGTTTGCTTCCCCTCAGGATCAGGCTGACGGCTTCGGATGAACCCCGTGCCGAGCGAGCCGATACTGCGATCACATCAATCCCTTGCGTTCTTGCACATGCCCAAGACGGGAGGCCGAAGCATCACCCGCCTGCTAATGGAGGCATTCGGCGATGATCTCTGCCCACACAAGACCTGGCAGGAGATCGTCGCACATCGCAACGAGCTCGGATCGTACCGTGCGATCCGCGGGCACATCTTCGCCGCCGTTACGGATCTGCTTCCGCCGGAGTCGGTGACCGCAGCATTCTTCCGCGACCCGGTCGAACGTGCTTTGTCCGAATACCGATTCATCCAGCGGACCCCCGGTCACGGTCGATACGAAGCCGTCCACGAGCAAAGCCTCATAGACTTTGTTTCTCAGCCAAACAACCTCCTGGTGTACGGCCGATTCCTTGGGTTCACGCCACGAGACGATGACTACGCCAGAATGGAGCAGTCAGTCCCCGACAAAGAGCTCGTCGACATAGCGAAGCACCGCGTTGACCAGCTCGGATTCATCGGCCTGACCGGGGAGTTCGACCGCTATTTCCGTTTGTTCGAGGAGTGGCTCGGTGTCAGCCGCAGCCCATCGGTTCCAAGGGAGAACATCGATCCACGTCCGCGGCAGGATGCTCCTCTGCAGGTTGCCGAACGCATTCGCGAGCTCGGGTGGGTAGACGTTGCGATCTACGAACACGCCTCTCGCGTCGCCGCCGCAAGGTCCAACCCATCTCACGACGCCGGGGCCAGTCACATCTGATGCCAGAGGGACACTCAATACGCCGGTACGCCGACCACCATCGCACGCTGTTCGAGGGACGAGACGTTGTCGCAACGTCACCTCAGGGCCGCTTCCGTAAGGGAGCGGAGCGCATCAGCGGACGCACTCTCCTCAGCGTCGACACGCACGGCAAGCACCTCTTCTACCGGTGGCAGCGCGCCGAAACTCTGCACATTCATCTCGGCCTGTACGGCAAGTTCCGCACCTTCAACACCGAGCCTCCGCCCCCGACGCCCGGCACCAGGCTCACGCTGGCGGCCGATGGCGTCACCATTTATCTGGCCGGCCCTACGGTTTGTGAGCTGATCACACCCAGCCAGGAGGAAACGGTTCGCGCCCGTCTCGGCCCCGACCCGTTGCAGTCGGGTACCCGGGGCAACACCGCAGCTGAGTTCGTCGCACGCCTCTCGCGACGGCGCATTCCGATTGGTGCCGCGATCCTCGATCAGGGTGTCATCGCTGGGCTCGGTAACATATATCGGGCCGAAGCTCTGTTCCTGCTCGGCATAAACCCCAAAACCCCGGCAAACGAACTCGACCCCACCCGTGCCGCCGACCTATGGAAGACATCGGCGCGCTTGCTGAGAAAAGGCGTCAAACAAGGCAAGATCGTGACGGTCCCCCGGCCCAGGGGTCGCGGTAACAAGACAGACAACCTGTACGTGTACCAACGCGAGCGGTTCCCGTGTCGGAAATGCGGAGGACCGATCTCAACTGGCGAGATGGCCAATCGCAGCATCTGGTGGTGCGGGACCTGTCAGGCGTCGTAGCCCTCGGTCAGGCTCGCTCCTCAACCACCACCGAGCTGCACACCACCACGTCCGGCTGCCTCTGACGAGCCGTAACGACAAGGATCACCCCGACAAGAACAATGGGGAGAGCTATCCAGGCAGCCCCGGTTACAGCCTCCCGCCCGAGTGTCAGCCCGAGAAAGACGGCCACCACAGGGTTGACGTACGCATAGCTCGTCGCCAGGGCGGGCCGCACCGAATCGAGCAAGTAGATGTAGGCGGCATAGGCGACGATCGATCCCAGGATGCTGAGATAGGCCAGGGCGACCCAGGCACCCACTTGGGGGGCTTCGTTGATCCGCTCTCCGCGCATCGGCCCGAGCAGAATCAAGGCACTTCCTCCGACCAGCAACTGGGCTGCCGCGGTCATCATCGGTGCCGGGAGGTCGAGCCGAGACCCCCAAACAGACCCGAACGCCCACATGACCGGGGCGATCAGTACCAGGACAAGACCGAGCGAACTGGCCTGCAAGTCCCCCTCTTGCGCCAACACCGCGACACCAACAAACCCGAGAGCGAGACCGGCCCACTCACGAGGGACCGGCCACTTTCCGAATACTCCGCTGATGAGAGCTGCCCACAGCGGCATCACGGCAACAGCCGTTGCGGCGACACCGGACCCGACGCCCTGGTCCTCTGCGATCGTCACCAGCCCAACGCCACCGACAAGCAAGAGGAGCCCAACCCGAGCGACATTCCACCACTGTCGTGGGGTGGGGGGAGGAACACCGCGGCTCCGCAGGATCGGGTACATGACGCCACCGGCAAACAAGAACCGGAGACCGTTGAGTATGAAGGGAGGGAACCCGTCGAGGCCGAAGCGCAGGGCGAGGTACGTGGAACCCCACACGATGTAGACGGCTGCAAGCGCCGCGATGACCGTGGTTTGGTTGGCGGCGGGCGTCTGACGCCCGAACCTCACACTGAGGCTTGGCGTGCCCTAGCCAGATCGGCGCGCAGTCCTTGCAAGCGCGTGATCATCTGCGCACGCTCGTCGAGCGGGCCGTCGAGAACTCGCAATGTCTCGTATTCGGCTCGTGTCGTCAGTAGATCCGTGAGGAGCGGCTTGATGTCCCCCATCGGTGGGTGAACTACGCGATTACTCATCGGATTCTGGGTGTGAAGTCGATTGTTGTGGAAGATGCCGAAGCGCATGATTGACCTACTAGTTGTAATAATCTATTTTGATTACGTACCTTACAAGCTATAGGAACTTTGGTAAGGGATCAAGTGGATTTCTCCCATTACAGCGACCACCCCGTAACCATGGCTGTTGACCTGGTTAACACACTCGACGTGGTGACAGGAGAAGACAGCCTTGCGGCTCCAGCGGACATCAGTGATTTCCTCCTCCGCTGCGGCGAGGACTTCTGTCCGCCCGAATGGGATGCGGACGACGAGGACTTGCATGAGCTTCGGGCGCTCCGCCAGCGTCTCCGCAAGGTGTTCCTCGCCGGCGACGAATCCAGCGCTGCCGCGGTCATAAACCGTGTGCTGGTCGATGTCGGAGCCAACCCGCGGATCAGCGTCCATGATGACGTCCCGCCCCACCTCCACTTCGAACCCGACACGCACAGTCCGGCACGATGGCTCGGAGCGGTCACTGCAATGGGACTAGCCGTCGCGCTCATCGAGGGAGGCCTCGATCGGCTTGGGGTATGCGGATCGGGTACCTGCGATAGCGTCTACGTCGACACGTCACGGAATCGATCGCGCCACCACTGCTCAGACACGTGCACGTCGCGAGAAAACGTGGCTGCGTATCGACGCAGGCAGCGTGACGACGACGCTTAGTCAGCCAGCAGTGTGGGAGGAATCGCCGACCAGCAGATTGGCTACGTCGTCTGAGTTGAATGCCGCCTGCGCCAAGTAAACACCTGCGGCGAGGTTGCCCAATGTGAGCAAGGCAATCGACCAGAGGACCGTCCGACCCAGGCTTTTCTCGCGGTAGGCGACCCAAGCGCCGAATATCACGAGTCCTGCGTAGAGGTCGATGAGAGACACGCGACCCCACGGGAGCGACCACAGGGAGGAGAAATCGTCCCCGAAGCCCCCCGCAGCAGACCCATAGGCGATGGCGAGCAACATCATGCTTACCACCATCCAGGCGACAATCCGAACAGGTTTCATGACACAAGTTCGGTACGCCGGCCAATGCGGACGTGTCGGGAGCCGCTAGGAACTTGCCAGGCGACCGACCAGGTCGATGACAGTCGATACTGACTCAGCCAGGGTCTGCGTCCCTGCATCCACAACCGCTTCGGGGTCTAGCGGCTCTTCGTAGGGGTCGTCGATGCCGGTAAATCCGGTGATCTCGCCGGCCCGAGCCCGGGCGTAGAGACCCTTGGGATCCCGCGCTTCGCAGACGTCGATAGATGTGGCGACATGGACCTCGCCGAACGGGATGCCGGCGTCCTCGTGGGCTCGCCGAACCTTGGCACGATCGTCGCGGTACGGGCTGATCACGGGTACCAGCACCACTAGACCGGCGTCCGCCATGAGGCGGGCCAC
>CBDUNF010000202.1:0-6375 GCA_965368515.1 uncultured bacterium
TAGTTCGGAGTAGGCGAGGGTCTGCGGTGCTGACTGAGTGGTTGACATGGAATCAACCTACAACTTCAAGTAAACTTGAAGTCAAGTGGTAATCTGGACTCATGGATTCGACTGATCTGCTCACGATTGGCGAAGCCGCGGCACGCGCCGGGCTCACAACGTCGACTTTGCGGTTCTATGAGGCAGAGGGCCTTATCGAGTCGGAGCGAACGGGCGGAAACCAGCGCCGCTTCCGGCGTTCGGAGCTTCGTCGCATCGCTTTGATCCGGGCGGGCCAGTCATTCGGGCTCCCGCTCTCGGAGATCCGGGCGGCCCTCGACACGCTGCCCCAGGGGCGAACCCCCACCAAGAAGGATTGGGCGCGACTGGGAACGCGCTGGCGGTCCCTGCTCGATGAACGCATTGCCGGGCTGCAGCGTCTCCGCGATGAGGCAACGTCATGTATCGGGTGTGGGTGCTTATCGTTGGAGCGTTGCGCTCTCTACAACCCTGCTGACAAGGCCGCAGCCCGTGGGGCGGGGGCGCGGTATCTGCTCGGGGACACCCGGAAACAATAGAGGGCCGACCCGATGGGTCGACCCTCTATGGGTTTCTCAGGCCAGTCGGGCGTTATGAAGTGAACTGGTTCAGCTGAACACAGGTGCTGTCGTACTCGTTGGAGTCCATGCCCTGGCAATCAGTCACAGTGACCAGGAAGTTGTCGCCGATCCACGTTGGACCTTGGTGCTCTCCATCAGCGTCTGAGAATGAGGAACTGCTCTTGAACACGTCGTCTCCTGAGGGCAGTTGGCTTTCATAGAAGGCAACCAGCTGGTCGTAGGCGGCGCCCGGGTAGATCAGGCTGATGGCCATGTCCTGGCCACTGACGAATGAAGTGACGACGTCCCCGCCATCGGGCACGGGAAGTTCGAACCCTTCCGGGATCTCGCCGCTACCGATCGTCATCGTGCCACCGTCTTCGCCATCGACGGTGATGGTGAACTCCTCGTCATCGCCACCGCCGGTGATGCTGAGATTCTCGCCGTCCTCACCTTCGACGTTGATGTTGACGCTGTCTTCGTTGCCGCTGCCGGTGATGTTGATGCTTTCGCCGTCTTCGCCCTCGATTGTGAGGTTCAGATTGCCGTCACCGTCGGTGTTGATCTCCACATCGCCAATGTCTTCGCCGCTGCTCTCGAGGATTTGTTCCAGCAACTCCTCCTCGGCCGACTTGCCTCCGCAGGCGGCTGCCAACAGCATGAGTGCGACCAGCGCGACGATTAGCCTTGCGTTCTTCATTGACCCATCCTTGTTTGCCCCACAGTGCTGTCTCTACAAGACGGCCTCTGTACGTCCACGATACGCGTTTATCGGTAAATCGGGCACGCGCGCCAGTCACTTCTTACCGCCGATGGTCACAATCCGTGGTTTTGGACCTCGGTGTAGCCCGTCCTGGGGGGTGTCCCCGATGTTGGGTCGGGGTCGCTCAGGGTTAGGAGAGGGTCATGCCCAATGTCCGCTCGGCATCCATTCCTGCACACTCGCTGATGAGAGGAATATGTGCCGGCTTCGGTCGGAATGGATGAGGAGAGACAATGAGGAAGCTAGGTTTCACCGGGCGGATGGCAAGGACAACGGCCCTGCACCCGTGGCGAACGATTGCCGCTTGGGTCGCCATTATCGCCGTCGCCATCGTGATGGCGGGAAGTCTCGATGGGGTGTTGACGCAGGACGGTGAGTTGCTAACCGAGACTGAGTCCGAGACCGCAGATGCGCTGATTGCGGATCACTTCCCTGGCGATGATCCGCTACAGGAATACGTTGTGGTCGAAGCGAGCGGCGCCATCGCCACCGACCCGGAGTTCGCCGGAGCCGTCGGCAGTCTTGTAGATGAGCTACGCGTCACCGAGAACATCGCGTCGGTTGTCTCCTACCTCGACGGTGCGCCCGGATTGGTTTCGGCCGATGGGTCGACAGCGCTGGTTGTCGCCACCCTTGAAGCTGAGGGCGACAGTGATGTACTCGTCCAGCCGATGCTCGCTGTCGTCCAGGCGGCCAACGGTGACAACTACCGGGTGACCACGGTCGGCGACGGATCTATCAACTCAGAATTTGGCACCCTTGCCGAGGAGACGATGACGCGAGGCGAAGCTATCGGTTTGCCGGTGGCGCTCGTCATCCTGTTCGTTGTCTTCGGCGCAGCTGTCGCCGCCGGCATACCGCTTCTCGTCGCCATCGTTGCCATCCTGGTGGCTGTTGGCATGACGGTTGTTGTCGGTCAGGCATTCGACATGTCGTTCTTCGTCGTCAACATGATCACGATGATCGGCCTGGCTGTGGGAATCGACTACACGCTGTTCATTGTGCAACGGTTCCGCGAGGAGCGGGCGACCGGCCATTCGGTTGTCAGTGCGATCACCCGTGCGGGTGATTCGGCGACTCGTGCCGTGTTCTTCTCCGGGATGACGGTGGTCATTGCTCTGTTCGGCCTGCTGATGATGCCCGATACTGTGATGCGCAGCCTGGGAATGGGCGCAATCCTCGTCGTGCTCGCGTCTGTCGGCGCCGCGTTGACCCTCTTGCCTGCCATCCTCGGCCTGCTTGGGGATCGTGTGAACAAGGGCAAGATTCCCGGCTTGTCCGGGACCAGCTACCACGAGGGCGGGGGACGATTCTGGCACTGGATAACGAGAGCTGTGATGGCTCGGCCGATTATCAGCATGCTTCTTGCCGGTGGCCTGTTACTCGCCGCGGCGTCTCCCTACCTAGGCCTGAACACCGGACAGAACTTCATCGACTCGCTGCCTGAGGACAGCCCCGGCAGACACGCTTTCAACGTTGTCAACGATGAGTTCGGCACCGGAGTTGTCACAACATCCATAGTCGTCGATGGTGACGGGACCGATGCCGCAGTCGCGGCCGGTATCACCGCCCTGGTGGCGGACCTGGAATCGGCCCCGGCGTACGGTGACGTGACGGTTGCTCCGAGCTCCGACGGCGAGATCGTTGTCGTGGAGGCCGTGACCAAGCTCGATCCGTCCACGAACGCGGCGCGGATCGAGGTGGCGAATCTGCGGGCTGTGACGATCCCGGCTGCGTTCGGTTCTAGTGCACAGGATGTCTATGTGACCGGAGCTGCGGCTTGGACTGCCGACTACGTGGAGGTAATCGACACATGGATGCCGATCATCTTCGCCTTTGTGCTCGGCCTCAGCTTCGTTCTGTTGATGATCGTCTTCAGGTCGATCGTCGTGCCAATCAAGGCGATCATCATGAACCTGCTGTCGGTCGGCGCCGCCTACGGATTGCTCGTCGCAGTGTTCCAGAACGGTGTTGGAGCGGATCTCTTCGGATTCCAACAAACGGATGTGATCGAGGCCTGGATTCCGTTGTTCCTGTTTACGGTCCTGTTCGGCCTGTCGATGGACTATCACATCTTCCTGCTGAGTCGGATCAAAGAGCGCTATGACGTGACCGGAGACAACGATGAATCAGTCGCTTTTGGGCTCGGCTCGACGGGCGCCATCATCACCGGAGCCGCACTCATCATGGTTGCCGTGTTCGGTGGGTTTGCCGCCGGCGATCTCATCATGTTCCAGCAGATGGGCTTCGGTCTGGCGGTTGCCATCATCCTCGACGCAACAATCGTCCGCTCGGTCCTGGTGCCGGCGACCATGAAGCTGCTCGGCGACCGGAACTGGTACCTGCCGCGCTGGCTGCAGTGGTTGCCGGAGATCCACATCGAGGGAACGCCAGAGCCGGAGCCGGTCACGGTCGACCTGAGCCAGGAGGACCGGGTCCCCGAACTGGTCTAGCCCCCGTGTATTGACGGCTGAGGCTCCCCTGGGGGCGGGGGAGCCTCAGCGCGCTTTGCCGCAATCACCGCTCCGATTCCTTCGGGCCTCCAGTACGATCGGCGGAGGAGGCGCCATGGCGACCATCACGCTCGACAATGTCAAGGTCATCCGTAACGGCACGGCGATCCTTGATATCGACCATCTCGAGGTAGAGCATGGCGAGCTAGTCGTCCTGCTCGGCCCATCGGGGGCCGGGAAGTCAACCCTCCTTCGCGCCATAGCCGGTCTCGACGAGATCTCATCGGGCAGGATTCAGTTTGATGGAGTGGACATCACCGATGTCGAGACTGCGGGGCGAGGGATCGCCATGGTCTTCCAGGATCAGACGCTTTACCCGTTCATGGATGTGCGTGACAACGTGGGATTTCCGCTTCGGCTGCGTCGCACACCGGCTGCTGAGATCGATGCCAGGGTGGTGGCGGAGGCTCGCGTCCTAGAGATAGAGCACCTGCTGGGACGCAAGCCGGCGGAACTGGGCGCTGGTCACCAGCAACTGGTGCAAGCCGCCAGGGCGCTGGTCCGGGTTCCCGAGGCCTTCTTGATGGACGAGCCGCTGGCCCGGTTGGACGCCCATCTCCGTGTCCAGATGCGACAGGAGTTCCGTCTACTCCAGCAGGGTTACGGCGTGACGACCGTTTTTGTCACCAATGACCAGGATGAGGCGATGGTGATGGCCGACCGGGTGGCCGTGATCCAAGGTGGAAGGATTCGTCAGATCGCACCACCACTTGACCTGTATCACTCTCCGCAAAGTCGATTTGTCGCCGGGTTTGTTGGCACGATGGGGTTCGTCGAAGCCAGATTGATCACCGACCCGCCTGGGTTCTGGCTCGAGTTCGGGCCGTTCCGGGTGCGAGCCTGGGCTCCGGCACTCGCCGGCATCGACTCAGGCCGTGTCGAGATAGGCGTGAGGCCGGAGGATGTGGAACTCGACGACACAGGTACGTCGGTCCGGGTCGGACGCAGCTACTTCCTTGGTAGCCACGGCATGGCTCAGGTGGAGATGGCGCCCGGTCAGTGGGCCGAGATGAGGACCGAAGGGCCCTGTCCTCCGACGGGGACCGAGGTCAGGATACGACTACGCCGTCTTCATTTGTTCGATCCCGAAACCGGTCTGGTTCTGGGTCGAGTTGAAGACGGCGCAGGTTAGAAGTCGACCGGCCGTTGCCGATCTACCTTGCGGCTACTTGTTGTACTTCGGCTCGTCACGCTTGACGATGAAGGCGGCTGACTTCCGAGCTTCGGCAACCGTGTTCTTCTGGGTAAGTTGCACGGTCTTGCCGCCAGGAATCGCTTCCTCGCCACCGCGAATGTGCTTGGCGATTTGCTCCTGGACCTTGCCACGGGCCACGGCGCCGGTGTACACGTTCTCGCCCTTGGCGTTCTTGATCTTGTACACGGCCGCCTTATCGTTCGCCAGCTCGGCAACGGTCGTCTTGTTTAGGTTGCCGGCTTTCTTGCCTGCCATTGGTGGCTCCTTGGTTGCATATGGCGGATCTGCTCATGTCCGCCGCCGTACCAAACTACACCGAAGCCCCCTGAAACCTGGGGAAATCGGCCGGCAGGCTGCGGTTAGAGCTCGTGGACCGACACATGTCATCGGCCCCGACGATCAGATCACGACCATCCGCCAATCGGTCGGGCACTGCCGGGCCTGCGGCTCGGGTTCTGCGGCTAGTCGCCTATCGCCCGATGCAGGCACGCGGCCATCTGGCCGCGAGTAACGGCGTTGTGCGGGCAGAACTGGTCGTTTGTTGGCGGGTTACAGCCCTTCGTGACCCCTGCTTCTGCGAGCCTGAGGATGTTGGTCTCGAATGTGTTCCCTGCAATATCGGTGAAGGTCGCTGTGCCAACGTCGGTGTACCCGAATGCTCTGACCAGAAATGCCGCCATCTGACCGCGGGTTACGGGATCGTTCGGGCAGAACCGATCGTTTGTTGGCGGGTTGCAGCCCTTGGTGACCCCTGCTTCTGCAAGCTTGTTGATGTCGCCTTCGAACGTGTGTCCAACTGTGTCGGTGAACCCGGCATCTGGTGCAGTGGTGTAGCCAAGGGCCCGAGACAGGAAGGCGGCCATCTGGCCACGCGTTACGACCTGATTGGGGCAGAAGAGAGTATTGAAGGGTGGGTTGCAGCCCTTGGTTATCCCTTCGCCTGCCAACCATTCGATGTCGTTGAGGAACGTGCTGTTGTCATCGTCCGCGAATGAACCTTCGAACGTCTCAATAGTGATCAGCGTCCGCGCCGTTGACCGTTATGCCGTATGTGCCCGGTTCGTTGTACTGGTGGGTGACCGTATAGGTGCCGGCGGGCTGAAAGAGGGAATCGGATGGGGTGCCATCGCCCCAGTCAACTGAGCCGAGGACGATGATCGGCACGTCGGTGAATGTCACGGTCGCGGCAACAACTTCGCCCACTTCCGCCGACGTCGGTGCCGATATCGTCGCCGTTGCCGCGAGCGCTGACGACGCTCCAAGCACAATCGTCGTGACGACGATTGCGAGTACAACAGTAAGTCGAGTCTTCACTATGCCCCCTCG
>CBDUNF010000203.1:0-6372 GCA_965368515.1 uncultured bacterium
GGATTCTTCTACGCGCCCACTGTGCTCACCAAGGTCTGACCGGCGATGGAGATCTACAACAACGAGACCTTTGGACCGGTTGCACCGTTGATCGAGTTCGACAACGAGGACCAGGTGCTCGGTTTGGCCAACGACACCCAATACGGATTGGCCGCGTACGTGTACACGCAGCACCTGGGCAGAGCGCTACGGATGTTTGAAGGATTGCAGTACGGCATCATCGGTATCAACGACATCAACCCAACCGCTGCAGCGGCGCCGTTCGGAGGGATGAAGCACTCTGGCGTTGGTCGCGAAGGGGGTCGCGATGGCATCGAGGAGTACCTGGAGACAAAGCTCGGCGGGTTCTCGATCTAGCTTGTTTGCCGATTCCTCGCACTGACCTGCCCTTGGTAATCTCAGCAGTCGATGGCACACCCAGAACAACCCCTAGATCCGAGTATCCCCTACGAGCCACACGTAGGGACCAGCCGCCAGTACTGGCGGGACATCATCCTTGGTGTCAACGACGGTCTCGTATCCACGGTCCTCCTGGTTGCTGTCGTTGTCGGTGGAGGTCTCACCACAAGCCAGGTCCTCCTCACCGCCGTCGGTGGAGCCATTGCTGGGGCGATATCGATGGCGGCCGGCGAATACCTGGCTACCAAGTCTCAGACCGAGGTGCTTGCCCGCGAACTCAAGCTCGAACGTGATCACATTCGCGATCATCGCGAAATGGAAGTCGAGCAACTGCGCGAGATGCTGGCCGATCTTGCGATCGCAGATGACGATCTCGATGCTGCGGTAGAGATCTTTTCGCGAGATGACGAGAGGCTGCTCAATTCGATGAAGGTCATGGAATTCGGAATGGTCGACTCAGAGGAGCGCTCCGCATACGCAGCAATGGTGGTCTCCGGATTGACATTCATGGGTGGAGCGCTGCCGTCGGTTGTTCCCTTTGCCTTTGTGAGCAGTCCGGGTATTGGTCTCGCCATCGCCGGCGTTCTCACCGCGATCGGCCTCTTTGCGGTCGGAGCAGCCAAGAGCGTTGTTACCAAAACCAACCCCATCTATGCCGGCTTTGAGAACCTGACCATCGCCGGCATTGGCGGTGTCATTGGGTACTGGGTTGGTGGGCTGTTCGAAAACGCGGTCGGTTGAGGTCTCCCTAACGGAGATCAGTCTGTACCCTGAGTGTCAATGAAACGTGTCATCGCCCTCGCCGTCATCGCCGCAGCGGTCGCTGCTTATGTCAAACGGCCGGTCAAGCAACCAGTCCCGTCCGGGGTCTGGGGTCCGGCCGAACAACAGCGGACCCCGCGGTAACAATGCGCCTCGCCATCCACCAAACCGGAGAAGTTGCGACGCGCGCGGGTCGAATCCTTCTCGCTGAGAGGGACCTGACGGGCCTCGGATTAGTCGACAAGTTTCCTACTGAATCCGATCCCCGACTCGAACATGTTGAAGTACTCGCCACCTACGACGCCCTTCTAACTGATTCAGCGGACCCCGGAGATCACATCGAGATGGCCTTGACCGCCGGAATCAGCTGTGTGGTCTGGGTCGATGCCGACGAAGCACACGCCGAGTACGACTCTGCTTTTGCAGAAGCTGGTCTCCGCCTCCTCACAGGCAGCAATCTGGCAACGGGCATCGCACCTGCGCTCACGGCCCACGAGGTGGCCGCAGCCGACACTGTGCTCGAGGTGACTACCGCCTGGACGGAGCCGGGGACAGCACGCCGCCGCGGCGAACCACTTCCGTTCCCCGAGCCGGTCGGGTCCCGCTGGGGAGAGCCCCGGGAAACTCCCCACGCAGACCGGGCGTACGTCGCACGTGTCTCCGGTGAGTGGGCCGCGGCCATGGCTCGCGTAACCGGCGGATCACCGGCAGGCGTCATCACGAGGATCGTTGGAGTGTCCGACCTGGCCGTCCATCTCGAGGCACTCGCCTTTGCGACTGGAGCGGCCCTGGTGTCGTCCTATCCGCCAGGGGCCAGCCATCCCGCCGATCTGGCAGACAAGTACCTGGCACGCGCCCTCGACATGGGGCTCGATGTCGCCGCCCACACACATCAGGGGAATTGAGCGGGCTCTTCAGCCGTTCTTGACACCATGCGCCAACTGCTCACCTTCCTCGCAATCGCCCTCCTAGCCGCAGCCTGCACTTCTGCCGGAGACGCAGACAGTGCTGGCTCTTCTACGAGTTCGTCGACGGCGGGAGCTATCGAGACGCCGGAAGTCGTCGAACAGTCCTATGCCGGCACGGTCCCCGCGCCCGAGTTCCCCGACGGACTCGACTGGATCAACACCGACCAGCCCATTCGGTTGGGTGATCTAACGGGAAAGATCGTGCTGCTGGATTTCTGGACCTACGGCTGCATCAATTGCATCCACGTTATCCCCGATCTGAAGCGCCTCGAAGAGGAGTACGCCCGGGAACTAGTGGTTCTTGGTGTGCACTCGGCGAAGTTCGCCAATGAGGGGCAGACCGAAAACATCCGCCAGATCGTCATGCGCTACGAGGTGGATCATCCCGTGGTGAACGACGGCGCCTTCCAGGTGTGGCAGACGTGGGGAGCGCAAGCATGGCCGACAGTCGCATTGATTGATCCCGCCGGCAACGTGGTCGGGATGCAAGCTGGGGAGGGTGTATACGAGACAGTCCAACCCGTTATCGAGGGCCTGATCCGCGAGTTTGACGATCAGATCGATCGCACCCCGTTTGTGCTCACACCGGAGCGAGCGAACACCGCCAATACGGTGTTGTCCTACCCGGGCAAGGTCACGGTTGGAGACGGCGTTCTCTACATCAGCGACACCGGCCACCACCGCGTGATTGCCGCCGACCCCAGCAGCGGCGAAATCACCGCGGTCTACGGCAACGGACGAGCCGGCTTCGAAGGCGGCCCAGCACTGACTGCACAGTTCGATTCGCCTCAGGGTCTCGCGTTCGACTCCGCGTCGCAGACGCTGTACGTCGCCGATACCAACAACCACGCCATCCGGTCGATCGACATAGCCACCGGTGATGTGGACACGCTGGCCGGCACGGGAACGCTCGGCTGGCCGCCGGCAGCTGGGCTATTCATCGACGCCCGGCTCAACTCGCCCTGGGGTCTGGCACTCCACCGAGGCGATCTTTGGGTAGCGATGGCCGGCTTCCACCAGATCTGGGTAGCCGACCTCGGTGGTGGGGTCATCAGCCCCGCAGTCGGGAGCGGTCTCGAGGGTGTAGCCAACGGTGCACTGGGTGACGCATCGCTCGCTCAGCCAAGCGGCCTGGTATTCGATGACCAGGATCGCCTTTACTTCACGGACTCGGAATCGAGCTCGATTCGTTGGGCCGATGCCCTCGCAGCCGATGGGCAGACCGGGGTTCTGTCGGGATCGGACGTCAACCTCTTCGACTTCGGCGATATCGATGGAACAGGTACCGCAGCCAGGCTCCAGCATCCGCTCGGAATCGTGTGGGACGAGGTCGCCGGCGACCTGATCATCGCCGACACCTATAACAGCAAGCTGAAGCGAATCAGTGCCGACCTAGGGGAGACCACGACATACCTCGGTAGCGAGCAGGGATGGGCAGACGGTGCCGACCCCATGTTCTACGAGCCCGGCGGTCTTGCCATCGACGGTCGTGCTCTCTATGTCGCAGACACCAACAATCACGTGATCCGGGTCGTGGACCTGGAAACGCATGCGGCTACCACTCTTGTGCTCCATGGCATCGAGTCGTTCGCTCCCCCGCCCGACGCTGCCGACTATGCAGGAACGGTTATCGACCTGGCCCCAGTCGAGGTCTCCCCCGGCACCGGGTCCATCAGTCTGGCCATCGAACTGCCTGAGGGCTACAAGGTCAACGAGGACGCCCCTTCATCGGTGAGCTTTGTCGTGACCGATGGCGTCGCCTCGCTACTAGGCGGCACCGATCAGTCACTCACCGGAGTGACCCTTCCCGTCGATATCGCTGTCGAGTTCGTTTCGGGCAGTGGCTCAGTTACCGCCGACGTGACCCTGCTCTATTGCCGCAACGACTCCGAGGGCTTGTGCATCATCGAGCAGGTTCTGTTCAGCCAGCCGGTGACTGTATCGGCGGGCGGCGCCGACACCGTGGTTCTTCCCCACCGGGTCCAACTGCCTAACTTCTAAGCCGGGGCGTTGCGGGCAACACCAGCTCGAACCGCGTTTTGTCGTCTGCACGCAGATAATCGAGTGATCCACCCATGAGGCTGGCGAGCCGTCTTGACACCGCCAGACCCAGCCCGACCGAACCAGGCTGCGCCCGCCCGACGTCGTGTCCCCGCTCGTAGGCTTCGAATATCCTCGCCGCGAGGTGCTTGGGTACCCCGGGTCCCGAGTCAACGACCGCGATCACGATCATGTCGGCTCTGTCCTCAACCTCGATCCAGATGTCGTCGCCGCCGTAACGCGTGGCATTGGTGAGCAAGTTGCGGACGATCTGGCGGAGCCGAAGCGGGTCCGCCCACAACTTCTCGCGAGCAGAGCCACAGCTGATCCTGATGGGCTCTTGCCCGGTCTGGTGGGCGTGTCCCTGGATGACATTCGTGAGTTCTTCCCGGATGCTGGCGAACATCGGATGCAACGCCAGTGTCGAAACGTCGGCTCGCGCTCCAACCAGCAGGTCCTCGATCAGATGAGATAGCTCCGTGCTCTCGTTTGCGATGAGGTTCACTATTTCGTCGAGCTCCGCATCGGAGAACTGTCCCCTGCTCTCGCCTAGCTCATGACTGAGCCCCATGACGGTCGTCAATGGGGTCCGCAACTCGTGGCTCACGGTGGCAATGAACTGATCCTTACTGCGAACCTGGTCTTCGAGCCGCTCCTTGAGCTGGGTCAGTTCCTGCAGCGAGTCCTCGAGGCGACCGTTGCGGAGCGTCACTGAGATCTTGTCTGCAACTGCATCCAGCAGCTTGAGGTCGGCGGCGCCAAAACCGCCGACGTCGGACATGGGCTCCGTGACGATGACAGCACCGATGGTGCCGGTTTCGGCGGTCAGGGAAGCGGCGATGATCTCATCGCTGTTCAGGCTCGCGTTGGGCACCGGCGGTGTCTCACTCAGGACCATCGGCTCAGTCAGTCGTTCCAGCCAGCCAAAGAGATCATGGGTGTCGGCCATATCGGCTCTAGCCATCGTGCGGATCGCCTCGCCACCTTCGATCGTGGTCTGGTACACCCGCCCGCGGCGCTGCTGGTCGAGCAGAATCACATCTACTCGGATGGACTCAAACATACGCTGCGCTTGAACCGCCGCTGCCTCGATAGCCACATCGATTTGGGGGGCGGCATGCAACACCTTCGTTATGTCATAGAGAGCTTCGAGGCGCGCCCTCTCCTGCTTCTGACCGATGTAGGCCCGGTACGCACCGTAGAGCACCACAAGGGGCACCAGGGCCAGCCAGGCGGCCGATGGCCTCGTTTCGAACAGTGCTACGGCCAGTAGCGCAATGGAGGTGTTAACTGCGGAAGCCAACGTGCTCAGCAGGAGCACTTCTGCGATCTGGTCACTCGGCAGGCGTCCGCCCGTCGCCCTTATGGCGAAGTGGACCAAACCATTGGCAACCACGTTCCCTGCGGCTACTGCACCAATCGCCGCCACCCACCCCAACGGACCGAACGGGTCGGCGCCGGCGGCGAAGGTACGGAAGAGGACTACTGAGGTGATGGTGACGAGCGAAAACTGCGCCAGATTGAACGCCAATTTGAGGCCCGGCTGTCTGCGATTGATCGTAAGCGCCGCCGCGTTGCCGATGAGTTGTGCCACGACCAGGAGGGCCGGTGAGATGAAGAACAAGCCAAGGACAAGGGGTATCTCGCTCATCGAGAAAGACTGGGTGTTGCGCTTGAACTTGACGTGGACGACAGCTATCTCACCCGCGTAGAACAGCAGCGCCAACAGCCAGACGGGAATCGAGTGCGCGGACTCGAGACGTGCGTATGGCCACACGACAGTCCCACCGATGGTGGCAACAACCGCAATCGCTACCGCCAGACCCCACACGCGTTGTTCACCGGTGGTTTGGGACCAGAAGCCCCTAGCTCTTGTCGTCGGGGAGACGACCGTCGATCTGACCATCGTCGCTCCCTTCACTGGTTGTTGCCGGGTTGCCATTTCTTCGCCGTAGCTCCTACATCGGCAGGTCTTGACGGCTTCGTTAGCCCCAGCTGAGACCTAGCCAGTTGTCGGTTGCCCACGCATCCCCGGACCAGGAAGTCCCGGACCACGAAGTACCCGACCAGGAGGTACCGGACCACGAAGTACCCGACCACGAGGTCCCCGACCACACGTAGTCCGACCACGAAGTCCCGGACCAGGAAGTCCCCGACCACGAGGTCCCCGACCACGAGGTCCCCGACCACGAAGTGCCCGACC
>CBDUNF010000204.1:0-6366 GCA_965368515.1 uncultured bacterium
GCCTCAACCCACTCCATACCTACTTCCTCCTGCGCCGATTGCGCTTCTTGCTGGCATTTGGTGAAGGACCATCCTTCCTCGGACGCTCCGGGGGAGTGTCGTCACCTTTGACGAGATTCTTTGTCCCGTCGTCACCACCGTCGATACGGAAGATGACCGCTTGCTGACCGACCCGGAAGAGGTTCGAAACGGCAAAGTACAGAACCAGACCCATCGGGAAAGTCCAGGAGATGAAGCCCATAAACAGCGGCATGATCTTTGTGATCATCTGCATCTGCTGCGCTTGCTTGCTGTCGCTCTGATTGCCGTTCTTGCTGCGTCGGGTGGTCTGGATGGTTTGGTAATAACTGGTAGCTACCACGATGAGTACGAGGATTATCGCCGGGATTCCAACGCCCAGACCCTCGGACACTGCCTGCTGTGGCGATTGGAGCATATCCAGAGAGAGGAACGAGGTACTGGAATCATGGGCCAAGAGCGCATCGGCGAGCTTTGTATCAGGAAGAATGATGTCGGAAGGATCAAGAACCGTCGGATCGGCCTCGCTGGGCTTCACCCTGAAGACGCGATAGAGCGCAAACCAAATGGGCATCTGCAGGATGAGCGGAAGACAACCGGCAGCAGGATTGACGCCACGCTCCTGATAAAGCGCCATCATCTGCTTGTTCATCTCTTCCCGGTCGTCCTTGTACTCCTTCTGGATCTTCTTGACTTCCGGTTGGATCTCTTGCATCGCCTTCATTGAGCGGGTTTGCTTCAGAGTCAACGGGAACAGGAGCAAGCTGACCAGCAGTGTCAGAATGATGATGGCTACGCCGTAATTATTGGGCCAAATGTCATACAGAATCGAGAGCAGGCGGCCGAGTGGGGGAGCGAGGATGGTGAAGGGATTCACGTGGGATTGCCTTGTGCTGGTGAGGTTTCTTCGGGTGTTCTCCGGGGTGGTACCGGATCGTAGCCGCCGTCGTGCCACGGATGACATCTAGCGATTCGCTTTGTGGCCATCCAACCGCCCTTCATCAGCCCATGGCCGCGCAGTGCTTCCTGGGTGTACTCCGAGCAAGTTGGCCTGTAACGGCAATTATCGCCCAACAGGGGCGAGATGAATCGTCGGTAAACGGCGACCAACTTCACCGCCCAAAAGGACGGTTGATATGGCTTGAGACTCATTCTTTCTCCAGCGCCATCGATTGCTCTCCGGTACAACGGTCGATCCAACGCACCAATCGCTCGAAATCGGCGGTGAGTACACGCCGATCTGCGATCAACACATATACGGTATCGCTTTTTAGGCCACAACGTGACACTGCCGCTCGCATTCGACGCTTCGCCCTGTTGCGGACAACGGCAGAGCCCACTCTTTTGCCGGCCACAAAGCCGACGGAAGCGGGCCCCGGCGGACCCGGACCAGCAATTACGGTGACGCCACCACAGCGGCGGCGCTGCCCCGTTTGGTAGGCCCGAGAGAACTCGGTGCTGCTGCGCAACGACCGATATCCACGGCGAGGTGTGCGTTCGTAATCAGGCCGAGACGCGATGGCGGCCCTTGACGCGACGGCGCTTGATAACAGCTCTGCCACCGCGGGTCCGCATCCGGGATCGGAAGCCGTGCTTGCGTTTACGGCGGCGTACATTGGGTTGATAAGTGCGTTTCATAGCAAAGAAGTCCAGGTAGGGGAGTTCGCGGTCGGCGCTAGGTTATGAAGGCGCTGGAGACATTGTCAAAGGGGAATCTTCTTTCCGAACGAACAGATTCTTCCACTCGCGAAAACTAAGCCTTCCCCGCGAAACAAAGCTCTGGGCGCTTTCTGGCCCCGATCGACACCTAGAGCTGCGAACCCGCGTTGCCACTACCAGCCCAAATATGCTGTCTTGCAAGGGATATGGTGGTTCGCTACCAATTGATCGGATAGCCGATAGGCCCGGTTTTGCCGTTCTTGAATTGCGGGGACCACAGTCCATATACTCGCTCGGCGGGTTGGATCACTGACCGGCAACTTCCCTGGGACTTTTTAGGAATGGGCGCGCCACGTAGTTCTCCACAACATGTGGATAGGTGTGTGGATGGCGCAAGTTGTAGAGGATGGCATCGTCGAACAATGACATATGGACAACCGCAGCCACTGCCCTCGCAATGGGACAGCTTCAAGCAGGTCGTACAGGATGAGGTCTCGGTAGGGGCTTGGCAGACTTGGATTGCGCCGTTGCAGGCGGACCACAACGAGTCGGCTCTCACTCTCGAGGCTCCGAGCGAGTTCCATCGCTCCTGGGTACGCGACCGATACCTCCCGGCGTTGCGCAAAGCGACAACAGCCATCTACGGAGCGGACGTCGAGATCAGACTCGGCGTTTCCGAAGAACAACAGGCACCCGAATCGACTCGGACGGTGACGGACGAGGAGACTGATCCGCCCGCCGTCGCACCGAAGCAACCTCGACTCCCCTTGAACGGAGAGTCACGGCTCATATCCAAATACACCTTTGACAACTTCGTAGTTGGTTCCTCAAACCGGTTCGCCAACGCCGCGGCCATGGCGGTCGCCGAGCAGCCGGGCGGGCAGTACAACCCGCTTTTCATCTACGCCAACGCCGGCCTTGGCAAGACCCATCTTCTCCATGCCGTCGGCCATCACTGCAGCGAACTCGCACCCGGTTCGGTTGTTCGCTACGTGACCTCCGAGCAGTTCTTCAACGAATTCATCAACGGCATTCGCCGCAAGCGTATGGACGAGTTCAAGGCCCGCTATCGGACGACCGACCTCCTGCTGCTCGACGACGTCCAGTTCTTTGACGGCAAGGAGCAGATCCTCGAGGAGTTCTTCCATACGTTCAACAGTCTCTACGAGGCGGGCAAGCAGCTCGTCATCACCTCGTACCGGCACCCCAAGCATCTGACGACCTTGGAAGATCGTCTCCGTAGCCGCTTCGAGTGGGGTTTGCTCACCGACATCCAGACACCCGATGTCGAAACCCGTCTCGCCATCTTGCGCAGCAACGCCGAGTTCGCACCGACTCCCGTGCCCAAAGAGGTCTTGGGCTTTATCGCTGAGAGCGTCTCGACCAACATCAGAGAGCTCGAGGGTGCGCTCACCCGGGTTACTGCGTATGCGGCGCTGACCCATGAAGAGATCAGCCTGGACATGGCACAGGAGGTCTTGCGAGATCTCGTATCAACTCGTGACACCAAGCCCCTGACCGCCGACGAAATCATCAATCGGGTCGCCCACTACTGCGGGACATCACGGGACGACTTGCTAGGTCCCAGCCGGCGCCAACCGCTCGCTCGGCATCGTCAGGTCGCCATGTACTTGTGCCGTGAGTACACAGATCTGTCGCTCCCCAAGATCGGCAAGGCTTTTGGCAATCGTGACCACACCACGGTGCTGCATGCGGTCGACAAGATCAGGACGCTGATGCGTAGTGATGCAGATATCTACAAGGATGTCACTTCGTTGTCCCATGATCTGAGGACAACTTGATCTTCTCCACAATCGCAGCCGACTCCAAACCAACGCCTGTGGAAAGGCCCGTTTTTGTCCACATTGCCTGTGGAAGCGAATCGCCAATGAAACCGGGTTCATTCGAAACCTATACACAATCCACAGGCACTACTACTACGACTACTCTTTTATTTCTATAAGAGTCAAAGAAGAGGGAAAACAACTGTGCGTATCCGAGCTGAAAGAGATGACCTGGCCGATGTGCTCACCAGAGCCGGTAGAGCTGTCGGCACCCGGTCGGCCCTTCCGATCCTGCAGGGTCTTCTGTGCGAGGTCTCTGGTGGCGTTCTCAATGTCACCGGTACCGACACCGAGCTGACCATCGAAACCTCGCTCGAGGTCGAGATGCTCGAAGAGGGTCGGACTGTCGTTCCGGCGAAGCTGGTCGCTGAGGCCGTTCGCAAGCTGCCGGCGGGAGCAGTTGCTTTTTCGGCTAGCGAGGGCGAAGTCGAGATCACCGGCAATGGGCCGAGGTTCAATCTTCGTGAGTTCGATGCAGACGACTTCCCCGATGTTGCCGGCAGTGAGCCCGCCGACGGTGGTGTCGAGATGGACGGCGAGGCACTGACCGCCGCGCTGAACCAGGTTGGCATCGCGGCATCGAGTGACGACGGTCGCCCGACCCTGACGGGTGTTCTCTTCGAAACCGAGAGTGATCATCTCCGCCTGGTCGCTACCGACTCGTACCGGCTTGCCGTGCGAGACGTACCCGGTGTTGCGGGTGTTGCCACAACACTGGTCCCGTATAGGGCTCTCAAGGAGATCGGCCGCACCATCGGTGCTGACAAGGTCTCGATGGGGATTGCCGAGCGGGTAGGAACGTTTGCGTCCACCCGAGGGCGGATGACGGCACGAGTCATCGAGAGCTCCTTCCCGAACTATCGCCAGTTGCTCCCGAGCGAGTATCCGAACCGGCTCACGATCAGCCGCGATGCTCTGCTCGAAGCGGTGGGTCGCGCCTCGCTTGTTGCCGAAGATCACATCCCGGTGCGGCTGAGCCTGGGCTCCGGGGGAGTGGAGCTGAGCGTCAGTCGCCAAGACGTCGGTGGGGAAACGGAATACATCGAGGCCGCCTACGAGGGCGAGGACATGGTGATTGCCTTCAACACCCGGTATCTCACCGACGGTGTCGCGGCTATGAAGTCGGAGCATCTGATTCTCGAGACCATCAACCCGCTCAAGCCGGGTCTCTTGACGGCCTCGGACGATGACTCGTTCCGCTACCTGTTGATGCCTGTCCGGCTGTAGTCCGGCCCGTGCATCTCGACTGGCTCGAACTAGATCAGTTCCGTAGTTACGAACGGCTCCGTTTTGAGCCCGCTCCGGGGATCAACGTGCTTATCGGCCGCAATGGTGCCGGGAAGACAAATATCCTCGAGGCGGTCGGGTATCTCTCGATGCAGAAGTCGTTTCGACGTACCCCGGATGCTGCGCTGATCCGTGCCGGCGAAGAGCGGGCTGTGATCCGAGGCGGCTTTGGCGATGAAGCGAGCACGTTCGAGATAGCCGTAGAGATCCCTGTTACGGGTCGTCGGCAGGTTCTCGTCAACGGAAAACGACCCGGCCGCTTGAGTGACGTTGCTACAACTGCGCCCATCGTCGCCTTCCTTCCCGATGATCTCGACCTCGTCAAGCGCGGACCGACGTTGCGTCGTGAGTACCTTGACGATCTCGGGGCGCAGCTCGTCCCAACGGTTGGAGCCGACCAACGCGAATACGAAAAGGCGCTGCGACAAAGAAACTCGCTGCTCCGCCAAGAAGGCAGGAATGCGGATCCGATGACCCTCGACGTCTGGGATGTGCGGGTGGCCGAGACCGGAGGGAAGCTCCTCGCCAACCGCATGCGACTGCTCGGGCGGCTCAGAGACCGTCTAAGCGACGCCTACCGCACCGTTGGCGGTACTCCCGACGATACTCTTCTGCCCGTCTACGGGTCATCGTGGATCGACGTGGGGGCCATCGAGGATGGCGCCGAACCGGACTTCGAGCCATATGCGTCAACCTTGTTGGCTGCGCTGGAGAAGCGCCGGGGGCGTGACATGGAAATGAGAAGCACCAGCGCAGGGCCACATCGCGATGACCCGGGGTTCCGACTTGACGAGCGAGATGTGCGAGTCCAGGCGAGTCAGGGTGAGCAACGCTCGGTAGCGCTGAGCCTGCGAATAGCGGCGTACCAGCTTCTCGACCTGCGTCACGGTCGGCCCCCGATACTTCTCTTGGACGACGTGTTCTCCGAGTTGGATCCGGGGAGGGCCGATGGCGTCACCGAGTTGCTGCCCCGAGGACAGGTTTTTGTCACAAGCGCCCGCGATGATGAGGTTCCCCAGATGGGGAAGCGATGGCGAGTCGCGGAAGGCATCTTGACATGAGGGATCGAACATCATGATCAACCCATGGACGGGGAAGAATCGGGATCGCGGGCTCAACGCCCTCGACGGAACTCTCGAATCGGTGCTCGAGCGGGTCACCGAAGGGAGACTGGCCAAATTCGAGGTGATAAAGAGTGCCTGGGCCGAGATCGTCACCGACGCCTGGCGCGAGCGATCGCGGCCGATTCGGCTGGAAAAAGGGGTCCTGACGGTTGAGGTGTCTGACGGTGGGGCAGCCTCACGATTGCGTCTCGAACAGACAAAGATCCGCGCCGCATTAGACGAGCGCCTCGGCAGGGGAGAGGTGGCTCAGATCAAGCTGAAAGTCGGTCGTCGCAGCGACTGGCCCACCCGCACTTGAATAAGTGGAAAACGCCCGGTTACGTTGGGTTTTCGCCTATAATGACATCCTTGTTAGTTGACACCGCAAACCACGGCCTTTCTGGCCTTTAGGAGTCCCGTTGAGCAAGCCAAGATTGTCGTCCGCCGCGTCCTAT
>CBDUNF010000205.1:0-6356 GCA_965368515.1 uncultured bacterium
GGATAACGCGATGTATGCCATCGATGAAACAGCCAACGTGGTTGTCAAATGGGACAAGAATCGGAATATCGAGCAGTACATTGGCGCGTACGACCAGGGGGCCGGCACCCTCATCAAACCCGTATCCCTCGCGCTGGATCGAGAGGGAGACGACTTCACCGTCGCCAGGCTGATCGATCCAACCTCACCGGTCGACCCGACATGAGTGCCCCCATCGGCTTGTCGGTCCAACCCAACGATGTCGATGACTCTCACCTCGGTCAGCCCGGCTGGAAGCAGACTGATCTTGGTTCGGATCAGGCTGGGATCTTGGTCGGCTTCAGCCCGAGGAAGGAACGAAACCTCAACCGAGAGGCGTGCCGCCAGCTCGGCGTTCAACTCCGCCTCAACGGCGGGCTTTTCGTCGGAATTCCAATCAGGAAGTTCGAAGTCCAGACGCCCCTCTCCCACATCCATGTTGCCGCCGGTCACCGGGACCTGGTACCGCCGCCAGACCACCCCGCACATCGCGTGCATGGCGGTATGGGTCCGCATCAGGTTGTAGCGTCGCTCCCAGTCGAGATCGCCCCGCACAGTCATGCCCTCTCTTGGGAGCGATCCGTCGACCCAATGCCAGACACCGTCTCGATCGGCGCTGACACGGACAACATCGAGCTGATCATCACCAACCCAGAGCGATCCCAGATCGTGAGGTTGACCACCGCCACCTGGATAGAAAACTGTCTTGTCCAAGAGGATGCGGTTATCGGTTGCATTGCTCCGCACCACAACGGCATCCATCGTCTTTGCGTAGGCATCCGTCGAAAAGATCCTGTCGGTCATCTACTCTCCTCCCAGGCGGTTCTTCAGCATAGATCTCCGCCTGCAACGAAAGGGAGAGATGATGGCAGGCCCCACTGAGCTGTACCTGACCAATGAGCCCGAGGCTAATGCGTTTATCGCAAGTGATCCTTTGGGTCTGCTTGTCGGGCTTGTCCTCCACCAGCAGATCCCGACGGAGAAGGCCTTTCATAGCCCACTCGTGTTGCGAGATCGTCTCGGTAGCGATCTAGATGCCGCCGAGATTGCGGCAATGGACCCGGAGGCCCTAGAGAGTCTCTTCAAGGAGAAGCCAGCGCTCCACCGCTTCCCGGGATCGATGGCCAAACGTGTCCAGGGTGTCTGCACCCATGTCGCAGAGGAATACTCCGGGTCGGTCAAGGCAATCTGGGAGGACATAGACGATGCTGATGAGCTCATGGCGCGGCTTCTCGCTATGCCCGGATTCGGCGAATACAAGGCTCGCATCTACCTGGGCTTGCTTGCACAGCGATTCGGGATTCGGCCCGCGGGCTACGAGGCGCATCTGCCAACCTGGCCATCGGTCGTTGACATAGCCAGCCTCGACGACCTTGCGGAACTCAAGGCTCGAAAGAAGGCCTGGAAGGAATCTCAGGCTTGATCGTCGGCGGTCCGCCAAATCAATATGGGATAGCCGACGCCGGCGACAAGGGCGAACAGGAACCACTGCACCGCATAGCCACGGTGGGACCCTTCGGATGGCTGCGGTAGGTCGACGACTGCGGGTACCGACTCCGCCTGGGCCGGATCCTGCTCCAACAGCTGCACGTAAACGGGCAACAAGTCTCCTGCCACCTGTTGGTCAATCCTTTCCAGATCGACACGCACCGTCTGCGTCAGGACGCCATCTGCCGGATCGGTCGGTCCAAACGAGCCACGCACTTCGGTCTTACGCAGGATGCCCGACACGGTCACCTCCCCCTCGGGTGGTGCAAACTCGTCCATTCCCGGCATGTCCAGATCGATCGACACCCACCCACGATCGACAATCACCGCACTCCCATCCGCGAGGTACAGCGGGGTGAGCACATGATGGCCGCTGAGGCCGTTGTAGGACCTGGCAAGCAGAATCACCACTTCGCCTGGTGAGAACTGGCCAACCGCAGTGACGGTTCGCAGCTCGAGTAGTTCGTCGTCACCCCTAAATTCCTCGATCACCTCACCGATTGGGCGGCTCAGTTCAGCCGTTCTGCTCACCAGGATGGAGTTGAAGTCCTGTCGATCGTGAAGACGCCGCAGCTGCCAGAAACCCATGCTGACGAAGACAACGACCGCAACAATGACGATCAAATGACCTGCAATCCACTTGGGTTTAGTCAGGAAGCGATAGCGACTTCTCATTCGACCTCAGAGCGTAGAAGCGAGAAGAAGGTCTCGTCGATCAACTCGCCATCCTTGTAAATCGCGGAGCGACGGGTGCCCTCCCTGCGGAAACCGTTCTTCTCGAGTACGCGCATACTTGCCAGGTTCCACGCAAAGACCTCAGCCTGCAACCGCTTCACTTGATAGGTGTCCCAGACATAGCCAAGGAAGGCACCGAACGCTGTCGTCATGACGCCGTCTCCCCAGTGGTTCTCTCCGAGCCAGTATCCAACGTGGCCGGTATAGACGCTCACTCCGGAACCGACTGCGATGCCGCAAACCCCGATAAGACGATCATCACGGGCGATCACGATGTCTTCGGCTGGGTCCTGAGCTAGGCAACGCTCAATCCAGGCTTGTGCGTCGTCATTCGTGTACGGGTGCGGGAACGTGTGGATGAGGTTGCGCCACACAGCCCGGCTATTGGCCTCTTCGACCAATGCTGCGGCATCCGACGTCTTCCACCCTCGCAATGCAACGCGGTCGGTGACCGTGATAGGAAGACTCATGAGGTCGGCGCCGCGGCATAGCGGCCGCCGGTTCTCCAATAGACACCTTCTGAGCGAGTCATTATGTCCTCCTCGACCATGTAACGACGTAGGGACGCATAGTCAGGGTGAAACAACTGCAGCGTGAAGTTGACGTCCTGTTCCTGATAGCGGAGACCGGGCTCGAACTCTTGCGCCAGCCTCTCGAGTACAAGTGTCCTCTTGGCCCGGCTCGTCGGGATCTCGCGCAGCCGACTGCCTGAAAAGAACCGTTGCAGTATGCGCTTCTCCTCGTCTGACCAGGGACCATCGGTGATCACCGCCGCCGCCTCAGCAGCCGACGGCAGATTGGCTGCGGTGCGCCGCAGCACAGCCTGATCGAGTCGGAGATCGGCATCGATGAGACCTGCAGCGCGCAGCTTGCCCAAGGCCTCGGCAACCTTCTTGTCGGGTATCCCAAACGAAGCAGCTACCTCGCCCAGCGACAGCCGCCCTTCAGCAGCTCGGCCTAGCAGAGCAAGGCGAACCGGGTCGGCGACCATTCGAATGAAGTCGGCAGGATCTTCGCCGAAAGCCATCATCAACCTCCGTGGGCGACGCCACCAGAGCGCCGCGGATCCGCCTTCTCGAAGAATCCCGCCAGCGGATCCCACAACGACGCTTGTACGCCACCAAAGTACATGGAGATGTCCGGGAACCGCCGTAGATCAAACCCGGTCACATCCGAGATGTCGATGCCCGGTTCATAGGAAACCGTCGGGACTTCGTTAAATATCTCGGTGTGGAGTCGGGCGTGCTCTATGGAGTCACTCAGCGACATACCGAGGTGAATGAAGTTGACGAGAACGCTGCTGACCGCTGTCGTGATCCGAGACGCTCCCGGCGACCCGATCGCGAGAACTGCGCCATGGCGAGAGCGCGCCACCGTTGGGGCCATGTTCGAGACGAGGCGCACCCCCGGCTCGACCCCGTGGAAACCGGCGGTATGCAGCTCGACCTCACCCAGGGAGTTGTTCAACCACATACCTGTGCCCGGCACCATGGCACCCGAGCCGTACCCGGCGGAGACCGTTATTGAGCATCCGAGGCCGTCGGAATCCACGCTCGACGTGTGCGACGTGGAAGGCGACGCCAGCATCCCTTTCAGGTCCCCCTTAGCGGCCAGTGCGAGCAGACGAGCTGCCTCGGCGCCCCGATCGTGGAGCTCATCGAGCCGTGTCCTACGGAACGCGCGCACTGCGTCTTGAACACCGACCAGCCGAGCGACGTCCTGGGCATCCCAACGGTCGAACCCTTTCACCCCCATCAGCAGCAACATCGCTGCCATCGTTGCGCCGCCGACGGCCGGCGGGGCGTTTGTCGCGATACTCCAGTCGTCGACTTTCACCATGATGGGCTTGCGAACGATCGCTTCGTATTCGACCAGGTCGCGCAGCGTAAGAATGCCATCTTGCTCCTCACTTCGCGCCGCGATCAGCTGGCCAAGGTCACCCCCATAGAGCGAGGTCACGCCTTCTTCGGCGAGCTGACGCAGAGATTCGGGAAGGTCTGGAATCATGACGGTGTCACCGGTCGAGAGATGTCGTCCGTTGGCGTGGTGGAGCACGTCATAGCTCGGCGGGTCCCAGCCAAAGACCAGCTGATGGGAGTGGCCCAAATACTCGGCGGCGGCAGATGACAGTGGAAATCCAGCAGCAACCGCCCGAATCGCAGGCTCGAACAGTTCGTGCCAGGGCGCCTCGCCGTAACGTTCCCAGGCAAGCCACAGGCCGGCGAAGGCCCCCGGCGTGGCGACCGACCCGTAGCCGACAATGGTTGCCGTCTTGCCGCCGTAGGTGAGTTCAACTTCGCGTCCACCACGCCCGAAGCGCTCGGCAGGCAGACCCCGGCCCGGCATCTCTGCATAGGCGTCAATGACTACGGGTTCGCCATCCTCTGGCCAGACCGTTATGAAACCTCCGGAACCGGGCGCAATGATTCCAGGTTCAGTCACCATCGAGCAGATCGCGGCACCGATGGCGGCGTCAACCGCATTACCGCCGGCGTCGGCGACCGACGAACCGGCGTCTGCCGCTAGCTGTGAGGCCGAGGCTATTGAGACTCTACGCATCCGGGCACCCTAATCGAATGCCTCTGTGCCAATACCACCCGGACCCGCGTCGGCAGACGAAGCGCCCGCATGGTGATCATTCAAGGTCAGTTTCATGTGGTTGGCGATGATCTCGAGACGGCTAGCCCGCCCCTCGTCACTACTCCAGAACCGGCGCTGGACGGTCGCCGCGACCCAGACGCGGCTACCCACCGGCGCAGCGAACACTTCATGGTCAGCTGGCGGGTCCCACAACGTCACCGGAATGACGTCGACCCTGCGGTGCGGCGCCTGGCTTCTGACAGCTATCAGCGAGCGCAGCAGACGTGATCCTGATTCGAATTCACGCAGTTCCGGAGGGGCGGCCAGTTTCCCGCATATCAACGCAAGATTGAGATCCACGGCACATTCCTTTCGAGGGAAGTGCGGGCTATTGCAGGCTATCGACGCGCTCTGACACGATTCAGATGCCTTCGATCAACCGATCCAGGTCGTCGAGTCCCGGAAAGGACGGATCTTCGAGCACGATGGCATCTGCAATGTGGCGGGCGTGCGCCTTGTCTCCGCGCAACGCGGCAATCCGCGCCGCCACGAACCAAAGCCGCATGTCCTCGGGCCAGGGGTCGCTCTCGATCTTCGCCTTGCCGATGACTTCGGCCGCCTCGTCGAGCTCACCACGATCTATGAGGAACGACGCGTACACGACGCGTGCCTCCTTCTTGACGGCTGGTCCTCCTCCGAGCTTGCGAAAATCGGCCCAGACGGCGGCGACGTCCTTGTCGCGCCCCAGCGCCCGCAGCACGTCCATCTCGACCGGCATATGGGTGGTCTCACCGCTGAGCCGACGGTAAGTGCGCAGTTCCCGCAACGCGGTGCTCCAGTCGCCGATCCGATACGATGCCAGGGCGAGGATCTCGCGAATCGTTGCATCGCGTGATGCGAGGTCCTTGGCATGGAGAGCCTTCTTGACCGCAGCGTGGTACTGGCCCTCACCAAAGGCCTCCGCTGTTGCCGCAAGAGCCACCAATGCCGCGTTCTGGCGAGCCGCCGGTGTCACTCTCATCAGCGACTCGACTACATGGCGAGGTAGACCCTCGGCCCCCGCAGGTAGCTTCTTCTGCGGCGAATCGTCGAACCTGCCGTCACCACGTTTGTTCTCGTCGCGACGGTCACCCCCGCGGAATTCGCCAGATCGTCTGGTGCTATCGCTGCGACCTCGATCCCGCGACTTCGAGTCCTCCCGGCGTCCCCGGCTCTGTCCACGCTCGGCCCCACCGTCCCGACTCGATCGAGATCTTCCCGAACCAGAGCCACTTGCCGACCGCGATCGTCCGCCGCCCGATCCGGTGGACCGGGAACGGCCGCTGCCACCGGTACCCGACGACCGTGACCCGCCGCTGCCGCCGGTGCCGGAGGACTTGGAGCCTCCTCGCCCCCCAGAGCCCGACGATCGTGAATAGCCACTCGAACCGCGCCCGCTCGAGGACTTGCCAGAGCCTTTGCCCCCTGATCCGCTGCGCGATCCACCGGCGCTACGGCCGCCACCTGATTTCTTCGGTTTTCGATCGCGTGATTCG
>CBDUNF010000206.1:0-6352 GCA_965368515.1 uncultured bacterium
GCCGGGGCTCTGTCTCGTCATTCCAACGGCAAACGGTTCATGCTGGCGACGACCGGCGGGCTGCTCCTGAGCCTCTTCATCGAGACGGTGCAGTTCCAGATCGCAACCCGGGCGACCGATGTTGACGACCTCATCTTCAACACGCTCGGCACCGCACTCGGCGCTGGTGCGCTGATCATCTGGCACCGGAGCGCTGCCAAGAGCAGCCTGCGGGACAGCCGAACCTAGCCGCAACGAGACTCTGGTTGCGGTGGAGAGATCAGCCGCAGGAGGCGAGTGCCTCCATCGGGTCCACGTACTCGTATCCAAGATCGTGAGCCACTGCCTTGTCGGTGACCAGACCGCCGCACACATTCAGGCCGTTGCGCAAATGCGGATCATCGGTGAGAGCCTGCCGGACCCCCTTGGTGGCGAGCGCCAACGCTCGGGGGAGGGTCACCGCATTCAGCGCCGCAGTTGATGTCTTGGGCACCGCACCGGGCATGTTCGCTACGCAGTAGTGGACGGTTCCATCGACTACGTAGGTCGGCTCGGTATGCGTTGTCGCATGGGAGGTCTCGAAGCAGCCGCCCTGGTCGATGGCGACGTCGACCAACACAGACCCAGGACGCATCCGGGACACCATGTCGGCTGTCACCAGCTTGGGAGCCTTGGCACCCTTGACCAGCACTGCTCCGATAACGAGGTCGGCGTCGATCACCTCTTCGTCGAGAGAGGCTGCGGTCGAGTAGATGGTGGTGAGCGCCGGTCCGAAATGGCGACCGAGCTTGTCCAGCACATCGATGTTGTTGTCGAGCACGGTGACGTCTCCGCCCATACCAAGTGCAACGTCAATAGCGTTCTCCCCGACTACGCCACCGCCGATGACAACGACCTTGGCAGGAGCGACACCGGGGATCCCACCCAGCAGAATGCCGGAACCGCCGTGCACGCTTTCGAGTGAAGAAGCCCCCGCCTGTACCGAGAGTCGACCGGCGACCCGGGACATCGGTGCCAGCAGGGGGAGGCCGCCGTTGTTGTCGGTGACGGTCTCATAGGCGATGCAGATGGCACCACTGGAAACCAGGTCCTTGGTCTGCTCCGGGTCCGGAGCCAGGTGGAGATAGGTGAACAGGATCTGGCCCTTGCGCAACATTGCGCGTTCGGGAGCTTGCGGTTCCTTCACTTTCACCACCATATCGGCCGCGGCGAAAACATCTGCTGGGGTGGGGACGATCCTGGCGCCGACTGCTTCGTAATCAGAATCCGAAGCGCCTACACCGAAGCCGGCGCCAGTCTCGACAAGCACCTCGTGGTCAAAGCTGACAAGTTCGCGTACCGATGGTGGCTTCAGACCGACCCGCCTCTCGGCGACTTTGATTTCTCGAGGCACACCAACGATCACAACAGCAGCTCCCTGTGAGGCGACCTAACAAACATATCGACAAACAGCTCGAATTTGGTTGCGACTTGTGGCGCCATTATCGACCTGTGCGCAATAATGTTGTCACGACCGGCCGAACCCCGGAGGATTATTGTGGCATTTCGCCTGGACCAGACCGACCGAGCCATCCTGGCCGCGCTCGGCGTAGATGGTCGGATCAGCAATGTTGCCCTTGCGGAATATGTCCATCTGTCGCCGTCTGCGTGTCTGCGCCGGGTGCGCCGGCTCGAGGAGCACGGAGTCATCGACCGCTACGCCGCAGTCATCGATCCCGCCAAAATCGGAAAGGCGACGTCGGTGTTCGTGGACATCTCGTTGTCGAGCCAAGCCGAAGACCTGCTCGATTCCTTCGAGGCTGCCGTGAAGGAAGTCCCCGGCGTAATGAGTTGTCACCTCATGGCCGGGGACGCCGACTACGTGGTGCAGATCCTGTGCGCCGACGTCGAAGACTACGAGCGAATCCATCGCAGCTATCTGTCCCGGCTGCCGGGGGTCACCCGGCTCCGTTCCAGCTTCGCGCTACGTACCGTGTGTTCCAAGCCTGCCTACGAGATGGAATAGACGGACTCGCCGAGCTGCTCTCGGCTGCCTCGGAAAGCAGGCCTCCACTGGTGGAAAAGGGTTCAGTGCCGCTGGCCCATGGCGTCGGTGCCTGCGATGCGGGCCCGGTAGGTGGCGATAGCGCGTTCACCGATACGCTCCGGGGGCTCGTTGGTGCGGTCGCCCTGTTCGACCAGCCACTGCCATAGGTCGGGACGAACGGCCATCGAACCCGCCCGGTGGGCGCCCGGTCGCATCAGCATCACGAACAGAACGATGAGTAGACCGATCATGAAGAAGACTGCAACCAAGATGGCGCGCGCAAACGGGTCCCCATGCCAGATCTGCACGGCACCGCCGGTGGGTTCGGGCAGCCGGAACGCCCGGAACAGGTACACGAATATGTAGGAACCTGTGTAGATCAAGAAGCACACGAGGGCGATCAGCGCCAGAACCCGTTTCATGTCATGTCTCCTTTGCGATGTTGTCGATGGCGGCGGCATGGTCCGCATCGCTGGGTAGCACGATGCGGCCCAGTGAGGTCTGTTCAATGAGATATCGAAGTGGCCTCGGTAGCGATTGATAGACGACGGCGACCGCCACGCACAGGATCGCAATCGTGATTAGCGCAGCACCGACGCCATAGCCGATACCAATGGCCCACGGGCTTTCGTAGAACAGTCCGAGCGGATCGTCGAACAAGCGGTGACCGGCCCAGATCGACAGCCACGCGGCTAGGGCCGTCACCGCGGCAACGCCGAGGTAGGCGCCCCGACTGCGGAGTCCGCGGTTGATGAACCACGGCTCGCGGAGGTGATAGCCGGCAGCGTCAACAGCATCACCAACCGCTCCGTAGGTACCCACAACCACGTTGTGCTTGCGCCGCACATTGCTCCGCGGAAAGAGCCTGCGCAGCCAATCGGAAACGAGCAGGGTCCCCGAGATGATGATGCCCACTCCCATCAGGCTGGGGAAGAAGACGGCAACCACTATCCGATCCTTTCGTCCCGGCGCTCGACCCTTCCAGTGGTGCCGTCCACCGTGATCGGCTCACCGTCGCGCAAGATGCGGGTTGCATTGGGGACGTTGACGACCGCCGGAAGGCCGAACTCTCTGGCGACAATGGAGGCGTGCGATAGGGGACCGCCGGTCTCGAGTACCACTGCTGCCGCGGCCAGGAACAGCGGAGTCCATGACGGGTCTGTCGAGTGGGCCACCAATACATCACCGCGCCTGAGTCGAGCTCCATCTGCGAGTGACGGGACAACCCGCGCGGGTCCCGTTGCCCGGCCCGGGCTGGTCGCCCGGCCCTCGAGAGCGACGCGTTCCGGCTGGTTCGGCGCATCCCGGGATGAGAGTTCCCCGCAGAACCAGTCGGGCAGGGGATCGCTTGCGAGGCACCGACGGCCAACTGAGTGGCGCCGCTCCAGAACTCTCCTTTCGACGCCGCAAGATCCAAACAGCATGCCGTCAAGCTCGGCGTCGGTCAGATATTCGACCAGCGCGACCTCGGGCAGCTGGCGGGAAGCGACGAGTCGGCGCGCCGCCTCCAAGATGATGCGTCGTTCCTCCCCTCCTAGGATCAGCAGAGCGTTCTTGGCCTTTTCCCGTAGGCCGAGGAATCGGGTTGTCTCATCGACCTGGCGCCGCAACCAGCGAGCCCGCAGGTCGATGAACTGTCCGGTCAGAATCCTCATTCGCCGCCACTTCCTGTCCCCGGACAGCCGCTTGACCAGCGTGGCGTAATCGGCGTCGTTCTGCGGCGGATGAGCAGCGATCTGTTGCGGATCGATCAGCAGGCGAAGCTGACGCCAGATCCATTCATCATTCTCCGCCCAGAGCACATCGCCATAGACCGCTCTTGATCCCATCGACCGCACCGCACCGTCAAGTTGCGCCAGAAACCGTTTCCCAACCGGGCCGACGGCGGCGATCGCGTCGCGAGGATCGGCGCCACCGGCACCGATCGTGCTACGAATCTCAGCGGTTGCGTAGTTCCTCAGTACCGACCCCAGCCCGGCCCCCCGTAGACCGCCCCGGGTGCTTGCATCGATGGCCGTACGCGTAAGCCGCTGTGCCCACCGGGCGGACTCTTCTTCGTCGAGCCACCTCTCGAGCAGAAGCTCGAGCGCCCGGTAGGTGGCACCCGCCGCGCTCGAGGCACCGACTTCGGCGGCGTAGCCCCGCCAGGCGAGATCGCGGACACGTTGCCGATACGCAACCAATCTGCGGACAGGGAGGTCGCCGAGCTCCACCTCCAGCCCGGCGATGGTCCGCGCCGCGGTGTCGATGAGTTCGACGTCGTCCGTGATTCGTTTGTGAACGGTCCGGCTTCGCATCGCGGCGAACAGGTGGACTCCCGAACCCTGAGCCGGCATCTCGGTGGAACTGCTCGCCGCCCCCTTCGAGATGGTGCGCCCGAGGTATTGGCGCTCCACCTCGGCCGGGTTGCCGCCGGGTAGCGATTCGGCGACTCGGCAGATGGCGGAAAGGTTGAGCGCGGCCCGGCCCGCAAAGCGCGCGACGATCGGTCGGCCATGTGCCGGTGTTGTCGCCCCGAGATCGGCGAATGCCGACCGAAAGGCGTTCTCGAGCATCGGGGCGTTGATCGTCCACAGCAGGGGAGGCACGACACCAGGCAGCATCTCGATGACTCCGTGCGGGGTGTGAGTGTCCCCGGGTACCGGGCAGCTATCGAACCCATCGTCGAGCGTCGAATGCTCCGCGACGACTGTCATCGACCGGGCGTCGAGGACGGTGAGGCCTGACGGGTCATGGGCCCACTCGATGGTCTGTGGTTGGCCAAAGGTTTGTTCGATGCGGATTACGAGTCGGGCGAGGTCTTCGACGAATGCCGGTGGTTTGGTGCCGGTTGAGACCGTTTCGAGCGTGTCCTTGCGGAGTTGGTGTATTGCCGAGTCATGTGGTCGGTCCTGATCGGTAGTGACCTGGATCCGGAGAAGGTGCTCGCCGTGTACGGGATCGCTGCTGAAAGCGACGCCCGACGTCTCTGCGTCGACCCTGGCCTGAATTACGACCGCCATGGCGATGTGATGGTCGTGCATCCGCAACTTGCGGCGATGCGAGCGCGCCGGGGGTGTCCACACCGAGGCCCAGCAGCGCCGAATGGCTTGCTCGAGATCGGTTCTGTTCGTGACGAAGACACCACTCAGATACCGGTCAGCGGAAGGAGTAGCGCCGAGGTCCTCATCCACTACCGAGGACCGCACCACCGCAGGACCCGCCGCGAGGACATCATCCATGATTCGCTGCAGGGCTCGGTCGAAACGATCAGACAGCGTCGCAGCCAGGAAGGATCGCTCGATCGCGGCGCCCTCCGCGGCGACACGGTCGCGGTCGGGAAGAGCTGAGGTGCGCAGATCTTCGACCAGCAACTGCAATCGGTGATCCCGGAGTGCGTCCAGGTACGCGGCGGTAGTGAGTACCGCCGCGGTTGGCACCGGATATCCCGCACCTAGCAACCGGTCGAGCCGTGCCGCCTTGTCCCCCACTTCCGCTGCGCTGTGACTTGATCCGTCGAGGAAAGTCAGGAAACGAGTCTGCCGTTGCGTCGTGGTCATGGCACATCCACCGTGTACGAATACTCGACTCTGGTGTTCCCCGCCCAGTCGATGCCGCTGAGCTGGATCCCGATCGTCGGCCCACCGGTGTCAGTGACCGCGATTAGGCCAAACTGTCCGCCGCCGGGGAACGCCCCCTCGCTATAGGGGCCGCCCTTGACGCTTCCGGGTCGATCGAGCGCCGCGGCCTGCAGGAGAGGAAAGGAAGCGTTCCCTGCGGCGGAGTAGTCGGTGTTGCTGCCATCGTCGATGGCGACCATGTGCGCATCACCGGCGACCATCAGTACGTTGTCTATGCCATTGGTGGAGATGAAGTCGGCGATGAGTTGGCGTTCGTAGGTGTAGCCACCCCAATGATCCGCGCCGGCTTCGGGAGCGGCAACCCAAGGCACTTGACTGACGATCACCGTCATCGCTGTACCGGTGCCCGGGTTGAGAAGGCGGTCCTGAAGCCAGGCGACTTGCTGGTCACCCAGCATTGTCTTGTCGGGCCCATCCGGGTCGGCTCCGGGATCGCGGTGCGATCTGTCGTCAAGCATCACGAATTGCACCCGCCCGATGGTGAACGCTTGGTAGACGGCGTCGTTCTGCGCCAACGGATAGTGCGGCACGTTCTGCGCGTACGCATCGAGCGCTAGGGAACGGGTCGGCGATGTCCGGTCCGAGTTGTTTCGTCCGTAGTCGTGATCGTCCCAGACGTATGCAATGGGGACGGAGGCGTAGAGGTGAGCCTGGGCGGGTTGCGAGAGCGAAGACCCGTATGCGTGGGTGAAGTGAGCGGCGGTTTCGACGTAGTCGGCGTAGAACA
>CBDUNF010000207.1:0-6261 GCA_965368515.1 uncultured bacterium
CACGACGCCGAGTTGATCGAGAAGATCTGGGGCGATGATTTGCGGATCGAGGGCATCGTCGTTGAGCCACTGCATGGCGCCGACGACCTGGTTGCCAAAGTGCGGCAGTTCCAGCCTGGGGAGAGCCGTCGACTCGGCATCCTGCTCGATCACCTCGTTGCCAATTCGAAGGAGTCACGGATTGCCGCTGCCGTCACTGATTCCAACGTCCTCATCTGCGGACATCCCTACGTGGATATCTGGCAGGCGGTGAAGCCGGCGAGTCTGGGGATCCGGGCCTGGCCGGAGGTGCCAATCGGGCAACCCTGGAAGGAGGGGATCATCGCCGCCCTCGGCCAGAGCGAGGATCCCGGCCGGTTCTGGCAGGCGGTGCTGTCCCGGGTGTCTACCTACAAGGACGTCGAGACTCCTCTCATCAAGTCTGTTGAGCAGTTGATCGACTTCGTGACTGCCGGCTAGCGCCAGAGCCTGGTCGCCGCGCTACATTCCCCAATGATGAGAGCAGTGATCCAGCGTGTGGCCCGAGCTTCGGTGACCGTCGATGACGAGAAAGTCGGTGAGGTCGGTCCGGGTCTGCTTCTGCTACTCGGCGTCAGCCACGACGATGGAATAGCCGAAGCCGAGGCTCTGGTGGACAAGATGCTCGGGATGCGGATCTTCCCGGATGATGACTTGAAAATGAATCGCTCCGTCGTCGATATCGCAGGATCGGTTCTGGTTGTAAGCCAATTCACGTTGCTGGCCGACGTTCGCAAGGGTCGGCGTCCCTCGTTCACCAATGCAGCCCCACCCGAACAGGCCGCAACGCTGATTGACGATCTGGTGGCGCTCATCGCCGACCGAGGTGTACCCGTCGCCACCGGCACATTCGGGGCCATGATGGACGTGGAGCTGCTGAACGCCGGTCCGGTCACAATCGTGATCGACGTTGCTGACGGTCGGGTTCAGTGAGACACCTGGGCTTGCCCCGCCTCACAGAATCGCAGGAAGTCACAGTGTTCACAGGCGCTCGACGGGGATTGTGGGTATTCCGGTCCGGCGGCCGTATCCATTAGGGATTCGAGGTGGTCCCGAGCGTCGTTGAGCCATTCCTCATCGACGTCCACTTTCACCTCTTCGAGGGTTCCCGCGCCGAGGTAGGCGAAGGTGACGGTGATGGCATCGGGGGGCACCGCCGAGAGGGCACCGTCGGCTGCTGCTACGGCATAGGCCTCCAGCTGCACGATTGCGGTCGGGTTGGCACGCTTGCGCCCAGATTTGAAGTCGACGATTTCCCACTGGCCTGGACTCGGTTCATAGACCGCATCGATCCTGCCCCGAACTCGACCCGAGGTCAGCCCGATGTCGATCGGCGTCTCAACGTACTTCGGCTTGATGTCGGCAAAACGCGACTCGAGATAGACCTGATATGGGTCCGAGCCAGCGCCAATCGGTGCATCGGCCTCGGTAACGTCGTAGAGGTCTTCAGCTAGGTCCTCGAGCGGCATCTCGCCTCGGCCGTGGAGCTCGATCAATCGGTGTACCTTGACCCCGCGTCGCATCGCGGCGACCTGTCGACGGGGTAGCGGCTCGATCTCCGACCAGAAGAATCGTTGCGGACAGCCGGCCAGGGTCACCAGACCGGTCACAGACGTGTCGATCTTGACCTCAGCATCTGTGTCTGGTGGAGGGGCGGGCATATCGTCGAGAATCATGTGCATCTGGTCCACAGCAGCATCGTAAGACTCTGCTGCACCGGGAACTAGCCGTCTCGGCCATTCGTCATCAGTCATCGTGTCGCGCAGCGCTTGCCGCCAACCCTCGTGAAACAGCGGATCCGGAGCGCCCTCGCTCGAGACGATCGACATGGCGCTCGGTCGTTCGCCCGGGTCATCTACGCGATGGTTTATGGCAAGGCCGTCGGCGGCTGCTGCGGCTTCCATCACCGGACTTGGTGGACGTGGATTCTTCGCGCCCCCGTGCCAATGGGCGCCGGTCAGATAGAGCCGGGTCTTGGCTCGCGTTATGCCCACATACGCGGTCCGCCACTCCTGGCGATCCCGAACCGAACGCAGCGCATCGCGGCGATCCTCGCCGTCCAAATCGATCGGCACTGGCGCCTCCAAGCGCAGTTCGTACGGGATAAACCGTGCCAGCTTGTCCGGATCGTCCATCGCTCCGCCATTGACCGGGAAGACTCCCTTGGTGAGGGCCGGCAGAAAGACGGTGTCCCACTCGAGGCCCTTGGCCCGGTGGATCGTGATCAAAACAACCGCATCCTCGGTTCCGACGTTTGCGGTATCGAGCTCTGCTGCCGACTTGTCGTCGGCGATCAGGTCCAGATACGCCAGGAAAGCTTGCAGTGTGGGTCGGCCGCGGAGAGGGCTCCACTCTTCAGCGAGGTCCAGGAAGCGGTAGAGGTTGACCCGTGCGGTCAGCGAAGCCCCAGCTTCGCGGGCCTCAACCTCGTTCCACATCCCCGTCTCGTCAATGATGTGTCGGCACAGGTCCACCAGCGATGCACCTTGGGCCAACTCGAGAAAACGGCGGTACAGGCGGCGGAACGACAGCAATCGGGAGCGTGCCTCGGGACGTAGATCCTCGATGTCCTCGAGTTGGTCGATTGCCTCGACCAGCGGCCATCCCAGGTCGGGGTCGTCGCCGAGAAGGGCCCGCTTTGGTCTGATCCACTTGCTGAGCATGGCGATATCGCGAAGACCGAGGCGATAGCCCGATCCGAGCAGTAGCCGAGCCAGCGCGATTGAGTCGCCGGGGCGGTCTATCGTCCGCAGCCAGGCGTGGAGATCGGCAACATCCGGCAAGTCCAACAGGCCCCCCAGCGATCCGACCTCGACGGGGACGTCGAGTGCCTGCAGGGCATCCCGAATCAGGGCCATGTCGCCGTTCTTGCGGAAAATCACCGCCACGTCTCGCCAGCTGATGTCTTCCTCGGAATGGAGCCGGACTATCTCTTCGGCGATCCACTCCGCCTCGTCGACTGCGGTGCGGAAGTATTCGGCCGCCGCCATACCGGGCGGTGCGTCGCTGACCGGTCGGAGCGGTGAGAAGGACTCCTCACCGTAGAGAACCGAACGCACCTCGTGGGCGGTGTCGAGAATCAGCGAACCGGACCGGCGATTCTCAGTCAGAGGCAACGTCGCAGCGTCGGTGCCGTCGGCTGCCGGAAAGTGCTGCGGGAAATTGTCGAAATTGGTCGTCGAAGCGCCGCGCCATTCGTAGATGGTCTGATCGGCGTCACCCACAGCGGTGACGGGGAATCCGCCACCGAACACTGCACGCAGCAGCTCGCGTTGCGCCGGGTCGGTGTCCTGGTATTCGTCGAGGAGTGCCACTTCATAGCGGCCTCGGATACGGGCCGCGATTTCGGGATAACTGGTCAGCAGCCGATGTGTGAGCAGGATCAGGTCGCCGTAGTCGAGGACACCAAGCTCGCGCTTGGCGGCGTCGTAGCGGTCGACGATTACCGCCAACTCGAGCCGTTCGCTCGATACGTCATCATCGGCGGGAGCGGCGATGAGGTCCTGCGGCGTGCGGAGGTTGCGGGCTAGTTGTGCTCCGAGGTCCACTGCGGCGTCCACCCGCGCCGGGATCCAGGTGAGGTCCAGGCTGGTGTAGGTTCCCGCCGCGATGGCTTCGTGGAGCAGTTGACGAACGAACCCCGGGCCCACGATATCGGTGTCGCGTTCAACGCCGACGATCGCCCCGAACTCTTGGAGTATTCCATAGGCGAACCCGTGATAGGTAGTCACCTCGACCTCCCGGCCCGAGTCGGCGAGCTCGGGCAAAGCATCGCGCAGCTTTCCGGCGAGTTCCTCGGCCGCCTTGTTGGTGAAGGTGATACCGATGGCGCGTTCCGGGCTGAGACCACTGGCGACAAGGTGGGCGAGGCGGTGCACGATTGTCGTTGTCTTGCCCGTACCCGCACCGGCAATCACGCGAAGGGGCAGCATCGGGTACTCGATGATCGCGCGTTGCTCGGCCGTTGGGGTGAAGGTCATGCGAACTCCGTTCCTCCCTCGGTCCATGCCGGGCAGAGTTGGCGCAACCGACACCGATCACACTGTGCACTTGGCAGCGGCGACCAATTTTCGGCCAGGATCCCGGCTGCAGCATTAGCGAGCCGATCTGCGACTTCTGCGATGCCCGCCATGTCGAACTTGCGGGTGGTGACCTTCTTGGTCTTGCTCATCGGGTACCAGAGCTCAGCCCCGACGACAGCACCCAACCTGGCCAGCTCCGGATCTCTCGACGCCGCAAGTGCATAGAAGCCCAGTTGGAGTGATTGAGCGGCGTCAGCGGCGCTCATCGGGCTCTTGCTGGTCTTGTAGTCGACCACTGTGAGTCCTTGCGGTGAGGTGTCGATACGGTCGGCGCGACCGACCCACGTGATGCCGGCGATCTCGGTCTGCAAGGGATGCTCCAGCACCGCTGCCCGCCGCTTTGGAGAAGGCCAATTCGTGTAGAGGTGCGTCAGTCCGCTTCGGGCTCGATCAATCCACGAGTCGGAGAACGGAGGTCCATCGAACTCGTAGGGGTCGAACTGAGAATCGAGCTCAGTGAGGGCTTCCTCCAGAGTGCTCCTGTGTCGGCCTTCTGCAATCGCACGCTTCTCGACTTTGTCGAGGACGTCATGAACGAGCGTGCCGAAGCTGGCATGGAGTGATGTGTCAGAGCCGACTTTGAGGCGCCGCTCCAGGGCGTAGCGACGGGGACAATCCTCGTACAGCTGCGCCTGTGATGGAGAGAGCGTCGGGCTGGGCCCAACCAGCCCATCGTCGGGTCCCCGTTCAAGGACCCCGCCGAAGGATTGGGGCGGTCGGAGCTTCCAACGTGTGCCCTCGGTCAGCGTCGCGAGCGCAGCAAGACGGATTGGTGCAGGAGCAGCGACATCGACCATGGTGCGTCGCAAGGCACCCTCCGCCTCCCGAGCGGTGACGGGTAGCCGGGTGTCGGGGTCGTCGATTCCTGAAAGCGGCCAGACGGCGATTCGGCCCCGGGGCCGCCCGGGATCTACTCCCAGCCGATCTGCCAGCTTCGCAAAGAACCGACTGGGCCGCCCCGGTCCGTCATCGAGGCCACGCTCTGTCGCGGTCCAAACCACGCGGCGTCGCGCTCGTGTCATCGCGGTATAGGCGAGGCGGCTCTCTTCCTGGAGTCGGAAAGCCCGGTACTTCGCTGTGTCTGTTGGCACGTTTGGAAGCAGATGCCTGACACCGAGTAGCGAGTCACGGGAGCGCAGATCCGGGAAGACGCCGTCGACGGCGTCAGCGATAAACGCCACATCGAGCTCCAGCCCCTTCGCCTGGTGCAAAGTCGTGAGGTTCAGTCTGTCACCGGCGGGGCGGCGGTAGCTGAGAAGCGGTTGTGCCTCGAAATCGTCGCTTTCGGCAAGCCGGCGGTAGTCGAGAAGTGTTCCTGATGGGTTGCGTTCCTCCCACCTGCTCAGGACCTGTGCCAGCGATCGCCACGCTGACCGTTCCTCGGCACTCTCGGGATCCTGCACCATCTCCTCGATACCGGGAAGGTTGCTCCAGACATGCCACATACCGTGAACCGCCGGCATCTCGGTTGCCCAGGCGGGATTCTCGAGCAAGTCCGCCAGTGGCGACCACTCGGGAAGCTCGGCCCGGATCGCCGGCGCCCATGCGTTGAGTAGTCGTGCGTGTCGCTCGAGAGATCGGAACGTGCCAATCGTCAGCCCGACACGCGAACCCAGTAGAGCACGGCGGAGCGCCTGGGCGGCTGCCGCCTGCCCGTCGCATCCACTGGCTGCGATCGCAAGGTCGAGCAGGAATCGGACTGCAGGCTGATCGGTGAGGCGGCTCCCGGGAAGATCGTGCGGGACGTGGCGTCGCTCGAGCGCACGAGACAGATCGGCCAAAAGCCGTCGTTTGCTGCGAACAAAGACGCCGATCTTGCTGTAGGGGATGCCCTCAGTGAGGTGGAGGCGCTGCGCCTCGGCGGCGATCCACTCGGCTTCCTCTACCTGCTGGTCGAATAGGTATACCTCGACTCCGCCCTGACCGGGTGCGGGTACGACAGCGCCGGTAGCACCGGGAAGATTGCCGGCCGTGACATGGACGGCAGCCTCGAGGATTGCAGCCGGCGTGCGGAACGACGTTGTGAGCAGGATACGTGTTGCGGGTTCCTCGTCGCTCCCGAAGTCGTTCTCAAAGGAGGCAACGTTCTCGACGGTAGCTCCGCGAAAGCTGTAGATCGATTGGTAAGGATCGGCCGCAGCCAGGACGTGCCTGCCCCGCT
>CBDUNF010000208.1:0-6169 GCA_965368515.1 uncultured bacterium
CCAGTCTTCACAAGCACCGGGCATCTCCCGGTCAGACGGACCCATGACCTCGATCTCGGCCATGAGACGGTCGTATTCGCGGCTCATCGCCTCGAGGAGCTCGGATTGGCAGGTTGGTCTTGGCATAGCCTGTTTGTATCAGGTGACGATCATGCCTGGCCAGGGCTGTTCGGCCCATTGGCTGGAACCACGGCCCCAGCTAACTTGCACTTATGAGCGCACAGAACCTGACAGCAACTGACCTTTGGCAGATGGCCCGAGTTGGGCAGCCAGAGCCTCACCCCGATGGGCACTTCGCAATCGTCCCAGTCACTACCTACGACATAGCTGACAACAAGGCGACCACACGCCTCTGGAAGGTGGGCAGCGACGGAGCCAAGACCGTGCTGACCAGCTCGAGGAGCTCATCGACAAACCCGGCGATCTCGAGAGACGGCCTCCGCCTGTCGTTCCTGCGGAAACCCAGCGAAGATGAGAAGCCTCAGCTCTACGTCATCGAGTTGGCTGGAGGCGAGGCGGAGTGCCTGACGGACCTCCCGCTGGGCATTGGAGCGGCGAAATGGTTGCCCGAGGGCTCGGGACTGGTATTGGCAGTGCCGCTGCTCGAAGGATTCCCCAGCATTGCCGCAACGAGCGATGAACTCACTCGCCGCCACGACGTACCGGCCGAACCGGTTGTCACAGAGAGAGCGGTATATCGCTTCTGGAAGAAGTGGCTGGTCGACGGCGAGATCCATCACCTGTTCCATTTCGATATCGACACCGGGAGCCTCACCGACCTCACACCCAACATGGACCGACTACTCGCGCTCGATGACGTCGACGGCGTCTACGACATCTCACCGGACGGGGCTGAAGTCGCGTTTGTCGCTGATATCGAGCCGGCACCAAACCAGCGCATCAGATTCGCCGTTCACACCGTGGCCCTCGACGATCCGGAACCAGCTCTTCTCCAGGACATGGCAAGCCTCCCGGCCCAGCAGATGCGACCGCGATACAGCCCTGATGGGCGATATCTGACCTTCGGGGAACAGCATGAACGGGACTACTACGCAGACCAGGTGAAGCTGGTCAGCTACGACCGCGTGGACGGCATCAGAACCGACCTGGCGCCATGGTGGGATCGCTCGGCCGGCGGCTGGGAACATACCGCCGACTCCGATCTTGTACTCCACGCCACAAACGAGGGCAGCATGGCGGTCTACCTGCTTCCCGAAGGCACCGACACGCCAAGCCGGATGACTGAGACAGAATTCGCGCACGGACCAAGGCCGACCCGCGGTCCGCTATGGCTTCGAACAGAGTCCCCGGAGCGACCTGCTGATGTCGCCGTCCTCGACGAGGCCGGCCTGCGCATGGTCGGCGCCTTCAACGAAGACACACTGAGGAAGGTACAGCTAGGGGCAATTGGCGAGTTCACCTTTGCCGGCGCGGGCGGCGCCCCGATCCAGACCCACATCGTCTACCCACCCGGGTTCGATCGGTCAAAGAAGTGGCCGCTGGTCCACAACATCCACGGTGGCCCGCACAACGCTTCCGGCGGATCCTGGCACTACCGATGGAATACCCAAGCCTTCGCTGCCGCCGGCTACGTCGTGGTTTCGGTCAACTTCCACGGATCGGACTCATTTGGCGACGACTTCACTCGGTCCATCCGCGGCGCTTGGGGCGACAAGCCTATGCAGGACATCATGGCGGCCACCGACCATCTGGTCGCCCAGGGGTTTATCGATGAGGATCGCATGGCCATTGTCGGCGGCTCGTACGGCGGCTACCTGGTGTCCTGGATCATCGGGCAAACCGACCGGTTTGCCGCTGCGGTCTGCCACGCTGGCGTGACCGATCTCCTCGGCCAGTGGGCCAGCGATGTGACCGCAGGCCGTGAGGCCGCAGTAGGCGGAACGCCGTGGGAGGACATGGACGCAGTGCTGCGCTGGAGCCCGCTCGCCCACACCGCGGGGATGGCAACCCCGACTCTGGTCATCCACGGAGAACAGGACTACCGCGTGGTCGTAACCCAGGGTTTGGCCCTATACGGAATCCTCAAGCAGAAAGACGTTGACGCCCGCCTGGTGTATTACCCGGACGAGGGTCATTGGATCGAGAAGCCACAGAACTCCATCCACTGGTACTCGGAATTCCTGGGCTGGCTCGAACGCTACATCGGCACTGGACCAACCGGATGACCGACACATTCCACATGACGCCGGAGGAGTTCCGTCGCCACGGTCACGAGATGGTTGACTGGGTCGCCGACTACCTGGAGAACGTGACGGACTACCCGGTGAACTCACAGGTCGAACCGGGAGATATTCGTCGCGCGCTGCCACAGACTGCCCCCGAACAACCGGAGCCGTTTGCAGACGTTGTCCACGACTTGAACGAGATCATCATGCCGGGGATCACTCATTGGCAATCGCCGAACTGGTTCTCGTACTTCCCCGCCAACAGTTCCGGTCCAGCACTTCTCGGAGAGATGGTGGCATCGGGTCTCGGGGTCCAGGGCATGTTGTGGTCGACATCTCCGGCGGCAACCGAGCTGGAAACGGTCGTTGTCGACTGGATGGTCGACCTGCTGGGCCTGCCGGAGCACTGGAAGACAAGCGGCCCGGGTGGCGGCGTCATCCAAATGAGCGCATCCGATTCCGCGCACGTCGCCATGGTGACGGCTCGTGAACTGGCCACAAAGAACGCCCCGCTCGACAAGCTCGTGGTATACGCGTCGGATCAGACCCATTCGTCGGTCGAGAAGGGAGCACGGATTGCAGGCTTCTCCCACATGAGGATCGTGGCTACAGACGACACCTATGCCATGGACCCCGGCGAATTCGAAGCTGCCGTACGGCAGGATCGTGCCGCAGGATTGATCCCGGCGTTTGTCGCCCTCAGCGTGGGCACCACCGCCACCACCGCGGTCGACCCGATCCGTGTCATTGCTGAGATCGCCAAACGTGAAGGCTTGTGGGTCCACGTTGACGCGGCATATGCCGGTAGCGCCATGATCTGTCCCGAGTTCCGCCACCATCAGGACGGCCTCGAACTAGTGGACAGCTACACGTTCAATCCACACAAATGGATGTTCACGAACTTCGACTGCAACCTGTATTACGTCGCAGATCGGAATCCACTGATCGATGCGATGAGCATTTTGCCGCCCTATCTCCGCAATGAGGCAACACTCTCGGGCGAGGTAATCGACTATCGAGATTGGCATGTTCCCTTGGGCCGTCGGTTCCGATCCCTGAAACTGTGGTTCGTCCTCAGGCACTACGGTGCTTCTGGCATCCGCCACCACATCAGGGAGCACGTTGCCCTCGCCGATGGGCTGGCCGCCAAGCTGGATGCCGACCGGAGGTTTGCACTCGTCGCCCCCCACCCATTTGCGCTGATAGCCTTCCGGCACACCGACGGGAACGACGCAACCAAACAACTAGCGGAGGATCTGGTCGCCGATGGGACGGTATCCCTTGCGCCGACCACGCTAGGAGATACGGTCGCCATCCGCGTTTCCATCGGTCAGACCAACACGACTGCCGAGCATGTCGACAAGCTGTGGGCGATGATCGACGAAAAGGGATGATGGAGCCAACAACCGAGATCGCTGCTTACAACACAAAGCTGGAAGCCGACCTTGTCGTCGCCGTTCTGGCCGAGGCCGGAATCGACGCGTTCATCGTTGCGGACAACCTCGGCGGTACGTTCCCGATGATGCAGATGATCACCGGCGGCTACAAGGTGCGCGTTCTCGAAGTCGTTGCCGAGGAAGCCCGAGAAATGGTTGCGACCGACGGAGGCGAGGATCGACCGGCGCCCGATCCGGTGCCCCGGCGATCTGCGATCTTTCGCTTCCTCGCCCGGCTGACCCCCGCACAGATCTTCGGTGTACTGGCGCTGCTGGCGACCTCGATCGCCACCACGCTTTATGCGGTGACCCAGGGAACTCTCTAGGCCCCGCGCAGAATCCCCAGAAACTCTCGCATCATGAATGCAGTGGCTCCCCATAGAGTGCCCTCTTCAAACTCATAGAACCACATCGTTCGGCCGAACCAGTCAGACGTGCGCCACCTCGTGTCGTCAAGGAGCTCGAGCAACGTCGGCTCGATAACGGCGGCAACTTCCTCGTCCTGGAGCACAAACTCGGCAGGGCGCCGCACCTTGGCAACAACCGGGACGATGAGATTGGTGCGATTGCGCGTCGTGGTTGGCGAAAGACCACCGATGACCTCAACACCGTCGGGTGGCAGCCCGATCTCCTCACATGCCTCGCGTTTGGCGGTTTCCTCCGGGGATTCACCGGGTTCGAGCCGGCCGCCGGGAAACACCACATCGCCCGGGTGGGTGCGCATGTGGTCGGGTCTCCTGGTCAAAATAATGCGGACCTGCTGCTCAACGTCCCGATAGATCGGCACCAGTACGGCGGATCTAGCCCCGGCTGGGTATTGGACTGGTTCGAATGCCCCAAGACGGGTCCAAATATCACGCACGGCAGCACCTTACGATATGGCGGGATATGCTGCGGACGATGGCACAGCTACTAGGTCACGAACCGCGGTTCACGCCGCGCCTTGTTCTTCGCCCGTTTCGGCGCAAGGACACCACACCCGTGCACGATGCGGTGCGGGCCTCGCTACCAGAACTGTCCGAGTATCTGCCCTGGGCGGTCAACTACCAGCGCAGCGTAACGGCGCAATTCGTCAAGGACTCGATCGGTGCTTGGGCGAGCGGCCGGGCGTTCGACTTTTCGATCCGCTTGCTCGATGACGAAGACATCCACCTGGGCAACGTCTCGGTTTGGTTTACCTCCCGGGCGAACTCTGTCGGCGAAGTCGGCTACTGGATCCGCAGCGACAGCACCAACAAGGGCATCGGCACTGAAGCGACCGCACGTGCCCTGCAGGTCGCATACGAAGAACTTCACATGCACCGCGTCACGACCCGCATCGCTACGGGCAACCTGGCGTCGGAACGGATCGTGTCCAAGCTTGGCTTTCTCAAGGAGGGCACCCTGCGTGATGAAGTCAAGGTCGGCGGCCGGTGGCTCGACCATACGGTTTGGGGTCTGCTCGACCGCGAGTGGCGCTACGAACGACTCCGCTACCAGGCAGAAGCCTGGGTCTAGGGCTGATGAAATCAGCTTGGAGTTCGATTGCAATCGAACTCTGGCAGTACACGACCGGGCGGACGAATGCCTGCGGGGCATCGTTGCAGATGAGGTTTTCTTCAGGGCATCGCCTAAACACGAATAAGGGGAACCTGAGCGGGCTCCCGAAGCGTTCCATATGGTACTTCATCAGTTAACGTTGCCCATGTTCAGGGCTTGATGAGGCGCTGGAACCAAGACTCGTTAGGGTGCCGGACTATGGATCGACGAACACTCCAGATGATTCAGCGCGGGTTGGTGGCCGCCGTCAGTTTTGTGCTCGCGCTCATCGTCATCACTGCATTCCGGGGACTGCTCGAACCCCCGGATGAGACGCTATCCGTTCGGACTACGACCACCCTTGCCGGTCCCAGCTCTGACGATCAGGAAGACGACACCACTACCACTGTTGTTGTCGAGAACTCGACCACAACGACAAACGGGGTCACTGCCCCCGCTATCTGCGTCGAAGACGAGCCCACCGATCAGGCCGCAACCATCTTGCGGGTGTATTACCCGTGCGGTTCCACCGATCTGGCCATAGGCGGCACCTTTGTGTACCGAGCGGTGGCCCCCACCGACCTCGTGCTGACAACTACGTTGCGCGAGATGACAAAGGGACCCGATGCCGATGAGGCGGCGCTTGGATTCAAGTCCCCACTCCCCGATTCAGCCGACGGGTCCTTTCTTGGCCTCAGCATCGTGGATGGAACCGCGTACATCGAGTTCGCCAGTACCGACATCTTCCCCGATGGCGTGGCGACGGCCGAGGGAGCCCAGATCTTCCTGTCGACGCTCAACGCCAACGTCTTTCAGTTCACGTCCATCAGAGAGGTGGAATACCGCATCAATGGCTCATGCGATGCCTTCTGGCAGCAGCTTGGGTCCGGGTGTGCGGTTATCGCCCGCTCCGCCTGGCTGAGCCAACTCGCTGCTCCATGAGACCTGTGGTGCAGAAGCCGTGCTAGCCGAACCACTCTTCTGGCGTACTTGGTGTCCATATATGGACACCAAGTACGCCAGAAGAGT
>CBDUNF010000209.1:0-6165 GCA_965368515.1 uncultured bacterium
GAACTCCCGTATTCAGCTTGGGAAGCTGATGTTCTGCCATTGAACTACACCCGCAGAGCCACCGATTGTAATCGGATCAGCGGGTTGCCAGGCTGGCGATTCCCCAGATCGTGATCAGCGAACCGACGGCAACAAACCACCACGCCCGGCCGGCTCTGAACTCTCCCGACTCGCCTTCCGGACGTTTGCCCCTGTGGTGCTGGTAGATGGCGAATCCGTTGCCGAGGACCATGGCGGCACCAACCGCCAGAATCATCTGGGCGAGAAGGTCGTCTAGGCCGAGCAGTTCGGTAATCGTCATGGCGGTTGTGACGCTAGTGCCCGATTCGTCGATTGCTCAATCCAGATAAAGTCGTTGTTGGAGGCAACAAGTGAGGACGTCATGGCAACGATCACCATGCGGACAAGACGTGCGATCCCGGCCATCGGTCTCGGGGTCTACAAGAGCGAACCGGGGCCGGTAACCAGGAACGCAGTCGAACATGCCCTGGCCCTGGGCTACCGACACGTCGACACCGCATCGATCTACAACAACGAGGCTGATGTCGGTGATGCTATCGCCGCCAGTGGTCTCGATCGTGGCGATGTCTTTGTCACCACCAAGCTGTGGAACGAAGATCAAGGTTACGACAAGGCCCTGGTGGCATTTGATCGATCCCTCGAACTGCTTGGTCTCGACTACGTCGACCTTTATCTGATCCACTGGCCTGTCGCGGAACTGCGCCTAGACACGTGGCGGGCGCTCGAGCGACTGACCCTGGACGGCCGCGTTCGGGATATCGGCGTCAGTAACTACATGGCCCATCATCTCCAGGAGATCCTCGATAGTGCCGCCGTAGTGCCGGCGATCAACCAGATCGAGATGTCGCCCTACAACTATCGGAGCCGGCAAGACACCATCGATCTCTGCGACGAACACGGCATCGTCATCGAGGCGTACAGCCCCCTGACGAAGGGTCGGAAGCTCGGAGATCCCGTTCTCAGCGAGATCGGGGGGCCGCACGGCAAGACCCCGGCGCAGGTGCTCATCAGATGGGCGCTCGACAAGGGCTTCGTGGTTCTGCCCAAATCAGTCAACGCCGACCGCATCGCGGAGAACTTTGCCGTGTTCGACTTCTCGTTGACCGACGAGGACGTGGCGCGTCTCGATGCCCTCGACGAAGGGCTTGCCACCGGTTGGGACCCCACCAAGGCGGTTTGATCCAGTACCCTTAGGCGATGTCACGTCCCTGCACTGTCCTACGCGTATTCACCCGATCCGGCGAAGGCGGCAACCACCTTGGTGTGGTTACCGACCTCGACGGTCTCGACACGGTCAAGATGCAACAGATCGCTGCTGATCTCGGCTTCAGCGAGACCGTATTCATCGAAGATGGCGAGGTCCCTTCTGTCCGTATCTTCACTCCAGCTATGGAGATGCCTTTCGCCGGACATCCGCTCGTGGGTGCTGCCCATGTGTTGCTGGAGAGTTCCGGCGGCAGAGTCAATCGCATCAACTGTGGGATAGGTGAGGTGAGAGTACGGTCGGTCGGTGACGTCGTCTGGATCGATGCGCCGATGTTGATCGAGAATGCGTTCCGAGATGGGGCGATCTTCGCCAGGCGAGTGGGATTGAGTAACCCGGTGACGACCTGGAGGGTGCAGATGCCGCTCGACTACCGGGTTGTTGAGCTGGCAACGCCCGAGGAGGTTGCCGCAGTTGCTCCCGATAGGGAGGCATTCGGTGCGGCACACGGGTTGGCGGTCTACGCCCGCAACGGAGAGCGCATCAGGATGCGATTCTTCATCCCCGCGGCCGGGATAGCTGAGGACCCGGCCACCGGTAGTGCCGCCGTTGCGATGGCCACGCGGTTTGCCGCAGCCGGAGAACCAAACGGCGTCGCCACCATCGATCAGGGTGAAGAGATCGGGCACCCCAGTCGGATCGAGCTGCGCTGGGAAGGCCGGACGGCATCGATCGGCGGGACCGTCGCGACCGAAGAAGCGCTGGAGCTGTCGCTGTGACGGTGCAGGTAATCCCGGAGTCGCCCGACCAACTCGCCGAAATCCAAATCCTCAATACCACCGCCTTTGATGGGCGGACTGAAGAGGCAGACCTCGTCGATGCCCTGCGCGAATCCGGCGAGCTACTGGTCTCGCTAGTAGCGACAAGCGACGGCCGACTCGCCGGGCATGTTGCGTTCTCCCGGGTCATCATCGACACGGTCGATGGACCGGTCGGAGGAGCGGCATTGGCACCCGTGAGCGTGCATCCGGACTTCCAGGCCACAGGCGTTGGGTCGAGTCTCATCAACGCTGGTCTAGAACTACTCTCTGCCCGCGGCGAACAGGTTGTTCTCGTCGTCGGTAACCCGACCTACTACTCGCGTTTCGGCTTCTCCTCTGCCGCGGCGACTCGGTATCCAAGCCTCTACAGCGGGCCGCACTTCATGGCGCTGGTGATCGGCGATCCGGCCGCGGCGCCGATCGGTCCGGTCAGTTACCCGGAAGCATTCGAGCTGGTGAATTAAGGACAGCGGACTCGGCTCCGGTAACGTCTCAGCATGACCACGAGCGAGCTACCCGAATCCAAGCCGGTGCCCACCTTTCACAACCGTGAAGCCGAAGAGGTGCTTGCCGACCTCGATGTGACCGCCGCGGGCGGGTTGACCTCCGCCGAAGCTGGTCAACGCCTAGAGAGATTTGGGCCAAACGAACTTGTCGAACGCGACGGGATCCAGCCGTGGCGCCTCTTCTTCAACCAGTTCACCGACACGATGGTCATCGTTCTGATGGTCGCGGCAGTGATCGCCGCTGCGATCGGCGATACCAACGATGCCGCCGTCATCCTGGTGATTGTCGTACTGAATGCCATCTTGGGGTTTGTCCAGGAGTATCGGGCTGAGCGAGCGATCCAAGCGCTGAAGATGCTTGCCGTTCCGTTGGTTAGGGTCCGCCGGGATGACACCGTGGTCGACGTGTCCGCCAGCGCAATAGTGCCGGGCGACATCGTCTTGCTCGAGGCCGGGTCGGCAGTCCCAGCTGATGGGCGACTGGTCGAAGCCACCAGCCTCCAGGTTGCCGAAGCGGCGTTGACCGGTGAGTCGTACCCCACCGAGAAGACGACAGCCGCGCTCGGGTCGGCGGACCTCAATGTCGGGGACCGGCGCAACATGGTCTACATGGGGACAGCCGTTACCCACGGCAAGGGTGCTGCCGTCGTGGTTGGAACCGGGATGGCAACTGAGCTCGGGCATATCGCCAATCTCCTTCAGAGCATTGATCGCTCAGCCACACCATTGCAGCGTCGCATGGCTCAACTGGGCAAGGGGCTGGCGATTGCTGCGGCCGGCATCGTCGCCGTCGTGTTTGTGCTTGGCCTCATCCGTGGCGAGGAGGTCAGGGAGATGTTCCTGACCGCAATCGCTCTGGCTGTTGCCGCAGTGCCAGAAGGGTTGCCCGCGGTTGTGACGATTGCGCTGTCGCTCGGCGCACAGCGGATGTTGAAGCGCCAGGTGTTGATCAGGAAACTCCCCGCGGTCGAGACTCTCGGTTCGGTCACGGTCATTTGCTCGGACAAGACAGGGACGATTACTCAGAACCGAATGGTCGCAACCGAGATCGCATCCGACGGAGCGGTCCTCGAACTCGCCGAAGTCATGCTCGAAGCGGACAGCGACAGCACTGCGACGATGATGACTCTGGTCGGTGCGCTCCTGTGTAACGACACCATCTTGGACCTCTCCGGGGCTGCTGAACACGTCGGGGATCCAACCGAGGTCGCCCTTGCGGTGGCGTCGCTCGAGTCTGGCCTGAGCCCGGCCGACATCTACCGCGAATGGCCCCGTGTCGCCGAGGCGCCGTTCACTTCAGAACGAAAACGCATGACGACCGTTCACGAGGTTCCACAGCGCTTGCAGGCCGTGATCGGCGCTCCGTGGGTGGCGATGATCAAGGGTGCGCCTGACGGTCTCGTTGATCTTGCTACGTCGATATGGATGGGGACTGGTGCGGTTGCGCTGACCGAGGAAATCCGGTCGAACACCCGAGAGACAAACGAGAATCTGGCCAACGAAGGCCGCAGGGTGCTCGGGGTGGCGCTGCGGCCATTGCAGGCGCGGCCCTCCGACGAAGAGGTCGAATCCCTCGAAGCCGATGTGACCCTGCTCGGAATGATCACAATGGTCGATCCACCTCGCGACGAGGTCCCTCCCGCCGTTCGGGCTTGCCGGAGAGCCGGGATCAGGCCGGTCATGATCACCGGCGACCACCCGCTGACTGCGAAACGAATTGCGGCAGATGTCGGCATCGACACAACTGGTCGGGTCGTGAGCGGAGCCGAACTCAACGAGATCGACGATGAAGAGCTGCAGGCTCTGGTCCAGGAAGTCTCGGTCTACGCCCGAGTATCGCCCGAGCACAAGCTCCGCATCGTGACCGCCCTCCAGGATCAGGGCGAAGTCGTCGCAATGACCGGTGACGGCGTCAACGATGCCCCCGCTTTACGCAAAGCAGATATCGGTGTTGCCATGGGTATCACCGGGACCGATGTCTCCAAGGAAGCCGGTGGGATGGTCCTGCTCGATGACAACTTCGCCACCATCGTCAAAGCAGTCCAAGAGGGGCGGACGATCTACGACAACATCCGCAAGTTCATCAAGTACACGATGACCAGCAACAGCGGCGAGATATACACGATGCTGCTGGCACCGTTCCTCGGCTTGCCACTGCCGTTGACGGCGATCCAGATCCTCTGGGTGAATCTCGTAACCGATGGTCTACCCGGCCTTGCGATGTCGTTCGAGCCGTCTGAGGCCAATGTCATGGATCGGGAGCCTTATGCGCCCAACGAGAACATATTCGGGCGGGGTATGGGCAAGCACATCCTCTGGGTCGGACTGCTTATGGGCGTGATCTCGCTGCTCGGTGGCCTGTTTTACTACCAGGACGACAACCCGGCCTGGCAGACGATGATCTTCACCGTGCTGACCATGTCGCAAATGGGCCAGGCCATGTCGGTCCGATCCGACCGTGAGTCGCTATTCAAGCTCGGCCTACGTAGCAACACCCCGCTGTTGGGAGCAGTGCTGGTTACCTTTGCGCTCCAGCTGATGGTCATCTACTGGGGTCCGCTCCAGCGGGTCTTCGGCACTGAGCCGCTCTCCATGCTGGAGCTGGCGATCGCATTGGCCGTCTCGTCGGTAGTGTTCTGGGCCGTCGAAGCAGAGAAGCTGGTCCGACGCAGAAGGAAGGCTGGGATGAGCGCGTAGATGGCTGGAGATCTTCTCTTCTTCGTTGCGGTGTCCTGCCTGCTCTTGCACGAGATGGACGCAATCGACAAGAAGGAGTGGCGTCTTCTCTTTGTCCTGCGCAAACTCCCCGACGAGGGAGCGTTGCGCTGGTTCATCGGGCTGCACCTGCCGCTGTTCGTGGCGCTCATGGCGCTCATTGCAGCAGGGCCGACGTCAGCAACCCGGTGGATCGAAGGCAGCATCGACGTGTTTCTAGTCGTCCACGCTGTGTTGCATGAGCGACTGTCGGCTGGGGGCGACCCGGCCTTTGCCAATCGGTTCTCGAGATGGCTGATCTGGTCGGCCGCTTTGTTCGCTGTCGCCCACCTGGCGTATCTGGTGACATAGCGGGACGTCGGCAACGAAACCCGGTTCTTGGGTTCACCTGTGCGACACATCGTTGCCGGTCAGCCAGGAACGAGGGAGTGACAGCTACGGATCGGTACAGTGCCCCCCATGGAAAGAGATCTGTTCACCGCGGCGCTCCATGCCGACGACGACATCGCGGAGTTTCCCGACATCGCTCCGCCGATCAGGCCGAGCACGACGTTTGAGTATTCCGAAGACGGACGCGTCTACAAGCGGCTGAGCGACGAGACCACTGAGCGTCTCGAGACCGTTCTCGGGGTCTTGGAGGGCGGCCACTCGGTTGCGTATCCCTCGGGGATGGCCGCGGCAGCTGCGGTCCTCAGGTATGTCAGGCCGAAGCGGATTGCCCTTCCCGACGACGTCTATCACGGAGTTTCGGTGTTCGTGACAACCGAGGCGAAGCGGGGTACCTGGGACCTGGCAGAGCCCGGCGACTTGGAAGCCGGTGATGTTTGGTGGGTGGAGACGCCGTCGAACCCAAAGTGTCTCATCACGGATCTTGCGGCAACCGCGGCAGCGGCAGCTG
>CBDUNF010000210.1:0-6149 GCA_965368515.1 uncultured bacterium
CGAGACCCTGGATGCCGAAGACATCGCTCGCCTCTTCGCCGATGTGCCCAAGTGGCGTCGCAAGGAGGGCGGCAACGGTGTGCTGCGCCGCTGCCCAGAGGCCATCGACGACGAAGCAGCGGCATAGGTCAGCCAGCATTCTGACTCCGCAACTCGGGGCTAGCTGCGATAGTTGCCGACGCCGTAGGATGGTGTGGCGCCGGTTGCCCTCGTAACCGTGCCAGACCTGAGGACCTGCTGTGGCACATCTAGTGAGCGATGAGAACCGGGATCGGTTCTTGACAGTCGGCTGGAACAACATCCTTGCGCTCTCGGCAGGTGTCCCGGCGGTGGCCTTTGCGTTCGTTGCGCTCACCTCTGATGTCTTCTCTGATCGAACCGCTTTCATCGGGCTCGTCATTGTCAGCGCCTTCTACTGAATCGTTGTGGAGCAACACTCCGCCATGCGGTTCGCATGGCTCCGCCAGAAGCAAGGAACCAAGGAGCCGGCGATGGGATCAGCGACCCGGCTGATGTACATCGGCTACAACGTGATCTGGTGGTTGCCGGTTGTGTTTGTCCCTCTTGGATTGTGGTCGTACCGCGCTGGTGCCATCGGTTTTGTCGCTATCACCGTCTTCAGAGCCCTGGCGAATTTCTATCGCAACAACGTCCTTTTGACCGAAGCCGCACAGCGGTTCCCACTCCGTTCACCCTGAGCTGCACCACCGCCGGGAGGCTCGTCCTATCCCGAGTCCGGGCGGTACCCGATGCAACAAACAGATTCACGCCTGGGCGCCCTCGCCACACCAGCACTCCTGGCGGACGAACGCCGGATGCTGCGAAACATCCGCACGCCAGATCCCGTATCACGCGTTTTTCGCAAGACAGGAAATGCGGATTTCGTCGTTGCGGTCGACGCCAACTCCTCGTCTGCTTCCGCAACCGAGGCTCACAGCCGAACAGAGGGCCAATGCAGAATCCATGCCCGAGTTTCGGGTACGAACGACATCTACCGCTAGCCCGGCCGGTCACTCCGGGGGCGACCGTCGCTGCCTCGCTTTCGACATCGACAACGGTGGGACCCCACTTGGGCCATTGGTCGAACTCGGTGAGAAGCCTCCAGACTCCGTCGGCAGCGGCATTTACTTCGATCGATGCGCGGATGTGCCTCACAGATGCCTCAGCGTCGCATCGGCTGCGGCCGAGCCGGACAGGAATGCGCCCTCAATCTTGGCGCCGGCGAAGATTTCGCCTGCCAGAACGACCGGGCTTGCGAGGTCGATCACGATCGCTCCGGAGTCGAAAGTGGTCCGTGGCTCGGCATATCTCCAGCGGTGAGGCTTTGCGGCGATGACTCGTCCGTCCAAATGGGGCGCGGCCTGAGCAACGAGCTGCTGCGCCCATGCCTCGGCATCCTCCTCGATATGAGCGCGGGCGAAATCGGCAGTGGAATGGATAGTGACCGCAGGGAGCTCAGACGTTCCCTTGTGCTGATTGTCCGCAAGCCAGGCCACATCCGGTGCCGGCTGGGCGAGATGACCGGCAGGTAGACCACTTGGGGCATCGAGTGATGCCATCACAGTGAGGTTTGGGTTGTACGTGACGGTCTCGAGCCGTTCCACAATGTCGGATCCTGGCCGCAGATCACTGGCCCGCAGCAGCCCCAATAGTTGGGGGACCGGGGGTGTCAGAATGGCTGCCGCCGCATGAGCTACGGATCGTTTGCCCGCAAATGCGGTGATTCCGGCGCCGGTCACGACCAGTCGATCGACCGCAATCGAATTCCTTACGTCGAGCCCCACTGCGAGATGCTCGGGGATCCGTCGCATTCCGCCGGATCCGACTAGACGGGCCTCACTACCCAGGCCGGGGGTTGTGCGGCTCTTTCCTTCGTACCACTGGGTGACGATGCCGGCTTCTCGTAGTTGGCCCACCCTGGCCCTGAAGAGCTCGGAACGGGCGCTGAAGTGCTGTGCGCCGTGATCGAAACGGGCACCGCCGATGGTTCGGGTCGCCATCCTCCCGCCGGGGGAGCGGCCCTTGTCGAGCACAATCGTGGACACGCCGGCCCTTGCCAGTTCGCCTGCCGCGGTGAGGCCGGCCATTCCCGCGCCGACCACGATCACATCGGCCGAGCTGGTGGTGTCGTGCATCAGGAGTGTCGATCCAGGATGGGATGGCGCCAACGGTATCGCACATAGCCATCGAGCACGGCGGGGATTCCCTGCTTGACGCTGGGGTAGAGCGGTTTCACACCGAGGTCATCCCAAACCAGCCCCGCCTCAACCGGCACGTTGAGGTTGAATCCAACGACCGTGTCCTTTGTGTACAGGGTGGGGCGGGAGCGTCGTGAGGCAACTGGTTCGAGCAAGGCCGCTCCGGCGTATGCGAACCATGAGGGAAGAGTGAGGAGGCGCACCCGTGGGTAGAGCTCCTCGAGGATCGAGAAGAACTGAGTCCAGGTGACGTTGTCGCCATCAGAAACGGCGGAGGTACCCGACCACCTCTCCAGGGCGACATGGGCGAGGAGACGGGCTGCATCCTCCAGATGAAGCTGCCCACATCGATTCGACATCCTGCCGGGTAACAGTGCGATTCCCCTGCGCACTTGAGGCGGCATCGAGTCCGCAGAACAACCGACGGAACCAGTTCTCCCAGTCCGCACGTGTCCGAACCATGACGTTGCCGCCACTCGGATCGAGATCAACGATACCGAAGTCATCGTCGCAAAGCTCGGCCAGGGTGTCGAAGTCGTGGTTACGGACAGAGCGCAAGAGCTCAACTGTCTCGGTGAAGAAGGGTGTTGGTTGGATTCCTAGCCTTGCGCCCAACCAGGGCAGGTGGCAGTGAGAGTCCCCGCAATGGGGCCCGTGCCGTCGACCGAATTGGTAAATTGTCCTGTGACTGTGATGTCGTTGGCGACCACCAGAATCTCGAGACCGTCTGCCTCGGACTCCCAATTGAAGGTCGGGTCTCCCCCATTCGAGATGTCGGCGAATTGCACAAGTGGCCCGAACGAGTCGTCACTCACATACACCTGGGCGCCATCCTTGACATTGGAGACGTTCCACTCGGACCCGTCTTCGCCTGGAACCGCTCCTACATAGGCGCACAGTGCACCATCGAACTCCCAGGTCTCATCGCCGATGGTCAGGACGATCCCGATCGACCCTGGCGACGGGCTAGATCCTTCGGTGGTGGGTGGTGGCTGTGTCTCCTCGGTGTTTGGCGCGGCCGTCGTGTTGTTATCGGGGGCTGCATCCGGCGCGGTGGTGGTCGGGTCATTCGCTGTTGTTTCGGCGGGGTCGCTGCCGCCGCATGCGGCCAAAACGAGCGCAACGATGAGGAGAAGCTTCTTCAACTGCAGACCCCCTAGGTCCAGGCGACGTCGACAATCCGAACCTACTCGCTGATCTTTCGTGTCGTGCGAAACGCTGCGTCGCAGATCACATCAGTACCGAGAGCGTTGTCCGCTCCACATCGGTGTACGAAGGCTCAGGCCGTTGTTCTGGTCGTCCGCTTACGCTGTCCCGGCGACGAAATCCGACACGAAGCCGGCGATGGCTTCGGCTTGGTCCTCCTGGAGGAAGTGCTTGCCCGGGAGGTGGTGGATCTTGGCTGCTCCGGCAGCGTTCTGAGCAGCCTTGCCGAATGTGTCAACTCCGAGGGCAACGAGATCTCCTACCGCAAAGAACGCGACCGGGAAGAAGAGAGCGCGCCCGGTTCTGTCGAGGGGCACCGGGCTTGCGGTTTCGCTCAGACCGAAGACCTCGTACTCAGACCAGTGAACTGCCCTCTGTTCCGCTACGTAGGCGTCGAGGTCTTGGGCCGGAACGACCAGGGTGTAGCCGATACCGATCGCATGGGCGGTTCCGTCGATCTGCTGAACGAAAGTAGAGAAGGAAGATGACGTTGGGTGCCCTCCCTCGATAAACGCGGCGACGGACTCCAAGTCGGCGAGGACAGCATCGATCGCTTCCGTTACATCCTCTTGGACGAGCTCCGCTTCGCCATCGATCCAGTTCGACACGCGGGAGCGCGTGTTGGAGATCTCCCGAGTCGAGACGATTACGAACGTCGCGGCGACAAGAAGCACGAGTCCTAGTGCCAGACCCCGCCGGTCGCCGTTCGGTGTAGTCATGTTTTGTCAGTCGGCTTGGCAGCCGGTTGATAAAGCCGTTCGCGCTCGACCGGCCGCGGCACAACACCTTCCGTCTTAGAGTTCCCTAATCGACGAAAGAGATGCCTCGATGTCCGATAGGTACGACGCAGTGGTGATAGGAACGGGTCAGGCTGGGCCACCGCTGGCGGCGCGGGCGGCCGAGGAAGGGTGGCGGGTCGCCGTAGTTGAGCGACATTTGCTCGGCGGCACCTGTGTGAATACCGGCTGCATCCCGACAAAGGCGTTGGTTGCCAGTGCCCGGGCCGTCCACATGGCGCGTCGCGGCGGCGAGTTTGGGTTCTCCACACCGGGCGAACCCGTCGTGGATATGCCGCAGGTCAAAGAGAGAATGAAGCATATCTCCGGTCGGGCCAACGCTCGTGTTGAGAAATGGATCGACAGTCTCGAGGGTGTCGACCTGGTGCGCGGCCATGCGGTCCTCGACGGACCAAACCGTGTTGTGGTCGCCGACCGGGTGCTTGAAACCGATCGGGTCTTCATCAATGTTGGGGCCCGACCCCGTGTCCCCGACTTTCCCGGCATCGAGGAGGTCCAGTACCTGACCAGCACCAGCATCATGGAGCTGGAGGAGGTCCCCGACCACCTCATCGTCATCGGCGGAAGCTACATCGGCCTCGAGTTTGCACAGATGTACCGCCGGTTCGGTGCGCAGGTCACCGTCATCGAGCAGGGCCCGCGTCTTGCGTCCCGAGAGGACCCGGACGTGTCCGCCGCCATGCAGGAGGTACTGGAGTCAGAGGGGATTCGAGTCGAGCTCGATGCCGAGTGCATCGGCTTCGCCTCCCATCCCGATGGAGTGGTTGCGGCCGTCGAGTGCAGCGATGGTCCGCCTGAGGTTGTCGGTTCTCATCTGCTACTCGCCGTCGGGCGGGTTCCCAATACCGATGATCTTGGGCTGGATACGACCGAGATCGAGATTGATCGCCGCGGCATGATTGGTGTCGACGACCAGCTCCGTACCAACGTTGCCGGTGTCTGGGCGATCGGTGACTGCAACGGGCAGGGAGCTTTCACCCACACTTCGTACAACGACTACGAGATCGTCGCCGCCAACCTCTTCGATGACGACCCGAGACGGGTCTCCGACCGCATTCCCTGTTATGCGCTGTACATCGACCCGCCGCTCGGGCGGGTGGGGATGACAGAAGCCCAGGCTCGGGAGACCGGGCGGACAGTGCTGGTCGGCACCAGACAGATGCGGCATGTTGGTCGTGCCATCGAGATGAGCGAGACGGCGGGTTTCATGAAGTTCCTCGTCGACGCCGATACCGGGGAACTCCTCGGTGGGTCGATCTTCGGGATCAACGGTGACGAAGTCATCCAGTCGCTGCTGGGTGTGATGTATGCCGACGCCCCCTACACAACGATCGCCCGAGCTGTGCACATTCACCCCACCGTTGCTGAACTTGTCCCTACGACACTCCAGGACCTGCGCCCCCTCGACGGCTGACGCGACAGTGGGCGCTCCCTTTGGAGCGCCCACTGCGATCAGTCCAAGGGGGTTCTAGCCTCGAGTGTGTTGCCGGAACTCGTAGACCTTGTTCACTCCGTCGTCAGAGACGTAGATCGAGCCGTTGTCACCAACGGCAACCGAACCCACCATTCCGAAGGGGAAGAAGTCCTGGGGGATCCGGTCCGAATAGTCCAAGCCGACGATCGCGGCAGCTCGATCACCCGTGGCAAGGTCTATTGCCGTGACCTGTTGCAGGCCGGTCTCGACGACGAGCAACCGGTCACCATCGACCGCCAACCCTTCAGGCAACACCAGACCTTCGGCCAGCAGACTCGTGCCGGAGTCGCTGACCGCCCACACGTTGCCGAACGCCCAATCGCCGACGTACAGCGTCTCTCCATCCGAGGCCAGCCCGAGCGGAACGGCGAGGCCATCTACGAGTACGTCACCTGTGTCGGCGTCAACCACGTTGCCCAAGAAGAGCTGGGTAGCAACGAGCGCATCGCCATGACGAAGCGCATTGGTTGGACC
>CBDUNF010000211.1:0-6116 GCA_965368515.1 uncultured bacterium
TTGTGGTCGGCAAGCCTTCCGGACGAGATCAACAAGTAGCTGGGGAGGGATCGTTTCTACCCGCCTTCTACCCAACGACAGACAATGGAGGGTGCTTGGAGGACACTCCCCGGATCGGGGCACTCGGAGACTTCAACGTCAGGGGGCGAGACAGAACTCACCAGCACCGCACAACACCCAGCCCAGGTGACTACGGATCAGAAGGATGGGGATTGTCGCGCAGTGACAGGTGCGAGTTCTCCCGGGCGTGCAACAGGAAGCCCCGCAATTGCGGGGCTTCTGCCGTCTGGATGGGCTCTCGGTCAGGTGGCAGAGTGGCTGTGGGAGCCATTCTCCCTCTACCCAGCGTTCGCAGCGATCGGCGACTCGGAGACAGCTGTCAGTCGTCCACGTTCCAGCGAATCGAGGCTTCCTCGTCGGGCGGCCTGTAGCAACATCGAAGGCCCGTTTGGATGGACCGGTCAAGGTGTCCAGCAAGCAACGGGACCACGGTGTCGAGTCGACGGATGGCGTCTCGGATGCGGGCGCTCACCGCCTTGCGGGCTCGTTCGGCGGGGTCGTTGGCGTTGCTGCGGAGCCGGCCACCGAGGCCTGTGGCTCGCCTGATCTCGGCGAGGAGTTGTTCGCGCTCGTTCTCAAGGTGCTCGACTCTTCCGATGTCGGCGTCATCTTCGGCTTGGTCCATCTCAGCTCCAAGCTCATCGAGGCGGCTCCGGTAGATCCCGAGCGCCTTGAGATCGATCATTTCCCCGCTGCTACCGGCCGCGGCTGATGCCCCTCCCGCGAGCTGAAGTGCCGATACATCCTGACCTCGGTGGCGGACGAGAACAGCGATGTCGGCCAGTCCCTTGACATGGGGAATGCTTCCGTTCTCATCTTGCCACGCAACGTTCCAGACCTTCCCCCTCCGCGTCAGCGAAGCCACCTCGAAATCAGGCTCCTCGCCGTCGTGATTGTCTGAACCATCCACTGCGATCGCACGAAGGACATCCTCTCCTTGGCGGACCCATACGCCGGCCCCGAGCCGGCGCGCGGTGGCGATCGAGCGACGTAGCATCATGGTGGCGTTCTCATGATCGCCGAGGGCGCCGGACAGGATGCCTGCCGTGTGAGCAAATGGGCCTGCGAAGGCCACGAGGGCGCCGTTGACGCCACAGCTATCAGTGAGGTCGACGATGCCGTCGAGCAGATTGCGGCACAGCTCAATGTCCCCGAGCGCGGTGGCCGCCTCGGCGAGATGGGCGACTAGAACCGACTGAAGGTACGAAGCCTCGCTTTGCCAACCTCCGGACCCTGCCACCGTGGCGACCGCGCGAGCGGCCGACTCAAGATCGCCTGCCGCGGCGTAGGCGCCCGATGCCACGGCGTGCGCCAGCAAGGGGGCGCCGGTCCACCACTGGACCGCGTCGGCGGCGAGCGTTCTGAGCTCATCGGGATCGTTGCGAGCCCGAGCGAGCGCAACCCGCTGCGACATGAGCACGTTGCCCGTGTCGGGTTCGTGGATCCGGTAGCCGATCTGAGCGGCCTCATGCATCAGCGTTTCTGCTCGGTCGGTGTCGCCTTCGAGTAGGGCGAGGGCGGCGCGACGGGTCTCGACCATATAGCGGTCGCGGGGTTCGTCACGTTCCTCGAGGAGCTCGAACCATCGATCGAGAACTGGTCGGAATCCCGCCGAACCGGACTCGATCATTCCATTGGCTTCCAGGAGCAGACCTTCAGCTAATCGGTCTGTGTCCCCTAGCCGACTCCCGACGACTGCGATCTCGTTACCGAGTCGGGCTCGCTCGGCTCCGGTACCAGGTGTCCAGAGTGCGTCATGGCGAGCCAGCAGGCATGCCCCGAGGGTCGCGTCGTCGTTTGACTCTCGGCCGAGGGCAAGTGCTGTTTCGCTGAGAGGTCCGGCTCTGCGCCGATCCCCTGCCACCGAGTGCTGGAGTTCCCGTGCCAGTGCAGCCGTGAGTTGTGCCTGTCTTGTGAGATCGACACCAGTCACTGCTTCCGTTGCCGCTTCGAGCTGGGCGACGATCTCCTGGCGCGGGGCGGCAAACTTGGCGCCGAGTCGTTGAACTGCGAGGGCCACGTCTGCTTGTTGTTCCGGGCTGGTCGCTGCTGTTGCCGCCTCGACGAGCAAACCGCGAGCGACGTCAGGGTCGCCAGAGCGTGCCTGGTTGTCTGCTTCATCCATCAGCAATTGGACGAGGAGCTGAGGCTCGATCCGCCACCCGGCGTCGGCGGCGGCGGAGCGAGCGCGACGTAGATGTCTTGCGGCTTCAGCGAACGCGGAGCGCCTTCGCTCATCGAGTGCAGCTTCGCGAGCCCAGTGGATGGCCCGTGCCGGATCGCCGGTTCTGATCGCCTGGGCGAAATGCCGGGCGAGGTCGCCCGGTGGGACGTAGGCACCACGTTCAATGCGAATCTCGAGGGCGTCGCCGATTCCGCCATGAAGCTGTGAACGGTCGGTGGCATCGAGCTGTCCGTAGAGAGTCTCTCGAAAGAGGTCGTGGGTGAACCAAAACTCGTCTCCGGGCGTGGTCCGGATGAGGCCGGCGTTGATGGCTGGCCCCAGGCGGTCGACGATCATCGCCGGAGACTCAGCAGCCACCGATCCCAGCACGTCGGGAAGGAGACGGTTTCCGAGCACACTGGCTGCCTCCAGCACCCGCCGGCTCCCGCGGGGCAGAGTCTCCAGGCGACGAGCAACGGCTCCCGTCACCACAGTCGGTAACGGGCCTCCGGCACCGAGCTCGGGCAGTCTTGCGAGTTCGCTGACGAATAGCGGGTGGCCTCCGGTTCGTCGGTGCAGCTCGGGAGCCAGCTTGCGGGCGGTCGCCGGGTCGCAGATCGTCCCCAGCAATTCCTCAACCCCCTCTACGGTCAGCCCCTCGAGGTGAACGTGCTCGGCATGCGATCCGGCAGTCGCCAGCCGTGCCCGGGCACTCTGATCGAGTTCGTCGTGACGGTAGGCGCCGATCACCGCCAGCCGGGCCGCCACGGGTGCAGCAAGGACATGATCGAGCAAGTCGAACGTGGAGGAATCGGCCCATTGCAGATCATCCAGCACGATGACGACATGCTGGTCAGATGCCAACGCCTCCAACCAGCGGACGACGATATCGAGCAGTAGCAGACGATGTCGATCGGGATCATCGGTCGTCTCCACCGCAGGACCAAGATCACGGATCACCACCGAGAGCGTGTCGCTGTCATGGCCTGCGGCCGCGACAGCCGCCTCCAACCCGACAGCCCGGACAAGGTCATCGAACGCCTGCATCCACGGCCAGAACCCAGGCGCCCCTTCACCGGCCCAGCAGGTACCCCAGCCAACGACAAGTTGATCACCAGTCGAGGCGTTGATCGCGGCCCTGATCAGCGACGTCTTGCCCACACCCGCCTCGCCGCTAACAAGCAGTGCCGAACGGTTGCCTTGCGCGGACGTTGATATCGCCTCACCGACACGGCGTAGCGGTTCGGCTCGGCCAACTATTCCGGTCTCCGCCGCTTGTGTCATTCCATCTTTCTGTCAAGGCCAAGGATTGCCAGAGGAAATCTGGCGGAAAAGCGCCGACTTCTGGCGCCTGAAGGATGACATCACGACATAGGAAAGGCAAGGCAGATGACATTCAACCCCGATCAATACAAGGCAACGACTCGCCAACAGTGGGAGGACTACGCAAGCGGGTGGAACGACTGGGCGCCGCTGCTGGAAACCTGGCTCGGTGAGGCGACCGATCGTATGCTCGAACTTGCTGGTGTGAGCGACGGAGACCGTGTGCTCGATGTCGCTGCGGGCGCTGGAGGACAGAGCGTGGCCGCCGCTCACCGCGTAGGCATCAACGGCACAGTGCTCGCCACCGACTTGTCGCCGACGATCCTGCAATACGCGGCCCGCGCCGCCCACGCGGCAGACCTCGACAACCTCTCGACCCGAGAGCTCGATGGCGAACAACTCCATCGACTGCCCTCAGAGAGCTTTGACGCGGCAATCTCTCGGGTCGGTCTCATCTATTTCCCAAACCGCCAGCAGGCGCTGACAGGAATCCACCATGCGCTCCGCGACGGCGGCCGGTTCGCCACGGTGACCTATTCAACCGCAGCTACGAATGGCTTCTTCTCGCTTCCAGTGTCGATCATCCGGCAACGGGCACAGCTCTCCGCCCCATCACCGGGCCAGCCCGGACCGTTCAGCCTCGCGGATCCCGAGGGGCTCACGCGGGATCTGGCTGAAGCCGGTTTCAAAGACATCAAGGTGGAGATCCTCGATGCGCCGGTTCGTCTGGCGTCTTCGGCCGAGTGTGTCCGTTTTGAACGGGAGTCCTTCGGCGCCCTCCATCAGATGCTCGGTTCCATGGCTGCAGACGATCAGGACGCCGTCTGGACCGAGATCGAAATCGCCTTGAGCCAGTTCGAAACCGACGACGGTTTTGTTGGGCCGTGCCAACTCGTGATCGCGGCAGGCACCCGATGAGCGCCCATGGAGGTTTCCGGGTCACCACCGTACAAGCCACGCCCGCATACCTTGACCGTGACGCCACGCTCGACATCGTCGCCGACCAGATAACTCAGGCAGGTGCAGACGGCTCGAGCCTGGTTGTGTTCCCGGAGTCGTTCGTACCGGGCTATCCCGACTGGGTCTGGCGCCAGGTTCCGCGGAGCGACGGCGACTGGTATGCCCGATTTCAGGACCAGGCTGTCGAAATCCCGGGACCAGCGCTCGATAAGGCCTGCGCCGCTGCCGCGGCCGCAGGGGTCTGGGTGGCTCTCGGGATTACCGAGCGAAGCTCATCCGGAACGCTCTACAACGCCGTCGTCTACATCGACGACGCTGGCGAGATCGCAGGGTTGCATCGCAAACTCGTTCCAACCGGACCCGAGCGGATGGTCTGGGCAAACGGGCAGGGCCCCATGCTCACCGTTGTCGACATCGGTGGCGTCAGGGTTGGCTCCTTGATCTGCTGGGAGATGTATATGCCTCTCGCTCGCGCCGCGCTCTATGAGAAGGGGATAGACATACTCCTTGCTCCCACCTGGGACAACAGCGACGAGTGGATCTCCACCCTCCGGCACACCGCAAAAGAAGGCCAGGTGTTCGTGGTCGGCGCTAGCTCGTACCTCCGTGGTTGTGACGTACCCCGAGACCTGCCGGGAGCAGAAGACCTCTATGGCGACACTGAGGACTTCCTGTCCCAGGGCAACAGCACCATTGTCGCCCCCGGTGGGGAGGTCCTCGAGGGACCTCTCATCGGTGCGGCAGGGACCGTCACCGCCACCCTCGACCTCGAGCGCATCCCGGCAGGACGCCGAGCCTTCGACCCCACCGGACACTACGCCCGACCAGACATTCTCTCGCTCACCATCAACACGAACCGAGACAATCATGAATGACTTCCCTGCCATCGGCCACGTTGCCGTAACGGTCAAGGATCTGGAAATAAGCAGGCCCTGGTATCAGAGGCTCGTCGGTGCTGAACCGGTGCTTGACGAACCAACCGATAGCGGTTTTCACCACACCGTGTTCATGATCGGCGGCTCGCTCATCGGCCTTCACGAACACCCCACCACCGACGCCGACGACACCTTCTCGGAATTCCGCACCGGACTCGACCACATCGGCTTCGCTTGCGCCGACCGTGAGGCTCTCACGGCATGGGAGAGCAGACTCGACGACCTCGCCATCGCCCACGGTGGCATCGTCGACGCCCACTACGGCTCAGGGCTCAGCTTCAGGGATCCAGACGGCATCGCGCTCGAGTTCTTCGCCCCGCCAGGATGACGCCGGCGCACTCACAGCCGCTGTCTCCAGTGGCGGGTCGGGCTTGGGCAGGGTCAGGGCCCGAGCCTGGTGCCGATAGTGGTGCGGATAGCGTTGATGATGCTGGGGGTCTCCGTGGAGGAGGTAGGCGATGTCGGCACCGGTGAGCATGGTGCTGAGTTCGAGCGTGAGTTGCTCCGGATCAGAACGCTCGATAGCTCGCCATCATTGACGGCCTGTTTGGCGTTCTCGCTGAGGAGGGTGGTCCATTGCTTCTGTCCGTCGGTGACGCGGTTCCGAACGGGTCCCGGTCGAGACCCTGGATGCCGAAGACATCGCTCGCCTCTTCGCCGATGTGCCCAAGTGG
>CBDUNF010000212.1:0-6096 GCA_965368515.1 uncultured bacterium
TGTCGATTTTCTCGCGCCGCTTCCGCCGACGCATTCCACTCTCGAGGAGGGCTGATTCTGCCTGCACGGTCGTAAACCTCTCATCGAAGAACTGAATGTCGCAGCCGGTCGCGTCACCAACTGCGTCACCAAGTTCCCTAGCCATGACTGCAGACGGACCCTCCGCCCCTGACAGGGTTCGCGGTAGGCCGATGACCACAGTCTCAACTTCGTATTCGGCGCACAAAGCCTTGATCGCAGCGACAGCATCTACTTTGCGACGATCAATCACTTCGTGCGGTTGCGCGATCATACCGATGGCGTCGGATAAGGCGACGCCAATGCGCCGCTCCCCCGGATCAAGGCCCATTGTCCGGCTCAGAATCAAGCTCCTTGCAGCGCGGATCTTGCAGCTTTGCGAGCCACTTCCAGCGCCGCTGCGACCTCATCACCCTTCGGTCCACCGGCTTGGGCAAGCTCGTGATCCCTGCTGCCGCCGCCGCCAACGACCCGGGCAGCTATTGCAGTGATTTCACCGGCCGAAAGCCCAGCCTCTACGAGGTCAGGAGTGGCAAACACCAAGAGCGCCGCCTTGCCACCGATGTTGGAACCGAGCACCCCGATGCCGGACGTGATCCGATCACGCAACTGGAAGGCCAAGGCACGTAGCTCATCGGGGGTTGCCCCCGGTTGGTTGAGCACGATGAGGCTGTGCCCGTTGTACTCCTCGGCCTCGTCGAGCACCTGCCCGGCCGTCTCCAATCGTGCCCGCTCCTCGAACTCATCGATACGCTCTTGTTGATCGCGCAACCGCAGCGTCAGAGATCGAGCTGCCTCGACCACACCGCCTTCCTGAGTTCGGAGCACGGATGCGGCGTCTCGGAGCTGGTTCCGGATGCCCATCAGGTGTTCGTATCCGGCGACACCCGTCAGTGCTTCGACCCGCCTCGTGTTGGCCGCTACCGAGCCTTCCGAGACGAGAACCAACGGCCCGATCTGGCCGGTGGATGGCACATGAGTACCACCGCAGAACTCAGTCGAGTAGCTGCCGGTCTGGACGACGCGCACCCGATCACCGTATTTGTCGCCGAAGAACGCCAGCGCCCCCATCTTCTCCGCCTCGTCCTTTGAGGTCTCGATGGTCGTGACGTGTGCGTTCTCGACCACTCGTTCGTTGACGACCTGCTCGATCCCGAGCAGTTCGTCTGGTTCGACAGCCTTGAAGTGGCTGAAGTCGAAGCGGAGGCGATTCTCAGCGACCAGCGAGCCTTCCTGATGAACATGGTCACCGAGAACCTCTCGGAGCGCCCAATGGAGAAGGTGAGTTCCCGTGTGGTTCTTGCGGATTCGTTCGCGGCGGGTGGTTGCGATGGACGTCTCAGCGTCCTGGCCCACCGCAACATGACCAGAGGTAACGATGCCGCGGTGGCCATGAACACCGGGAATTGCGAGCTGCGTGTCGCCGACTTCGAGAATGCCGGTCTCCGTGCGGATGATCCCGGTGTCACCGACCTGACCGCCCGACTCGGCGTAGAACGGAGTTCGATCGAGGAACAGCTCGACTTCCTGACCTTCATCGGCACGGTCAACCGGCTCACCCTCGCGAACCAGCGAGAGGACCTGAGCGACTCCCGTCTCGGAATCGTATCCGATGAAGTCCGTCCCATCGAGACTCCGAATCAGCGAGCGATACTCGTCGCTGACATCGGTGCCGACGCCACTCTTGAAGTTGGCCCGGGCTTGCTCCTTCTGCGCATCCATCATGCGTTCGAATTCGTCGACATCGAGGGCGAAGCCCCGCTCGGTAAGGATCTCCTGGGTGAGTTCCCTTGGGAAGCCATGCGTGTCGTGGAGTTTGAAGGCCACTTCACCGGCGAGGGTTGCCCCAGGATCAACGTCTTCGAGAGCGTCGTCGAGAAGCCGCTGACCGGACTCGAGCGTCTTGCGGAATCGTCCCTCTTCTCGCTCTGCCATCTCCAGAATGCTGTCGCGCCTTTCGATCAGATCGGGATATCCATCGCCCATTTCATCGACCGTGGCGTTGACCAAGGTCGGCATGATGTTCTCTGTGGATCCCAACAGCACCGCGTGCCTTACTGCACGGCGAAGCAGACGACGCAGCACATAACCACGTCCTTGGTTTGAGGGAACGACCTTGTCGGCAATGAGGAAGGTCACGGCACGACCGTGATCCCCCAAAATCCTGAGACTTGTGTCGGTCTTATCGTCACTGTCGAATCTGGCTCCGGTTGCACGCTCAGCCGCGGCGATAATACTGCGCAATTCGTTGGTCTTGAACACGCTGTCAACACCTTGGAGGACCGTCGCCAGTCGTTCGAGACCGGCACCGGTGTCGATGTTCTTTGCGGGGAGATCGCCGACGACGTGATAGGGCTTGTCCTGCACATTCTGCATGAAGACAAGATTCCAAATCTCCATGAATCGCTCGTCATCAACCTCGGGCCCACCATCGGGGCCGTACTCCGGACCTTTGTCGAAGAAGATCTCCGAAGACGGCCCACAGGGTCCGGGAACACCCATCTGCCAGAAGTTGTCGCGATCCATTCGCTGCAGCCGTGTGGGACTGATACCAACCGAATCGAGCCAGATCTCGGCCGCCTCATCATCGGAGTCGTGCACGGTGAACCAGAGACGATCGGGGTCGATACCGAAGCCGTCCGTGACCAATTCATACGCCCACGGAATTGCCTTCTCCTTGAAATAATCGCCGAATGAGAAGTTGCCCAGCATCTCGAAGAAGGTGAGATGGCGAGCGGTCGTGCCCACGATGTCTATGTCCTCGGTTCGGCCACACTTCTGCACGCTCACGGCGCGCGGATAAGGTGGGACCTCTTCGCCCAGCAGGTACGGCTTGAACGGCACCATGCCGGCGACGGTCAACAGCAAGGTCGGATCGATCGGGATCAGCGACGCGCTGGCCACAACGGTGTGGCCTCGATCGGCAAAGAATGACTCAAAAGTCTTTCGGATTTCTTGACTATTCATTGGGCGGCAGGTTAGCGCCGCCGGTCAGGACTCATCTTCGGTAGCCAGTGCTGCCACACAGTGCGCAGCGAGTGCGTCGCGGGCCACATCCGAGGCCTCTCCAGTGTCGAGGTCTTTCACTGAGGCAGTCCCCTGTTCCCATTCCGTGTCACCGATTACCACAGCCAACCGATGCCCGCGCCGATCCGCATACTTCATTTGTGCCCCGAGCTTGCGTGCCTCTGGATATAGCTCTACCGATAGACCCGCATTGCGCAGTTCTTCGGCGAGAGCCAGATAGTCGTTGGTTCTGTCCTTCGCGAACAGAGCAACAAAGACATCAGCGGCGGCTGCGCGTTCGTCCACCTGGCCGAGCTCCTCCATCGCCGCGATCAGACGATCAACGCCGAGTGAGCCCCCGATGCCGGGGAGCCGCTGCTTTGTGTAGAGCGATGCCAGGTCGTCGTAGCGTCCACCGGAAAGAACACTCCCGATGCCGGGCAGAGCCTCAAGAAACGTTTCGAAAACGGTACCGGTGTAATAGGCCAGACCGCGGGCAATGCTGACATCGAGCCGGATACGGTGCTCGGGGACTCCCGCTGCTCTAACCCCTTCGAGGACCGTCACAATGGAGGCCAGCCCCCTACGTGCGGCGTCCGAATCTCCGACGATCTCGGGCAGGGCCTCCACAATCTCATCGTTGCTGCCCTGTACGTCGGCCAGCGCCAGAATCTCGTCCGCTTGCGGCTCGGTCGCACCGGCGGCATCAAGAAGCTCTGCACGAACGCCATCAGCGCCGATCTTGCCGAGCTTGTCGAGAGAACGGAGGACGGCGCCCCCCTGGTCCGCCAGGCCGAGGCGCTCGAGCAGACCGTTCAGCAGGTCCCGGTTGTTGAAATGGATCTTGAATTCGGAGATGTCGAGTGCTGCGAACAAATCATGGACGACCACGAGGGTCTCGATGTCTGCCACAAGGCTTTCGGTGCCAATCGTGTCGAAATCGAACTGAACGAACTCCCGGTACCGGCCTCGCTGGGTGTTCTCGCCGCGCCACACCGGACCGACGTGGTAGCGCTTGAACGGTGTACCGAGCTTGCCGATGTGCTGGGCAGCGAATCGGGCCAAAGGCACAGTCAGGTCAAAGCGCATCGCAACGTCGCGGCCGCCGTTGTCCTCGAACCGGTACATCTGCCGATCCGTCTCATCGCTACCTTTGCCAAAGAGAATCTCGCTGTACTCGAGTGCAGGTGTGTCGATCGGCGTGTATCCGAATGAGCGGTACACCTTGCGGGCAACGTCGATGACTTGCTCTCGAGCCGTCATCGTCACCGGCAATTGATCGCGGAAACCCTTCAGGGTCCTCGGCTGGATGATGCTCATCGTGTCTCCGGGTCGGGTTGCACGGCGTCAGCCGCCGTGTCGAAGACCTTGGCCACGCCTTTGAGGCCTGTGTTGGCAAGGTTGCGCGGTGTCATTCGCTCGCGCGCCTTTCTCAGCTCATTGGCCAGATAGGCAAATGCGCCAAGGGATGACAATGCCCCCACTACGAACCAGCGGATTCTCAAGAACATGGGATTCCCAGCAACATCATCTAAGACTACTTCCGTTCCTGTTTGCCGAGCCGCGCATCGATCTTGCGGAGCCGCTCCTTGAGGAGCGCTTCTTCTCCGTGCTCGCCGGGCAGGTAGACGTGCTCTGCGATTGCATCATCGGGCAGATACTGCTGGGCGAGTATGCCGTCGGGGTGGTCATGTGGGTAGAGGTAGCCGACGCCATCTCCCATCGCTCGTTGCCCCTCCATCGCGGCGCTTCGCAAATGGGGAGGCACAGTCGCCGCGGGGGTCTGTTCGAGGAGTTCTCTGACTCGCCCAATCGCCGTCTTGAGCGTATTCGATTTCGGGGCGAGAGCGAGATACAGCGTCGCATGCGAGAGCGCATAAGCCCCCTCGGGCAGACCGATCAGTTCAATCGCCCGGAAGGCGTCTGTTGCGATCGAAAGCGCCTTGCTGTCGGCAAGCCCGACATCCTCTGATGCGAGGATCACCAACCGCCTGGCAATGAACTTCGGATCCTCGCCCGCCTCGATCATTGTGTGCAGCCAGTACATCGCCGCATCAGGATCCGACCCGCGGATGCTTTTGATGAAGGCCGAGATCACGTCGTAGTGTCGATCGCCGCCTTTGTCGTATCGGATGACTCGCCGCTGTAGAGCCTCGGTGACATCGGCGACGTCAACGGTATCTCTGCCGGACCCTCTGACGATCGCCGCCGCCACATCGAGCGTGTTGAGCGCAAGGCGCGCATCTCCGCCTACCCGTTCCGCGATCACCCCCAGGACATCGTCTGCAACCTTCATATCGCCGCCAAGACCGCGCATGGCATCGGTCCTCGCCGCGTCGAGAACCGCGACAACATCCTCAGGCTCAAGCGCTTCCGTCCGAAACACGGTGCAGCGGGAGATGAGCGGCGAGTTGACCTCAAAGAAAGGGTTCTCGGTTGTAGCTCCCACTAGAACGATGGTTCCGTCTTCCACGCCCGGGAGCAGGGCATCCTGCTGCGACTTGCTAAACCGGTGGATTTCGTCGAGGAAAAGAACCGTGCGACCAAGGTCGTCTTCGAGGCGCTGGCGGGCACTCGCCAGGATCGCCCGGACATCCTTAACACCTGCGGACGTCGCCGACAGCTCCGCAAACCGGGCCTGAGCCGCTTTGGCGGTCAAACGCGCCAGCGTGGTCTTGCCCGTCCCCGCCGGGCCCCACAGGATCAACGACGTTGGCCGTCCCGAATCCAGTAACGCCCGAAACGCCGTCCCCGGAGCCACCAGATGTTGCTGCCCGGCTACCTCGTCGAGATTGCGCGGCCGCATCCGCGCCGCCAGTGGAGCTGCCGAGAATCGGCGGTCTGCCCGCTCCTCGGCGAAGAGATCATCTTGCGACGTCAACTGATCTCAGGCCAGGCGGCCCGCACCTCGGGTCTCACGTCGATGCCCAGCTCCTGGAGCTGTGCTTCTTCGACTACCCCCGGTGCGCCGGTCAGCGGGTCCGCACCGGTCTGCGTCTTTGGGAACGGCATGACCTCACGGATGTTCTGCTCGTCCTGGAGAATCGACACAAATCGATCGACTCCGATGGC
>CBDUNF010000213.1:0-6065 GCA_965368515.1 uncultured bacterium
CGACGACACGACGTCTTACCTGACCAAGCGTCTGATCGATCGCGTTCAACTGATGAGACGCGTCGTGATCGGTGTGTACGAGTCCACCCGTGGCGATGTCGGCAAGCACAAGCTGCTCGACCTGGGTGTAGACGCCGTCATCGATGCCGAGGCTTCGCCGAAGGAGTTCATGGCGAGAATCAGGCACGTCACGGAGCAGCGGCTCGTCGACCGCGACTTCGCCGACATCATCGGGAACGAACCCGCGGCCCAAGGGATGCGAGCCGGTACTGACCGTGTCGGGACCGACACTGCCGGTGCGGTAGTCGTCGTGAGCGGTTCCAACGGAGTGACCGAGGTGTGCGTCGGCCTCGCCGACGCGATGACAAGAAATGGGGTGTCCGTCATCGTTGTGGATCTTGACACCCTCGACCCATCGCTGGCCCAACGCCTCAACCTGCCGCTGTCGCCGAACGTACTGACCGCGGTCGAGTCGCTTCGCTACTCGGGAGCGGTTGGCGACGCTGTGGCTGTCCATGAGGCCGGTTTTGGTGTACTCCCCGGCCTGCCGAGCCCGCGAGAGTGGGAGGCTTGTGGCGTCGACGATGTGGCCGACCTGATTTCGGTTCTTGCCGAGACCGAAGCAAACGTGATCGTCCGTATCAACCGTCATCTCGAGGACCTCTCGCCGTTTGGCGTACGCGCCGGCCGATTCGGTGTCGCCCGGCGCCTGGTAGCCGATGCCGATCAGCTGGTCGTCGTTGGTGACCCTTCTCCGACTGGGGTAACCGCAGTGCTCGCTTGGATCGGAGATGCCCGTGGGCTGACCGGCGCTCCGATCCACGTTGTGATGAACCACTGCGGGCGGAGTCTCTATCAACAGGGTGAGATCACCGAAGAGATCGGGAGGACGTTTCGGTCGGCATCGGTGGTCTTTGCCCCGGAGGATCAGCGTGTTCGGAAGGCTGCATGGCAGGGCGAGGTTCCTGTCCCGGGTCGATATGCGCGGGCGTTGGCGACAGTCGCCGACCGGATTGCGGCGTCGCTCGCTGCGGGCGCACCACCACGGGTAATGCGATGACGGTTCACTCGAGCGCGTATGAGAAGCTGCGGGCGCGGGCTGCGGAACGCATCGAGGATCGCAAGCTCGACGTGGAGACCGACTCGGACGGCGTGCGCCAAACGATCGCCGGGATTGTCGAGGAGTATCAGGCAACGGCGCATCGTGGCATCAATGAGCCTCTGCGTGATCCGGGAGACATGGAGCACCGCATCTGGCAGGCAGTGGCAGGGTTCGGTCCGCTCACCGAGCTGTTCGAGAATCCTCACATTGAGGAGATCTTCGTGGAAGGTCCGCGCATCTCGTATATCGATGACTCGGGACGGCTCTGCCCCCACATCGTCTCGACGACTGAACCCGAGCTGCGGCAAGTGATCGATCGGCTGCTCGCTGGTACCAACAGAAGGCTTGATAGCGCCAATGCGATCGAACAGGCGCACGTCCTCGGCGGCACTGCCCGGCTCACCGCGGTGGTTCCGCCCGTGTCGGCGCGGCTATCGGCGACCGTCCGCAAGTACACCGTTGCCGAGGAGACGCTGGGGTCGATGGTTGAGCTGGGATCGATCAGCAGAACAGCAGCCGCCTTCTTGTGGGCAACGGCACAGGCCAACACGTCGGTGTTGTATTCGGGTGCCACAGGAGCGGGAAAGACCACCTTGATGAGCGCTTGGCTGCGGGCCGTCCCCAACGACCAATGCATCCGCATCGTGGAGGAAGTCCGTGAGCTGCACATCCCACTGCCGCCCCATTCGAGCTACTACGAGGCCTCGCCGGTAACTCTTCAGGGTGACCGGCGTTTCAGCCTACGTGACCTGGTGAAGGTCTGTCTTGCGCAGCGGGTCGATCTTCTGTGTGTCGGTGAGGTACGCGGGGCTGAGGCGTTCGAGCTGACGCGTGCGGTCAATGCCGGGTGTGGGTTTGCGTGCACCGTCCACGCCAACTCTGCCCGCGACGCCCTGTCCGCCATCGTCAACGCGGCGATCATGGCCGGTGAGAACGTGACTGAGCGTGTAGTGCGCCGGGTCTTCGCAGGCTCCATTGACTTCGTGGTTCACCTGGATCGGGACATGCGCAGGCGCGACGAGTCGGAGCATGGATTGCGGCGGCAGGTGCGGGAGATACTGGCGATCACGCCAACGCTTGCAACGGATGACTTCACCACCGAGCCGATTTTCGTTCGCCCCAACCTCGGCGAGCCGATGAGGTGGACGGGGAGCTATCCGCCGGAAGCCTTGGTCGATCGGATTGATCGAGCGCTACCGGAAGGTGGCACTGTCAAGAGGATCTTGAACGGCGATTGGAGCCCTGACATATGAGGTTCCTAGCTGTTCTGATGTCGGCGATCTTCGTGTATCTGTTGGTCGGCCACTTGACTGGTAACGCTCCCAATCTGACGGCTCGTACTCGGGCGAAACCTCAGGTGTCGGGCCGACAACTATGGCTGATTCAGTCCGGCTCTGATCTGACCCCGCGTCAATTCTGGGCTGGGTCGGTGTTAACGGGAATCGTCGGACTCGTCGTGCTGTGGGCCGTTGCCGGAACATGGTGGGTTGCCTCCATCCCGGCCCTCGCGGTGGCGTTCCTCCCGTACGCCTACTTTGCTCGGCAACGTGTGCAGCGCCTTGCCGCCGTGCAGAAGTCGTGGCCTGACGGGCTTCGTGAGGTACTGGCCCACGTAAACAGCGGGGCCACCCTTACCGCCGCTGTCGAGTCGCTTGCGGAGCGAGGGCCGGCTGCGCTCCAGGTGGCCTTTGCCCGGTTTCCGTCTCAAGCAAAGATGTTCGGAGCAATCCCAGCGCTGGAGATCATCAAAGAGGAACTCTCCGACCCCGCCTCTGACAAAGTCATCGAGGTGTTGATCCTGGCTCATCAGTTCGGCGGCGGGAGTCTGCAGGTTGTGCTGCGGGACCTGATTGAGACGATGACGGCCGACGAGTTGACTGCGGAGCAGATCCGGACCGCCGGATTTGAGCAACGACTCGAGGGGCTAGTCGTTGCACTGGCACCCTGGCTGATTCTGCTGTTTCTTGCCACCGTTCCCGCTACCTACCGAGACTTCTACCGGAGTAGTACTGGCCGGTTCATCGTGATCGTCGCTGGGATCTGGGCGGTCTTTGGGTTCGTGCTGATGAGGCTCATATCCAAGCCGCCGCAGGAGATCCGGGTCTTCGGGAGTGGCTCCACGATTGGCAGCGACGGCGGATGAGATGACCATTTCCACCCTCGAATTCCTGGCGATCGCCTCGACAGTCATTCTGGCGGCTTCGGTAGCCTGGCTAGTGGTTCGCCCGTATCAGAGCCTTGGACGGCGGGTAAGGCCGTATACGACCGTGGCCCGAGTGCGGCTGACCCGGCCGGCTGATGTGCGAGGGATTGTCAATGCCGGACCGGCATTCGGTGACGCCACTATGAAGAGACTGTTTGGGCCGATGGTGGGGCGAGTAGTCAACGGTTTCGGTCGACTGATTGCCACCTCAAACACGGAGCGGCTGGCGTTACGTCTCCGCCAGGCGGGCCTGTATCCGGATCTGCCGGCGATCGAGCGTGTTCAGGAGTACCGAGTTCGCTCCCTGGTGAGATCGATCGCATGGTCGGCGGGGCTGGGAGGGCTGGGGTTGATGATCTCCGGGCCGTTCTACATGCTGGTCTTCTCAATACTTGGGTTTGTCTATGGCGTCCTCAACGCCCGTGCTCGAATCGACAAGGCCGTCACCCGACGGAGTGAACGTCTTCGCGGAGAGCTCTATACGATCAACCAGCTGATCGCGATGCGAACGCGAGTAGGCGGTGGTGTTGTTGACGCAATCCGTCATGTCGTAATTCGCGGCAGCGGGGCGTTGATCGATGAGCTGGCCGAGGTGCTGCGTCTTCACGAGAACGGAATAGCTCTCAGTGCAGCGCTCAATCGTGCTGCCGACCTCACGCCCGAGCCCGAGGCCGCTCGCACGTACGCGGTATTGGCGACCGCCCAGGAACGTGGTGCCGATCTCGGCGAGGCTCTTCTTGATCTCAGTAAGGATTTGCGATCGGCGCGACGTGAGGAGTTGCAGCGTGATGCTTCGAAGCGGCGACTCCTCATGGTGATCCCGATCGTCGTGGTGCTGGCTCCCATTGTTCTGTTGTTCATCGGAGGGCCCATCCCGCAGATCATCTTTGGTGGCAGATAAACCCGAAATGGAGGAAGCGATGACTCTCATGTTGATGCACTTGGGGACAGCCCTCGGACAAGTGCGCCGAGACGAGAAGGGCGCCGTCGAGAGCGCACAGATCTTTGCGTGGATTGTGGTGACGGTCATCGCAATCATGGCCCTTGGGGCGATGATGCAGGCGCTGGGCGTTGACGTCATCAACTGGGTACGCGATCAGATCGGCATCTGAGCCGACCACATGGCAGATAATCAACCGCTGTCTCGGCTTCGAGCCGACGAGCGAGGGCTGACGTCCGTCGGCATTCTGCTTGCCGTCGGGTTCACCCTTGTCGTCGCAGTGGCCGTCATCAACCTATTCCTCTATCTCTACGGACAAGGAGCTACCCGGGCCGCGATCGACGAAGGGGTGCGGGCTGGGTCCCGCGTCGCGGCCGGCGAGGCAGTGTGCGAGCAACGTGCCGCCGAAGCGCTGGGTGGTCTGATCCCGGGTCCACTTGGCGACGGAGTCGCGATTACGTGTGTGGCTGTAGGCGGGGAATTGGTCGCTGTCGCCGATGTGACACTGGACAGTCCTGTGCCAGGCGTGCCCTCCTGGTCCTTCCGTATGGAAGCTCGTGCGATCCAGGAGACGGGGGAGTGAGGCGGCTCTCTCGGAGGGTTGCTCGTGGGGAGGATGGGGCGGCCTACGCAGCCGTCGAGATGATTCTCGTTCTCGGATTGATTCTGCTGCCCTTGCTTGCCGGCATCGCCCAGATTCCAAGGTGGGTCGACGCCAAGTCGACTGCAGACCTCGCTGCTCAGGAGGCAGCGCGCCAGATAGTTCTTGCCGACCAGCGGGACGAGGGCGTCGCTGCCGCATTGGAGACGGTGGGCACGGTGGTGAGCAACCGAGGCCTTGATGTCGGCTCGATAGAGGACGTGCAATTCACCGGAGAGTTGGTGCGGGGTGGCACGGTCACCGTCACGGTGACGCTCCAGGTCCCACCGGTGGTCTTGCCCGGGTTCGGCCCGATCGGGGGGAACATCAGTTTGTCCCGATCAGCTACAGAGCGTGTGGACGACTATCGACAGATCGGCGGGTGAATTCGGTTCCTGGGATCTTTCGTCACACATATATCATGTCGTGCATATCGCACGGAGGAGAGTTTGCGGTGAAGCGAATCGTGGTTACCGGGGGAAGTGGCAAGGCGGGGCGGGCCGTGGTCCACGATCTGTGCGAGCACGACTACGAGGTGCTCAATGTCGACATCGCTGCATCTTTGAACCCGGATGATCCGACTCGAATCGCCGACCTCACGGATCTGGCCCATGCCATCGAATCGCTACGTGGTGCCGATGCTGTGGTGCACCTTGCGGCGATCCCGGCACCGAACATCGTCCCTCCCGGCGAGACCTTCCGTATCAACATGATGTCGACTTACAACATCTTCTCTGCGGCCGAGACCCTGGGTCTCGAGAAAGTGGTGTGGGCATCGTCGGAGACCTTGATCGGTATCCCGTTCGATCGGGAGAAGCCACGCTATGCGCCAATCGATGAGGAGCATCCCCGGCTACCCGAGTCTCACTATGCACTGTCCAAACTGGCCGGTGAGGTGATCGCCGAGCAGTTCAACCGATGGTCGGGCATCCCATACGTCGCGCTGCGGATCTCCAACATCATGGAAGAGCACGACTACGCCGAGCGGTTCCCCGGTTTTTGGGACGACGCCAAGCAGCGAGCATGGAACCTCTGGGGTTATGTCGATTCCCGTGACGTCGCCCAGGCGGTGCGGTTGTCGCTCGAAACAGACATCCAGGGAGCCGAGCCGTTCCTGGTTGCGGCCGCCGACACCTGCATGACCAGGGACAGCGCCGACCTGATGGCCGAGGTCTTTCCC
>CBDUNF010000214.1:0-6021 GCA_965368515.1 uncultured bacterium
CGCCGGTGTACTCGTACGCAGCCGCAATCGAGCCCGTGTAGGCGGCTTCGATCAGGTTGGTGCCAGTACCGCCTGCGGCACGCAGCGCGGCGTCGGGACGGAACACTGTGATCGTGCGTTGCACGATGTCGTTCGGAGCTCCCGAGTAGGACTCGCTCGGCGCCAGACCATTGAAGTCAACAGTCGTCAGGCTCTTTGCAGCTGCGAGCACGCCGGCCTGGGTCATGTCCCCAGACTCGTAGGCGGCATTCAGCGCATCGTGCATGATCTTGGCTTCTACGAATCCTTCGCCGTAGTAGTCGGTCGCTGGTGCGTCCGGGTTCGCTGCCGCGAACAGGGCCATGAGCTCCTGCATGCCGGCGCTATCAGAGCCCCACGGCGACAGATAGAACGAGCCGTAGAAGTCACGCTGGACTGCGTCCGCAAGGGCACCGTCGAGGAAGACCGGGTTGTAGCTCGGTCCCGCGCCCGACCACAGTGCCTGGAAGCCCTGTGCAACCGAGCCGCCGTAGACCTCACCGAACAGACCCGGCGTGGCCGTCACGTAAACGATGTCGGCACCGCTGCCAACGATGGCATCGGCGATCGGAGTCTGATCCTGGCCCGGGATGATGGTCCCGGAACCGTCACTGACAACTTCGATGTTCAATGCCTCGGCTGCAGCAAGTGCGCCGGCCATGGCATCGAGCCCGAAGTCACCCGGAATCGAAGCAACCGCCAGAGTCGGTGCGGCGATCCCGTTATCGGCCGCAACACCGGCCAGATACTCGATCATGCTCATTGCCTCGAGGCAATATGGTGTCCCGTGTGGCAGCAGGTTGGCATTGATATCGGGGTCGGTCCATCCGGAGTACCACGTGAGCGGAATCGCCAGGATCCCATCACTCTGGAGGTCTTCATTGATCGCCAGAGTCTGTGGTGTACCGGTCGAGTGGCCAAACGCCACGACCTGATCCTTCAGCTCCTCATAGAACTGTACGTGATTGACCGGGTCATAGACCGTGTCGCGGACGACTAATTCCACTTGAAGACCGTGGATGCCGCCATTGGCATTCACGTTGCCCCAGTAGACCTCTTGCCCGGCCACAATCGCCGAGACGAGAGGACCGAACGGACCGGTCAGGTCGGACAGGAGTCCGATCTGGATGGTGCCGGCCTCGAGGTCGACGCCCACGTCAACCGTCGGCGGAGCCATGTCTTCTGCACCGTCATCCGAATCGTCCATGGCTTCGGTCGTCTCAGTCGAGTCGTCCATCGCTTCGGTCGTCTCGGTTGTGCCAGTGTCGCTGGGTGCAGCAGTGGTTTCAGCGGTGTCGTCATCGCCTCCGCACGCTGCGGCGACAAGCGCCAACACAAAGAGCAGTATCCCTATTTTTCGTTTCACTTTCCGTACCCTCCCTCGTTTTCTTTACTTACTTCCATTGCCCCACCTCGTGAGGCAATGTCAGACCTAATAGCTGAATGGCCAACCCTTCCAGTAGTTCCTGACCCGCAGCCAGATGCCGTAAAGGCCCAGTGGTTCGAATATCAGGAACCCAACGATGAGCACGCCGTAGATGACAAGATTGAGCTGAGACACATTGAGTCCGGGGCTGATTCCGTCCAGGGTCGATACGAGCCCCGCGTCGTCCACTCCGGTGGACACAACGACGTCGGCAATTGCCGCCAACCCGCCGCCACCCTCGACGACGTCGGTAAGCCAGTTTGAAAAATCCTTCACGAGTCTCGGGAAGATGAACACGAACGCGCTCCCCATGAGCGTTCCGGAAACAGTCCCGGCGCCACCAATCAGGACGATGACCACGAACTGCACCGAAAGTAGGAGATTGAACTGCTCAGGGGTTGTCAGACCGATGAACGCCACCAACAAGGCCCCAGCAATGCCTGCATAGAACGAGGAGATGGCAAAGGCCTCGAACTTGGTCTTGGCATCCGGGACCCCCATGACCTCGGCGGCCACATCCCGGTCGCGCAACGCCATGAACGCTCGCCCTATCCGCGTGCGCTGCAAATTCTTGGCGAGGACGATGAAGACGACGAGAAACACGAGCAGGACGAGGTAAGTCTTGGCTTCCTCGCTGATCTCAGCGGGGAAGTTCAGCCACGGTCCGAGCAGCCAGTCAAGCCAGTTGAGCGGCGCCCACATCGGACCATCGGTGGTGAAGGCGATCAGCGGGTCCTCCTCCTTCCACACTCGGATGTCGAGTCGGGGGAACTTGCGAATGCCCTGCGATCCGCCGGTGATGTCGGTGGCATTGCGGAAGAGGTGCTCGCCGACGAAGACGAGCCCGAGAGTCACGATCGCCAGGTACAACCCGCGCACCCGAACCGCGGTCGGAGCTACGAGCATTCCGACGAGCGCAGCAACGAGGCCGGCGGCAGGGAGCCAGATCCAGATGGGCAGCCCGAGACCCCAGTGCGCCTTTCCGACTTCGCCGCCGAGGATGGCCGCCGTATAGGCACCGATTCCCATGAAGAAGGCGTGACCGAGCGACACCTGTCCGGCGAGTCCGGTGAGGATGTTGAGCCCGAGAGCGCCCACTCCGAAGATCGCAACCTGGGACAGGATCTTGAGCCAGTCAGCGTCGCCGAGGAAACCAAGGGGCTGATATGCCCTTTCCCCGATTTCGATTCCGCCCTGCAGCGGAACCATGAGAAGCAGGAATAGGAAGACGACAACAACGACACGCTGCGTCCACGTCGGCAGCAACGACTGCTCCGATTCGTACGAGACGTAGAGATGTGGTCTGCCTCTCATACCCGTCGAATCTCCTCTGTTCCGAAGAGCCCGTACGGGCGAATGAGCAGAACGATCATCATGACGAGGTACGGCACGATCCCGGAGAATCCAACACCGAAGCCACTCCAGGTCATGTATTTCCCGGCGAACGACTCTGCCAATCCGATAGCGAAACCGCCGACGACCGCTCCCGGAATCGAATCGAGTCCGCCCAGGATGATTGCCGGGAACGCCCGGAAGGCGAAGAACGCCGACTGCTGGTCAACTCCCTGAGAGGCGCGGGGGAAGAGCGAAGAGAAGATGCCGGCGACCGCCGCCAGCCCCGCACCGATCGCCCAGGCGATCGCAAAGATGCGACCGACGCTGATGCCCTGCGCCATGGCCGCTTCCTGGTCGAAGGCCGTCGCTCGCATTGCAACCCCGATACGAGTTCGGAAAAACCAGGCGATGCCGAGAACGAGACCGACGGTTACCAGGATGGCGGCGATCTCCGTGTAGGCCATCGAGATCGGGCCCGCTTCCCACAGCGACACGCCAAACGGATCTCCCAGGGGTCGCGGGTCGGTGCTAATGAAGTCGTTGGTGATCGCCCGAATGATGATATCGAGCCCGATGGTGACCATCGCTATCGAGAAGATGGGCTCGCCCACCATGGGGCGGATGGCCACGCGTTCGATGACCAGGCCGACGACCGCCGTTGCGAGAACCGCAAAAACGGCGGACACGGTCCACTGCAACCAATCGGGACCGCCGATGATCCTGCCGGGGAAGTTGAGAACCGTCGCAAAATACGCCACCAGATAGGCACCCATGGCGGCAATGGCGCCGTGGGCAAAGCTGATCACCTGAGTCGCCTTGAAGATGATGACAAAGCCAAGCGCCAGTAGTGCATAGATGGCCCCAAGTGACAGGCCATTGGTCACGGCGCTCACCAACTTGTCGGCACCGCCATCGGCGGCAGCTTGGGCGATCAGCAGCGGACTCATCGGTACATGTCCTCCACGAGGTCACCGAACATCTCGAACATGGCGCTGCGCTTGACCTTCTGGGTCGCCGTCAGTTCCCCGTCTTCGTGGTCGAGTTCCTTGGGGATCATCCGGAACTTCTTGATCTGTTCGACACGAGCGAACTTCTCGTTGGTCTCGTCGACCAACTTCTGCACCATTGCGATGACCTCGGGCTTCTCTGACAGGTCCCGGTAGGTCGTGTACGGGATGCTCTTGTGGAGCGCCCAGTTGCCCACGGTGTCGAGTTCGATCCCGATAAGCGCTGTGATGTACTTCCTGCCCTCCCCGATGACCATCGCCTCCTTGATGTAGGGCGACGTCTTGAGGCTGTTCTCAATCTCGGAGGGCGAGATGTTCTTGCCGCCGGATGTGATGATGATGTGCTTGATGCGGTCGACAATCTTGACGTGAGTGCCGTCGACCATCACACCGACGTCACCGGTCCGGAGCCAGCCGTCCTCTGTCATGGTCTCGGCGGTCTTGTCGGGCAGCTTCCAGTAGCCCGCAAACACCCCGTCGTGCTTGGTCTGAATCTCACCGGTCTCCTCGTCGAGCCGGAACCCGATATCCGAATACGGCTCGCCGACAGTGCCGACCTTCACCCGGCCGTGATGGTTGAGCGTGGCGACGGCGGCGTTCTCGGTCATCCCGTACAGCTCGTAAACCGGAACACCGAACCCCATGAAGAACTGGAGGACCTCAGGGGCAATCGCCGCCGCTCCCGTTCCGGCCCAACGACAGCGCCGAAGACCGACACGCTCTTTGAGGGCACGAAACATCAACGGGTTGCCAATGGCGTAGGCGATTCGGCTCTTCCAGGTGAAATTGCCGTTGTTGGCGACCCGATCTCGACCGATGAAGTCGGCCAGCTTGAGCCCGATAGCGTTGAAGACCCGTTTCACACGGCTGGCATCGTTCAGCTTGATGAGGATCGTGGCGTGGATCTTCTCCCAGATCCGCGGCACCGCAAAGAAGAGGGTCGGTTGGATCTCGCGTAGGTTGACCTGCACCGTCTCAATGGACTCGGCGAAGTTGAGGGTGACGCCGGCACCAACCATCGTCCACGTGGAGAAGATGCGCTCCGCCACATGACATAGCGGTAGATAGGTCAAGACCTGGTCGTCGGGATTGGGGTCTTTGCCATCGCGCATCCGATCCGCGGCCATGACGATCTTGTCGATCGCAAAGCTTGCGTTCTTGTTCGTCAGCATCGCACCCTTGGGCGGCCCGGTGGTTCCTGAGGTGTAGACGAGCGTGATGATGTCGTCGTCCTCCGCGGCGGCCATCAGAGCCTCGACAGCCCCCGGATTGTGCTCTTGGTGCTGGCGACCGAGGTCCATGAATTCATCCCAGAACATGAGCCGGTCATCGTCGGAGGCGCGAATCCCGCGAGGCTCGACATAGAGGATCTTCTCGACGGTCGGGTAATCGCTGCGGGGCGCCTCGATCACCTTGTCGGCTTGTTCTTGATCCTCGGCAAAGTGGACCCGAGCTCCCGAGTCGTTGACCAGATACTTGACCTCGGCCGTCGGGTTCGTCGGGTACATCCCGGTGGTTATGCCGCGGATGGCCACAGTGGCGAGGTCGAGAATCACCCATTCCGGGCGATCTTCCGAGTGGATAGAGACGACGTCCCCGACATCGACACCCAGCGCCAGCAAACCATGGCCGGCAATGACGATCTCATCCCAGAACTGCTTCCAGGTGTATTCCTGCCAGATGCCGAAGTCTTTCTCCCGCATGGCTGTGCCGTCGGGATCCCGCACCGCCCAGTCGCGCACCCGCGATGCAACGGTTTCGACTCCCGAACCCGTATTGGGACTATCGACGCGATCTACCGTCGCTGTCATTGCTGCCCTCCCGTGCAAGCTCCCCAGCGCCCTATGCAGTTGCGGTCACCATAGAGATTGACGGCACCGAATGTCGCATAGATCGGGGTTCGCCTTCTCATGCAGAAATCCTGATACCGACGACTCGGAAGCGACCCGCAACAAACGCAGGATCAGTCAGCGACGCGTTGCCCGCCGGATTGGCACCGGTCACATGAAAATCGCTGAACGCCGCCGACTGATTAACGTACAAGCCACCAGTCAGGTTGAACGCTACAGACACTCCCGCATCCACAGCCGCGTCGATTGCGGACTCCATCACTTCGGTGTCGGTTGTGTACACGAGCCAGGTCAGGGCACCGTTTGCGATCGCAGACTCCTTGGCCAAACCGAGGCTCTCTTCGGTGTCTTCGGTAGCAACCACGTAGATGACCGGGCCAAACAT
>CBDUNF010000215.1:0-5866 GCA_965368515.1 uncultured bacterium
CGAAGAAAGTGACCTTCCAGTTCTCCATCTCGAGAGTGTCGAACCTTGTCGTGTTGAGCGCTCCCGAGAGCGGCCATTCATGATCACGCCGCGCAACCCCGAGGAGTTCGTCGGAGCGCATCGAGCGCTCCGACCGTGAACTAGGACGGCTCGAGCTGGTTGCTTGTTGGGCGGTTTGCTGGATTCCTGACCGGCGCCATCCTGTCAGGAGACCCGATCTCGGTGCTGCAGGTCGTGTTCGTGGGGCTGTTCGGCGTCGGCTAGGCGTCCTCGGGCAACGTCAGACTGCCGTCCTCGTTGAGGGGCCAGTACGGGTTCATCGCCACCTCCCAGACATGACCGTCGGGGTCGGCGTAATAGCCGGAGTAACCACCCCAGAACACTTCTTGCGGCCTCTTGAGCGCAGTGGCTCCGGCGTCGAGCGCCACGGCGAAGGCATCATCCACCTCTTCGGCAGTGGCGAAGTTCTGTGCCAGCGTCATCGCTCCGGTGCCGAGCGTCGCGTCCGGGCGACCCTGATCCTCGGCTAGCGCCGTCAACCCGAACAGGCCCAGTACTGCACCATGCATCTGGTAGAAGCTGATGTCGTCTTGTTGGCGGGTCGGTACCCAGCCAAGGGCGGCGTAGAAGGCGCGTGAGCGGTCGAGATCCTCCACACCGAGGGTTATGAGGGTGACGCGTTGTGCGGTCAAAGTGGTCTCCTTTGGAGGTGGCGAGTCATGGCGCGACTCTATCCGGCGCAGCCGTTCAGCCCCTTGCCAACGCAAGAGGTTGAATCGGCGGTTCGCTGCCTCATGCTGAGACGACCCGAGACGCGTCGGTTTGCGGCCTTCTCCGGAAAATGGTTTCCCGCCCAGGTGGGCGGGACACCTTTCTATCGCCTAGTTGGTGCGCTCAGTACGGGTAGTACGGATCGTCTGGCTCGCACGAGTAGTCGGACAGCAACAGCTTGCCCGGCAGATCGGTCGAGGCACCCAACAGTGTGTTGCCCGTGTCGCGGAAGTAGAAATGCTGGGTGTTCCGATTCACCTTCTCAGCAAACGCGTAATACATCCACCCGTCGAAGTTCGCTGCGATGATGCCGCGCTCCGTGGCCCGATCGGTTTGGTTGTTGACGAAATGCCAGGTGCCAACCTCCCCATAGCCACAGGAGGTCCCAACATGATCGCCATGCAACTCCGCACCAAACGCTGGAACAGCCATGAGGCCAACCAACGCGGTCATGACGAGTCCGCTTACCAATAGACGTACGAGTCGTGTCACCACGAGACTCTCCCTTCCCCACAGTACGGCGCTCAAATAACGCCCTGAGTGAGAACATAGCGAACCACTCACAGTGGTGTACCGAGACATCGGGAGATCTTTGGGGCTTCCAAAAGAACTAGCCAGCCTCCGGTGGCGGAGTGATTGGCCCGTCTTCGAGCCCTCCGGGCTCGGATGGTTCCGTGGTCAACGATCTGCTCAGTCGATCTCGTGGCGTTCCGGGACCAGGCCGTACAGTTCGGAAAGCGTTGTGTGGACTTCGTCCAGCGGCGCTCCGGTGCGCCGGTGGATGAGGTCGGCGGCTTCGGCTCGGCTCTTGGGTGGGAAACCGTCGAGATCCATGTCCGTCAGGGACGGCCAGGTCTGTCGCAGAGCCGCCCGGGCCTCGATCAGGTCTTGGTTTCGGTCGGTGGATTCAGGCATAGTCCGACTCCTTTCGTCCATCAGGGACTACCCAGCGGGCTCCCGGCCGAAACCTCGGCTGAGAGCACGGGTAGTCGCTGAGCCGACTCGTCCAGCGGGTATGGTCGCGACGCACGTCGAGCGACCCGACAAGGGTCTTCGGGACGCGGCGCGGATGGTCGAGGCGACGCCGACCCCGATTCCTGCCTAAGGTGGGCATGTCCCCGCAGTGAGGGGACACCGCGAGGCGTCCCAGGCCCCGCCTTCCGTCATCGAGCGCAGAACGCGTTCCGGAGGCAGCTGAGGCAGGGAATCCGAGCGAGGCGTCCGCACCGGTGAATCCCCGACTGCCGGTGGACCCGCAATCACAACACCCAACTGACACATGCAACTGAAAGGCAACCAGATGACCAACACGACGCGCCTGTGGCGCGCTCCTCTACTGCTGATCGTGGCTTTCGCCATGATCGTCGCCGCGTGCGGCAGCGACTCAGACGCCGCCGTCGGCGGTCAGCTCGCCGAGTACGACCTCAGCGGAATCGACATTGGCGTCGGTTCGAAGGACTTCGACGAGCAGTTGGTCCTCGGTGAAATCATGGTGGCTGCGTTCGAAGCCGCTGGAGCCACCGTCGACAACAAGGTCGACCTGGGCGGCACGAATGTCGCTCGCGCTGCGCTCGAGTCCGGCGAAATCGACGTGTACATGGAGTACAACGGCACCGGATGGACCCAACATCTCGGCCTCGAGGACCCGAGCTTCGACCCTGAGGCGTTGACCGAGGGTGTGCGCGAGCGCGATCTCGAGGAGAATGACATCGTCTGGGTTGATCGCTCGCCGTTCAACAACACCTACGGATTCGCGACAGGCCCCGAGCTCACCGAAGCGGAAGGCCAGTTCGACATCCAAAGCATGGTGGACTACCTCCGGGACAACCCGGACGCCACGCTGTGCCTGGAGTCCGAGTTCCCAAGCCGGTCGGACGGCCTCGTCCTGACCGAGGAGTACGCCGGTTACGACATACCGGACAACCAGATCACCATCCTCGACACGGGCGTGATCTACTCCGAAACCGCCGCCCCCAACTGCGACTTCGGTGAGGTCTTCACCACCGACGGACGCATCCCGGCGCTCAACCTGACGCTCGTCGAGGATCCGGGCGTGAACATCGTCTACAACGTTTCGATGACGATGCGCAACGAGAAGTACCAGGAGGCTGCCGAAGCCTTCGACGAGATTGCTGCGCTCCTCCTCGGACCGCTCACCAATGAGCGGATGGCTGAGCTCAACGCTCGGGTCTCCGCAGAAGGTGAAGACCCGACAGCCGTAGCACGGGATTACCTGATCGAAGAAGGCCTCATCGCGGGCTGATCAGCATGAGGAACGGGGGGCCGCATGGCCCCCCGTTCCTCGTCGCCACCAAGGAGGCCACATGGAGGGAATCTCGAGCTGGTTCGAGTTCATGAGCGATCGCACCGACGACATCGCGGTGGGTCTGTACGAGCATGCCATCTATATCGTCACGGTCGTCCTGGCGGCGACGGTGACCGCAGTAGGAATCGGCATACTGGTGCGCAATCGTCCGGTGGCAAAGGAGATGGCGCTCGGTATCGCCAGCGTGTTCCTCACCCTTCCCTCGCTTGCCCTCTTCACGATCTTCATCCCGATCGTCGGGTTGGGCTTTGCTCCGTCATTCATTGCACTGTACCTGTACGCCCTTTTGCCGATCCTGCGCAACACCGTGACCGGCCTGGCCGGGGTGAGCCCGGCCGTGCTCGAGTCCGCCAGGGGCATGGGACTGAGCGCAGGCGAGCGGCTCAGGAAGATCGAACTTCCGCTCGCCTGGCCCGTCATCATCACCGGGATCCGTGTCTCCGCCCTTCTCACCGCCGGAATCGCCGCGATTGCGACGCTGGTCGCCGGAGGCGGCCTCGGTGATTTCATCAAGACCGGCCTGGCAAGGCTGCCTCTGCCGAACTCTTTGGAAGCCATCTGGACGGGAACCGTGTTCACCGTCATCTTGGCACTCACTTTCGACGCAGTGTTCACGCTCGTCCGGCGCTGGACCACCTCGCCCGGACTCCGATGACGACAGAAACGAGAACGATGTCAGACCCACTCATCCACCTCGACCACGTGACCAAAACCTACGACGGCACGGAAGTTCCGGCGGTCGAGGACCTCAACCTCGATATCCAGACGGGAGAGATCCTCGTGCTGGTCGGGCCTTCGGGATGCGGCAAGAGCACCACCCTGCGACTGATCAATCGAATGATCGAGCCGACGTCGGGACGGATCATCTTCGAAGGGGAAGACGTAACCGACGTGAACCCGGATCATCTCCGGCGGCGGATCGGCTACGTCATCCAGCAGATCGGGTTGTTCCCCCATCGCAGCATCAAGGAGAACATCGCGACCGTGCCGCAACTCCTCGGCTGGGACGCCGGTCGCATAGACACCCGCGTCGACGAGTTGTTGGACATGGTGGGCATGGATCCCTCCATCTACCGGGATCGCTACCCGAAAGAACTCTCAGGTGGTCAGGCTCAGCGAGTCGGGGTCGCCAGGGCGCTGGGCGCCGATCCGGACGTGCTGTTGATGGACGAGCCGTTCGGGGCTATCGACCCCATCACGCGTGACCGCCTCCAGAACGAGTTCCTGCGCCTCCAGTCTGAATTACGCAAGACGATCGTGTTCGTCACCCACGACGTCGATGAGGCGATCAAGATGGGCGACCGTATCGCCATCCTGCGCGAACAATCGGTGATCGCCCAGCACGATACGCCGGAAGCCATCCTGGCTCACCCCGCCAACGACTTCGTCGCCGACTTCCTCGGTGCCGGCGCAACGCTCAAGGGCCTCAGCCTCATGCGAGTTCGTGACATCCAGGTCGACGATGCCATCACCGTCCACGACACCGGCTCGCGTGACCACCTGCGTGGCGAACTCGATCGCAGCAACCGCCAGTGGATCCTCCTGCTCGACGAAAACGGAGTCCCTGTCAGGTGGATCAACCGCAGAGCCCTCGACGACACCACCCAGAAACTGACCGATTCCGGACTTCCGGTACGCGCCATGGTGGAGCCTGAAGACACCCTTCACGACGTGCTCGAGTCGATGCTGCACTCGTCCGTTGGCACGGCGTGCGTTGTCGGACCGACCGGCAAATACCAGGGTGTCGTGCGCTTGGAGAACCTGATCGACATCGTGCGCGCTGCCCAGCAGGCCGAAAAGGCCCGGCAGGAGGCCGCAGGATGAGTGTGGGTGTTGCGCCCGTAGCCGCTGAAGTCGTCGACTCAGCTAAACGCCCCACCGAGCGTCAGTACGACCTGTGGATCACGCCGATCGTCCTCGTCACCCTCGCCGTGATGGTGGTCATCGTGTGGATCTACTCCGACTTCGACGCCACGACCGCCGACATCCTCGAGCCGACCAAGCTGCTGCGCCAGGCTCGCCAGCACATCGGGATCACGCTCTGGTCCACGATCACCGTCATGGGCATCGCCGTGCCGAGTGGGATTCTCATCACCCGGCCGCGCTTCAAGCGCTACGCCACCCCGATACTGACGCTGGCGAACTCCGGGCAGGCGATTCCCGCCTACGGCCTCATCGTCTTGTTCTTCGCGTTGTTGGGTCAGGGCGCCGGGCTCCTGATCGGCGGCACCACCACCGCCATTGCCGCGCTGACCGTGTTCGGCATCCTCCCGGTGCTGCGCAACACCATGGTGGGACTCGAGCAAGTCGACCAATCCGTCATCGAGGCCGGACGAGGCATGGGTATGTCGAAACTCCAGGCCTTGCTGAGGATCGAATTGCCGCTGGCGGTTTCGGTGATCCTCGCCGGCGTGCGGACCGCGTTGGTGATCAACGTTGGCATGGGTGCCCTGGTGTTCCTGATCGGTGCGGGCGGCCTGGGGGAAACGATCAACTCCGGGTTGAAGCTGCAGCGCAACCCGGCGATCTTCATCGGTGCGGCCTTGGTGGCACTGCTCGCCCTGCTGATCGACTGGGTCGGAGCGCTCGCCGAACGCTACCTCCGTCCAAAGGGTCTCTAACCGACCCACTGGGCTGGCCACCAAAAACCGGAGGTCCCGTACGCCAAACCGCGCGAGCCGAAGAGTGGTGCACGGTCGGGGTAGCTGATCACGACTCTGTCTTGTGTGGTCGCTGACACGACTTCTTCTTGTGTAGTCGCTGTCCCCC
>CBDUNF010000216.1:0-5855 GCA_965368515.1 uncultured bacterium
CGATCCGTGCGTTCATGAAGTGGGGCGACGAGCACGTCACCAAGCACGATCTGTCCTCGCTGCGTCTTCTCGGTACGGTCGGTGAACCGATCAACCCCGAGGCATGGATGTGGTACCACGAGGTAATCGGTGGCGGCAAGTGCCCGATCGTTGACACCTGGTGGCAGACCGAGACCGGCGCCATCATGATTGCCCCCCTCCCGGGCGCCGTGGCCACCAAGCCAGGTTCGGCCACCAAGCCGTTCCCGGGTATTGGCGCAGATGTCGTTGATGAGGCCGGCCATTCTGTACCGCTTGGTGGCGGTGGCTTCCTTGCCATGCGTCGTCCGTGGCCTTCGATGCTGCGTACGGTCTACGGCGACGATCAGCGTTATCTCGACACCTACTGGTCACGCTTCGACAACATGTACTTCGCGGGCGATGGCGCCAAGCGTGACGACGACGGCTACTTCTGGCTGCTTGGTCGCGTAGACGATGTCATGTTGATCGCCGGTCACAACATCTCGACCACCGAGGTCGAGTCGGCTCTGGTCAGCCATGAGGCTGTCGCCGAGGCCGCCGTTGTTGGTCGCAAGGATCCGGTTACCGGTCAAGCAATCGCAGCGTTCGTGACCCTTCGTGGCGGTATCGAGGGGAGCGAGGAGCTTCTCCAGGCTCTGCGCAACCACGTCGCCGCTTCGATTGGGCCGATCGCCAAGCCGAAGAGCATCGTGTTCACGGCCGACCTTCCGAAGACCCGGTCCGGCAAGATCATGCGTCGTCTCCTCAAGGACATCTCCGAGCAGCGGCAACTGGGTGACGTAACCACCCTCGCCAACGCCGACATCGTCAAGGAGATCGCAGCCCAATCGGCCGCAAGTTCAGACGACTAAGGACCCCAAACCCTCTACCACAGAAGCGCCTCCCCATTGGGGGAGGCGCTTCACTTTTGCAGTGCCGCACTGCCTCTTCTAAACTGGACACTGTCTAATAAAGATTCCCGGCTGTAAGGAGGCCCTGATGGGCTGGACCGTGCTCCCCGAAGAAACCGCCAACAAGGTTGCAGATGCTCTGCAACCAACAATGCTTGATTTGATCGACTTGCACCTCGTCGGCAAACAGGCGCATTGGACTGTCGTTGGCGACAGCTTCCAACCTGTTCATGAGCGTCTTGACCTGCTCATCGACCAGTGGCGTCTGTGGAGCGACTCCGTCGCCGAGCGTATCGTGATCCTCGGTTCCCTCCCCAAGGGCCGCGCTCACGATGTCGTCAACCTCGGCAAGGATGGCGAGTTCCCCGTCGATTGGTTGGACGGTTCCGAAGCTATGCGGCTCGTCGCCGACCGAGTCGAGGCGGCTGCGCGCCGGGCACGCGACCACCAGGGGGCTATTGCCGATCTCGACGTCATCAGCGACGGGCTGATGCAGCAAATCATCGAGGGTCTCGAGGAGCAGCTCTGGATGCTGCGGGCTCACCTCCAGTAATGGAAGAACTTCTGCGTGATGCGGGCCTGAGAGTTACTCAGGCCCGCATCACCGTGTTGAACGCACTCGAGCAGCTGGATGACCATCCCACCGCGGATGAAGTATTTGCTGCGATCCCCGACCGCGGGGTCACGGTGTCGCGTGCCACTGTCTTCAACGTGCTCGACGATCTAGCTGCGGCCGAACTAGTAATGCGTGCCGATGCAGGCCCCGGTGCCGCTCGCTACGAGATAGCGACCACCTTTCATCATCATTTTGTTTGTCGAAGCTGTGGGATGGTCGTCGATGTTCCCTGCGTTGACTCGTCCCCGCTGTGCGTCGATCCGGGATTTGTCGATGGCCAAGTCGACAATGCACAAATCATCTTCCGGGGAACTTGCGCCCGGTGTTTGACTGCCGACCGCTAAACCTGGCTGGCAACACGGGCAAGCAAGTTCGATAATGGGCGCTATGAGCACCATTCCCACAGATCTCAGAGAACGTACCGAGGCATGGATCGCCGGCGATCCTGACAAGCACACACGAAAAGAGCTCAGAGCTCTTCTGGAATCGGGTGATGTAGACGAGCTGAATGAGCGGATGGATGGTTCCCTGATGTTTGGAACCGCAGGTCTGCGTGGGCGGGTCGAAGGTGGTTCGAACCGGATGAATCGTGCGGTCGTGATTCGCACCACCCGCGGTCTGGCCGAATACCTGCTTGAACACGACCCCGACTCCGATCAGCCGGTCGTCATCGGTCGCGATGCGCGCCTGTCGAGTGAACGATTCCAGAAGGACGCAGTCGGAGTTCTCACCGCAGCGGGAATCCTCGTTCGCTACTTCGAGGAACCGGTCCCCACGCCGGTGGTCGCATACGCTGCCCTCCAACTCGGGGCTCGGGCCGCAATCGTGGTCACCGCCAGTCACAACCCACCGTACGACAACGGGTACAAGGTCTACGACAGCAATGGTGCGCAGATCATCCCTCCGACCGATCGGACCATCGCAGACAAGATCGATGCCGTCGGTCCTGCGAAGGATGTGCCTCGTCTCGCCAAGAAGTACCGGGGCGAGCTGGCCGACCCGATCTCCGACCGGATGTTCGAACGGTATCTCGACGATATGGCCGGTGTTCGTGACCCCGAAGCCTCAGGCGCCGGGTTTGGCATTGTGTATACGCCGCTACACGGGGTCGGCGGCGAGTTCGTCACCGAGGCGCTGCGTGTCTCCGGCTACCCGAATCTCAGCCCGGTGCCACTGCAATACGAACCGGACGGGCACTTCCCGACGGTCAACTTCCCAAATCCTGAAGAGCCCGGGGCGCTCGACCTAGCGAGCGAGCTGGCTGCGGCCAGCGATGCTGGCCTGATCATCGCCAACGACCCGGACACCGACCGGCTGGCTATCAGCGTCGAGCGGGCCGCGGGCTGGCAGGCTCTTACCGGCAACCAGATTGGCGTGCTCCTCGGCGACTATGTCTTGTCGACCACCAAGGTCGGTAAACCTCTGGTTCTCAACAGCATCGTGTCGTCCCCGATGCTGGCCAGCATTGCAGCCAGCCACGGTGCCCGGTTTGAGCAGACACTCACCGGCTTCAAGTGGATCTGGAACGCAGCGCTGGACATCCAAGCAGCCGACGAGGGAACCTTCGTATTCGGCTACGAGGAAGCCCTCGGCTACTCGGTGGGTCCTGCCGTGCGTGACAAGGACGGGATCTCGGCTGCCGTCGTATTCGCCGATCTGGCCGCTGCCTGTGCCGAGCGAGGAGAGACGGTGCTGGACTATCTCGCAGACCTCTACGACAAGCACGGCCTCTGGGTTTCCACACAGAAGAGCATCGTGCGTCCCGGGAGCGAGGGTGCCGCGCAGATTGCCGCCGCGATGGAGCGCATCGCCGACTCGCCACCGGAGGAGGCCGGCGGGATCAGGATCGTCGGAATGACCGACTATCGCCTGGGTGCCGATGAGCGGCCGCGGTATATGGCGGCGACCCCACTGGTCGAGCTCGATCTCGGTGATCGAGGGAGAGCGTTGGTGCGGCCCAGTGGCACCGAGCCAAAGCTCAAGATCTATGTCGATCTCGTCGCCAAACGCGACGCGGCAATGCCGGCAGAGGTGCAGGAAGCGCAGCTCGTTGCCGAGGCCGACGTCGTGGCTGCTGCGATCGCCGATCAACTCGGTTTATAACGGTCCGCAACCAAAGCTGCCGGTGGTCCCTCGTTCGGGGGCCGTTCGCGTATTCCTATCTGATCGATTATCGGCAATAATGCCCGAGACAAATGACTTGCGCTGTTTCAACGCGCTTTGACCAAGGAGTCGTCATGGACCTATCTGCTCTTCTCGGAGACGAAGCAGAGGCTCTACTCACGTACGAGCCAAAGATCGCCAAAGATCAGATGAGCCTTCCTGGCCCTGATTTCATCGATCGTGTGCTCGCCCAGAGCGATCGCCATCCCCAGGTGCTGCGCAGTTTGCAGAGCCTTTACGACCACGGTCGTCTCAGCGGCACGGGCTACGTGTCGATCCTTCCCGTCGATCAGGGCATCGAGCACTCTGCCGCGGCGTCGTTTGCGCCCAACCCGGCCTATTTCGATCCACAGAACATTGTGGAGCTCGCCATCGAGGGTGGATGCAACGCCGTTGCATCCACATTCGGCGTCCTGGCGATGATGTCGCGCAAGTATGCCCACAAGATTCCCTTTATCGTCAAGATCAACCACAACGAGCTGCTCACGTACCCCAATGGTGCGGATCAGGTCATGTACGGATCCGTCGACCAGGCGTATGACCTCGGCGCTGCCGGTGTTGGCGCAACGATCTACTTCGGTTCGGATCTGGCTACTCGCCAGTTGCAAGAGACGGCGGAAGCCTTCGAGCGTGCGCATCAGCTGGGCATGTTCACCGTCTTGTGGTGCTACGTGCGCAACAGCGCCTTCAAGGTTGATGGCGTCAACTACGAGGGGTCGTCCGACCTCACCGGTCAGGCCAACCACATTGGCTCCACGATCATGGCCGACATCGTCAAGCAGAAGCAGCCTGATTCCAACAATGGCTACGGCGCAGTTGGCTTCGGCAAAACCCACCCCCTGGTCTACAGCGAGTTGACCTCAGACAACCCGATCGATCTCACTCGTTGGCAGGTCGTCAACACTTACATGGGTCGGGTTGGTCTCATCAACTCCGGTGGCGCCTCCGGTGGCGCAAGCGATCTCGCTGATGCGGTCCGCACCGCCGTTATCAACAAGCGTGCTGGTGGCACCGGCCTCATTTCCGGTCGCAAGGCCTTCCAGCGCCCAATGGCCGAGGGCATCGAGCTCCTCAACGCCATCCAGGACGTGTATCTGGACCCGGCAGTGACCATCGCATAGCAACGCTTCGGAGCAGTAATCGAAGACCCCGGCCGCTCTATGAGGTCGGGGTCTTCTCTGCGTCGAGATTCCACAGTATTCCGCTGGATGATCGCGCTACAGTCCCCACCAACGAAACGAACACTCGACAATTGCAGGCTCCCAGAGGAGGACCAAATGGCTATCCCACTACCCTCAGCCCGGTCGGTTGCGGTCAATCCCACCCAAGCGGAGATGCGTGCCTGGGTACTCGAGCATATGCCGCGGATCACCGAGACCGAGTTTGGAAATCTCAACTACAAGGCTCTGGTCAAGGCTCGGCTGGCTGCTTCGACGTTCTTCATCGTGGAAGAGGAGAACTACCAGAACCGGATGTCGCGGGCCGAGTACAACGAGTGGGCCGCCAAGCAGGACGCATACATCGCAGACAAGGACATGATCCTCATCGAGGGCTACATCGGTCCTGATCCTGACTTCCAGACCGCGTCCGCTCTCTACATGGAGAGGACCCAGGCGAACATCCCGGCGATGCAGCAGCAGCTGTATTTCCCCAAGGATGACAACTGGGATCGTGAGTTCACCGTCATCTACACACCTGGTTTGGGTGCCCCCGGCAAGCCCAATGACCGCCTGATCCTCGTTGACCACGAGAACTACGTCACCCGTGTCTTCGGTTCCGACTACTTCGGTGAGTCGAAGATGGGCGGTCTGCGCATGTGGAACCACCTCGTCTACCAACGCGGGGGCCTAGCGCTGCACTCCGGTCTCAAAACGTTCCCTGACGTGGACGGCGAGGAGAAGGTTGCGATCATTCTCGGCCTGTCGGGTACGGGAAAGACGACTACGACCTTCCGCCAGCAGCTCGGGTCGCTACCGGTGCAGGACGACTTCAATGCGATCATGCCCGGTGGCCTCGTTTATACGACTGAGAACGGGTGCTTTGCCAAGACCTTTGGCCTCGATCCCGATGATGAGCCGACCATTTACGGCGGCACGACCCGGCCTGATGCCTGGCTCGAGAACACGCACGTTGCCGAAGACGGCAAGGTCGACTTCTTCGACGAC
>CBDUNF010000217.1:0-5816 GCA_965368515.1 uncultured bacterium
TCGATCGCCGTCACCATGACAGTCTGGGGCTCGGTTTCCGTTGCCGCTGTCTCCGCCGCCGGCTCGTCGCTTCCGCAACTGCTGAGGACCATCGCTACGGCCGTGACTGAGATAGCAACGACCGAATTCCGGCCGACGTTTCTCATCCTGTTCATTCGCATTTCTGATTCCTTTTGTGTTTGATTGGCTCGTGTCCCGGTCGCTGGGCTGCGCCAGGGGCACAAACCGTGATTGCTATTGCGAGACCGACCGTCAACCCAGAATGTCGATCTCGTACTTGCGGCACACTTCAACGAGGCGCGCCAGATCGGGTTCCTTCGCTTCCGGCATGTCTGCGTCCCCGAGGTACTCGCCGAACTCCTGAACGAACTCATCGAATTGTGCGGGGGCGGTGATCTGCAGCACTCTCGCTTCGCCGTGCTCCGATACCTCAAACCGGTGCGGGAGGCCCTTGGGCAGGTACGCCATTCCTCCCGGTCCGTAGGCGACCGACTCTCCGTCGCACCAGAACGTAACGTTTCCCTCGAGCACGTAGAACAGCTCGTCTTCCCTGTGATGAATATGAGGCGGCGGCCCGAACCCGGGGGGTGCCTGGAACTCAATAACCGTCATCACTCCGTCCGATTGGTCCCTGCCTACCTTGATCGCTTGCACATGGTTCAGGAACCACCATCGGTCCCCTTCACCGGGCGCCATCAGTGTTGGTGTCTGCAGGCTCATGTGATCCTCCTTGGTGTCGGCTTACAACTGGGAGTCACATTGGCGAGCGGCGATCCTCACGGCAATCCCCAATCCGTGGGATCTTGCCGCCGCAGAAATCCCCAACATTGGGGGTAGCAACGACCAGGCAGACCTGTAGGGTTGCCGGATGACTGAAACTCGCATGGGACTGGGTCTAGACCGGCTGACCGCCATTGATAGCGACCGTTCACCCCTCGCGGTGCTGGCTGACGTGACAAAAACCGTCAGATCCGTGGTGCCATACGACGGCTCGTATCTGTCGACCACTGATCCGAAAACGACGCTTCCCAGCACAGCTTCGGTTGTGGGCTTGCCCGCCCGGACCTGTTCTTCGTATTGGGACAGCGAGTACCTGATCGACGACTTTGGCAAGTTCATCGATCTGCACCGCCAGGAGACTGGTGCCGTGACTCTGCATCGTATGACCGAAGGCAACCCTCACCGCAGCCACCGCCACAACGAGATCTACAGCGCTATCGGCATGGACGCCGAGCTGCGGTCGGTGTTTGCATTGGGTCGTTCGTGCTGGGGTGTGATGAATCTCGTCCGGGCACGAGGTGAGCCTGATTTCTCTGATTCGGAACTCGCCTTTGTCGATGCCGCCGCTCCGATAATCGCTTCGAAACTCCGCCGTTCGTCCGTGGCGCGATCAGAAGCCGAACCGCTCAGCTACAACGCTCCCGGAGCCGTCATCTTCGACGCTAAAGGGACGGTCGTGTCGATGACCGATACCGCCCGGGATATGTTCTCTCTCTTTCCCCCAGCGTCGAATCTGAACGTGGACGGCGTCTTGATACCGCCCGAGGCCTACATCGTGGCGGCACGGGCGCGAGCGTATGCCAACGGACGCATCGGGCCCGAACCGATTTCCAGGGCCTCTGCTGACGGCATCCGTCTGACGCTACGTGCGTCCAGCACTCACACGCCGGACGGAAGGCTCGGTGAGACGGTCTTGGTCGTAGAACCCGCCAGATCTGACGAGTTGCTGCCACTCATTGTTGAAGCATTCGAGCTGTCGGCCCGGGAGGAACAAGTCGTATCCAGGCTCCTCAGCGGCGACTCGGCACAAGAAATCGCGACGAATCTATTCATCTCTGTCCACACCGCCCGTGACCACATCAAATCGATTTATGAGAAGGCAGGCGTGAAGTCACGCGCGGAGCTGACTCGCTCGTTGATCGACAGCCACTATCTGCCCAGAAGTGCGGTAGTCCACGACTAGCAGAAGTGGCCATGGCTCGCCGCTTCCCATCGATGACTTCACGAATCTCTGGTCAGGGGCATTACCGATTGCGTTGTCCCGACGACAACAAGCGGTGGGCCTAACAGGACACACTTCGAACCATCTCGGTGCGGAGCTCGCCGTCCGTCGAGCCGTCTAGATCCCCGACCCGAATCGGATGAGGTTGGCATCTCGGTCGAGGCAGGCTCCCTCTCGCAATCCGTAGCTGGTGTCACTCGGTTCGACTAGTCGTCCATCGATTTCTGCCTGGCTCCACTCTTGATGCAGGGCATCGGCGTCGTCGACGTATAGGTAGACCGCGCTCATATTGCGCCGCGGCTTGAGATCATCCACTTGAACCAGGTGGATCTCGATACCATCACGCTCTGCGAACGCGTAGGCGTCCGGTCCCTCGTAGAGCCGAACTGCAAAACCGAGCCTTCCGTAGTGCTCGACTGCCAGATCGATGTCGCGGACTGGAAACACGGGTGACAGGCGGTGAAAAGTCATACGCGATCGTAGCGAATTCGACCAACCCACACCGACGACACCGAGCTCGGGCTATTTACCGGCTGAGTCGATACTCCAGCGGCCAGGGCAGCCCTCGCAGTCCTTCCACACTCGCTGGGGCCGCTCCCCGGACACAAGCCGCCGGGCATCGTCGGCGAGCACAACGCCGATTAGGCGACCCTGCGGATCGGATACGACCACCATCCGGGTTCCTCTCTTCTCCATTCTCCCCAGCAAGGAATGGAGCGATCCGTCGGGACGGACGGTGGTGGGCCCTAGTTCCATGACCTGCTCGACCGGGCTACTTGGATCGGAGTTCCACGCCTCGCCTCGGAGACGGCCGACTACGACGCCGTCGCAGTCGACTACAAGCACGTCGTCCCAACTTGCTTCGTTCATCCGGGCTTGCGCGTCAACAAGTGTTTCTTGAGGCCGGACAGTCGCGACATCTGGCCTTGTGGCGTCAGCAACCGACAGACCGGAATCTTCAGATCCCTCGACCGGCATTCCAGCCGCTTTCCATTCGGCGATTCCAGCGGTGTAGTCGTAGACCTTTTCGAATCCGAGTGCTTCGAGCCGGCACGCGGCCCGGGGAGACATGTCTCACAACCCGTCGTGTCAGTACACCACCACTGGTTTGTCATGACGCAGAACGGTCACTGTCTCGACAGTGATCTGTTTCAGCGGAATGTTGACGGCACCAGCGATGTGCTGTGCTTCGTATTCGCGTTCGGGCAACACATCGACCAGCTGCGCGCCCTCCTCGATGAGGGCGCTGAGCTGGTCACGATTGATGTTATTGACCATCAGCCATTGCCCGCCGCGACCGCTTCGCGCAGCTGCTCCAACGTCGGTGATCCGGTGTAACCGGTTTCGGTGCGATAGACACGACACGACAACCCAACAGGAGCATCGGCATCAGAGAACGGATCAATACCGTCGATCACAACGGTCGGTGACCCACGGAAACCGGCTGCCTCTACCGCCTCCGGCGTCTCGATCAACTGGTAGACAACATCGAGATCGAAACCTTCGCCCTTGAGTGATGCCAGGTGGGCTTGGGTTTCCTTCCAGTTCGGGCAGCCATCAAAATACTGCAACGTAATCTGCATCAAGAACTCCTCCGGCTCTCGGTGGCTGCTACTACGTGACATACACACGAAACGGGCCATTCATCGGTGACCAGCGCCGCTTCACCTTGGAGGCGTTCGAGTTCACCACGCAGACGGCGGAGTTCCTCAATCCGGACGTCAATCGCCACAGCCTCACGATCGATGGCGTCGCGCACCGGCCGGCACGGTGCCTCACCTCGGATGCGAAGCCCCACAATCTCACGAATATCGTCAAGCGGAAGCTCTAACACCCGGAGTCGTCGCACAAAGCGCAGCAACTCCACGTCGTCTTCGTCATAGTCCCGATACCCGGAGGTGGTTCGTGCCGGACCAGGCAGAATCTCTGCGGTTTCATAGAACCGAATCGCTGAGGCTTCAAGGTCCGAACGCCGGGCGGCTTCACTTATCTTCATACCCACAAGCATAAACCTTCGAGTAGGTCGAAGGTCAAGCGATTGGAGCCTCTCTTGTGAAACACATTGCGACTGCATCAACTGCGGCCTTCGAGCGATCACGAGTTGTCGATTTGGCGAAATCGCCTGACGGGATGACGTGAAGGTCAGCGAGACAGCTCGAAAGCCGCAGAGGCGCGCCAGCTCGGCGCCGACACCGGCTTCGCAACTGATCCGTTGACACCGGCGGCTGGTTCAGAACTTGTCCTGCTAGGTGCCCAACAGGACGCTCGCGTCAAACCGCTCAATCACCCCTGAGAAACAAGGCAATCCATGGTTCGAGGTTCTCTTGTGGGCCCGGCAGGACTCGAACCTGCGACCTACGGATTATGAGTCCGCTGCTCTAACCAACTGAGCTACGAGCCCGCACTACACGTGATCCTACCGCAGGACGAGCAGCGGACTGCGTCCACCTCGGGATACGTCTAACCCACCGCCCCGAAACACAGTAAACGGCCCGACACCACAGCTCCGCTCGGCTGCAACAACCGAGCGGACGTGCGAGGGCTATCGATTCGTACAAATTCTCTTGACATCGTCCGTATCTTTTCGTATCGTTCGAAGTATATCGAACGCAATCAAGGACACAGAATGACCGGCGAAACGCCCAAGGTGCGTGACTTCACCCCGCAAGACCGCAGCCTGCCTGTCGCAGTCGAAACATCGCCCGTCTACGAACTCCTCCTGAGCCTGTTCGTGTGGGGCAACAGGGCCGAAGCCATGGAGTTCGACTGCGGTTCGGAATTCTTCGAATACATCGAATCAAGAGCGTCCCGCACCGTCGCCGATCAACTGAATGCCCTATCGGGGTGCGACGCGGTCTGGCTTCCAATGATGGGCCTCGCCAGGGCAGCTGGCAAGATTGCGTCCGTTGCGGTGTTTGCCGAATACATCGATCAGATGGACCCGGTCGAAGTCCGGCGCAATCTCATCAGCGCCACCTGCTGCAAGACGGATCTCAATCCAGACGACTTCGAGGCCGCTGCGTCCGGCGATGTCGATGCGCTCGACCGGATCACCGACTCCCCCGATATCGCGCCCGGGTTTACTGCCCTGCTGGGAACGGAGGTCGCAGCCACCCCCCGCCGTATCGCATCAGTGCTGACATCCTTCAATGAGATCATGGAACAGCGCATCTCGGACTCTCTTCCGGCCCTACGGCGCGACGCTGATGAGAAGCGGTCGCTGGCCCGCTCGATGAACGCTCCCCGGATCGTCGAGACAGCAACCAATGGGGTTACGTTCGAGATGCAGGCCGACATGACCGGTGTCCTGCTGATCCCGAGCAAGATCGTCCGCCCATGGACGGTCATGTCCGCCTACGAAGGTCTCCAGATCTTCGCCTACTCGGTCGCCGACGAGCATCTGAATGCAGACCCGGATGCGCCCCCCGGCTATCTGGTCGAGCTCTACAAGGCCCTCGGTGACGAGCGACGCCTGAAGATGCTCGCTTTCCTTGCCCTGGAGGACCGCACCCTCATGGAGGTCGCCAACCACGTCGACGTTGCCAAATCCACTGCCCATCACCATCTCCGCATCCTCCGTAGCGCCGGCCTCGTCCGGGTAACGGTGGGCGGAAACAAGGTCTATAGCCTCCGCAGCGATCGCGTACCCGAGGCGGCGCGTCTGCTGGATACCTACTTGACCACGCCAGCCCAGGTTGCCGCCTCGCTGCCGACAACAGAACAACAGAGGAGCTGAACATGCTCGGACAAACCCATCTCGATCTTGCCAGAACACTCGCCGACGAACATCTGTCCGGCGGCTACGACCACCGGA
>CBDUNF010000218.1:0-5787 GCA_965368515.1 uncultured bacterium
GTCGGCGATACGGACCACTGCTTGAGAGCCCGAGGCCTCGACAACGCTTATCCCCAACGTATGGACCCCTGGGTCGCTGTAGTGCCAACCAGGATTGTCGGTGAGTTCACGGAAACCGATGAGTATTGGATTCCAGTGCAAGTAGTCGCGTTCGAACATCAATGACACCATGTCGCTTGCGTCTTCCGTGGGGTTGCCCTCTAGAAACACGAACAGATCGCGGAGCTCCATCGCTGCTTCGTAGATGTTGTCCTTGGTCGTATCGAAGTCGTCGATCGAATCGCGGTTCACGTTGGAGATCAGCACCTCGGGACGAGCCAGCGGGTCGACTGTGGTCGTTGTCGCCGCCATCGTCGTCGTCGTTGTGCTGGTCGTGGACGTCGTCGTCGGGGGAGTCGTGGTGACCGTGGTCGCCGGCGGTGCTGGGGTTGTTGTCGGTGAGGTTTCAGAGCACGCCGCCATCGCGAGCACGACCACCAGGAGAAGGATTCCCCGGCGCATCCCCGATGCGTTGATTCCCACCATATGGCGCATTATGCCAATTCTCCACGAGCAAGCACAACCGCGGCGGATGGCAATGGCCAACCCTCCGCTATGGGTTCATTATGGTTGCCATAGCATGACTATACAATGCTAAACATCGCAATCAGGGCTGTCCGTTACCAGCGGGCCTGATGCTCTTCTGCCCAACCAATGACGTTGTCGATCTCGAGCTGGTTGCCGACATCATCGACGACTGTCCCTTGGTAACGCCCAAACATCTGATGGACCACGGAACGGATCAGCAGCAGATTCGTCTTGGCGGTCCTCTCGAGAAACGGGGTGAACGTGAGGTCGGCTCGAGCTGACTTCATCGTCCATGGACGCATGAAGTCTTTGCTGTCGTAGTCGAACGTCATGTCCTCGAGTTTGTGGATGCGGCCATCAACGATGAGCGTGTTCTCGGTAGCGGACGAAGTGTCCCCGAATCCGTAGCCCATGTTGAGACCAACCCGGCGACCATTTGTCATGAACCCGGATGCGCTTGCCCAGACCCAGAACGAGTTGTACTCCCAGACGCCACGTCCCCAGTCGAGCGTCCCGGAACTCGTCGCCGGGTCAATGTCGATCGAGTCGGCACCGACGACGATCTCGCCCCGGGTTGGCATGCAGTTGATCTTGCGGTTGTAGTAGAAACGTCTCTCGCCGATGGGTGTCGAGAGCACCGTGGACTCCCGTGGTGTCTCGAACGCAAGGTCGGCGTGCAGGTGTTTCCCGCCGAATCCATTCCATTCCACCGCAAGTGTCCGTCCCTTGGTCGACACGTCGAAGCGAAGGGAAGCCTTCTTGCCCGACCAGGAGCTAACACCTTCGTCGCTGTTGCGGGGGAGTTGCACTCCTTTGCCAAACGGGATCGTGATGGTGTCCTCGACGCAGGTGGCGTTCTGGAAATCGACCATGTAGACGAAGGCTTGGCCTGCATATCCAAGATCGGCGATGGTGGCCGAGAAGTACCCACCCGGGTAGGTGACCCCGTAGTAGTCCCACCGCTTGACGCGGAACCACTGCATGCCCCTCGCAAACCGATAAATGCGTGTTCGCTCCAAGTTGCAGTCGAGAACCGGACGACGAGCCCATCCTTTCTGGGCCAATGAGCCATCCGGATTGAGGAGGGCTGAATGCTCGACGATCTCGTGTTGGGCCATTGCGTCACTCCCGGGGGTCTGCGTCTGGAAGCGTACCGTTGCGGTTGCGGGCCCGAGTCGCCGGCATCAGTCTCAGCTAGACAGATCGAACATATGTTCGATACAATGGCCGCATGGCTGACACGGCCGCCATCCTCCACGCCGACCTCGATGCCTTCTATGCATCGGTGGAACAACTGCTCGATCCGTCGCTGCGGGACATCCCCATCGCGGTCGGTGGCGGGGTGGTTCTGGCGGCGTCCTATGAGGCCAAGGCCTTTGGCGTCCGCGGTGGTATGCCGGGACGGCAGGCCCGTGAGCTGTGCCCGCATCTGAAGTTCGTCGGCGGCAACTTCAAGCGGTATCAGGAATTCGGTGACAAGGCGATCGACGTAGTTCGTGATTTCACGCCGCTCATCGAACGCATCTCCATCGATGAGGCGTTCGCCGACGTGTCGGGGTCAATTCACCTGTTTGGAACACCGGCGCAGATGGCCCAACAGATCCGGGAGCGGGTTCGCGACGAGGTCGGGCTGCCGATATCGGTTGGGGTGGCGCGCACAAAACACCTCGCCAAGATCGGGTCTCAGGTGGCGAAGCCGGACGGGCTGGTCGTCATCGATCCGGCAACCGAGCTCGAGTTCCTACATGATCTGCCGGTCGACCTCATGTGGGGGGTCGGGCCGGTCACCAAGGAGCGGTTGGCGGAGATGGGTGTGCACACTATCGGTCAACTCGCCGACACGCCGGGGCGGGCTCTCGAACGTCTCCTCGGGCGAGCCATTGGTGGCAGGTTGGGCGCCTTGGCGTGGAATCACGATCCCCGTCATGTCGAGACCCACCGGCGAGCCGGCTCAGTCAGTGCTCAGTCTGCGCTGGGCAAGAAGCCGGCGACGCAAGACATCATCGGTCCGACGCTGCGACATCTGGCGGATCGTGTCGCCAGCCGGATGCGTAAGAAGAACCGCGCCGGCCGGACCATCACCGTGCGGGTGCGGTTTGCCGACCTGCGGGCGATAACCCGATCGGTGACGCTTCCAGCGGCCATTTCGGCCACTGTCATCCTCGCCGAAGTTGCAGAAGATCTTGTGGCGATTGCGCTGGCCGATCACCCCGAGGAGAAGATGATCAGCCTGCTGGCGATAGGCGTATCGCACCTCGAGGACGACGCTGTTCTGCAGTTGGAACTCCCATTCGAGCTCGACGATGAAGGGCGCCGGCCCGGCACTGAGAAGGGGGCAGCTCGATGGGTGCTTGATCGATCTGTTGACGCCGTCCGGGACAAGTTCGGGCGCGAGCTGGTCGGCTACGGATCGGTTGCGCTGGGTGACCGTCGATCTGTGCCAGACGATTTCCGAGAACTCGCCGAAAAGGAGCTCTAGCGCTGCGACTCGATGGGCTCCTGCCGGGTGCGGTGCACCATCACCCGGAACACATCGGGTCGCCCGTGGTGTCCAGCGGGGTCGAAGTTCTGCCGCCTTTCGAAGACCAGGTCGGTTGTTCTACCGCTGTCCAAGAACACGGGAGCGGCTTGGATTGCTGCGATCTTTACCGACAGCGCCTATTCGTCGGCCAGGTAGGCGGGAAACCCTCCGCGAGCGATCGGACCCCAGCTGTCCATGTTTATCCGGATCAACGACTTGCCCTGTTTGACCATTGCCTCGCGGTACTCGTCCCAATCCGGATGCTCGCCGGCGATGTTGCGGAAGTACTCGACCAGCGGCTCAACTGAATCCGGGAGATCGAGGACTTCGGCGGTCCCGTAGATCTGGACCCATTCGCCGCCAAAGTCATCGGAGAGAACACAGACCGAGACGGATGCGTTGCGACGAATGTTGTGAACCTTGGCGCGTTGCGGATAGGTCGATATCACCAACCGGCCGGAGTCATCGACTCCCATCGTGTTGGGCGACATCTGGCTCGTGCCGTCACGACGGACGGTTGCCAGGATCACATGGTGACGGGGCCGGACGAACTCGAGTAGACCGTCAAGGTCCACGATGGTGTTGGTTGCGATTGTGCGTGCCATGCGCCCAGCCTACGCACTTCCTCGCGGCAGGGTTCTGGCCTCACGGGTTGGCTCGGCGCCGGATCGAGGGGAGGGCTCCCAGGGTGGCTGCTCCGATGATTGCCGTCACGGGAATCGCCCATTGCACACCCGCGTCACTGGTCGCGATACCGTTGAGCGCAACGGCGGCTGTCGATGCTGCGACCAGAACAAGGCCGACCGTCACCGCAGGAACAGTCCGTGGTGCCGGTGCTCGACTGATCCGCCACTCGAATCTCGCAAACACGGCGGCCAGTCCGAGGGTGACGATTGAGAGCACCGCCAGCCACACCGGGCGGGTGAGCCACCAAAGCGTGGTGCCCGGCTCGACCTGGAACGCCAGACCGTCGAAGGAGAAGAGCCCGGTCGCACCAACAAGCGACATCGCCGACAGGTGCCACAGATAGATCGTCATGATCATCCCGGAAACGGCGACCACCGCGTGCCAGCCGCGAACCGACGCAGTGAACCTGGATACGAGCTGCTTCGTCCCCCAAATCACACCCAGTTGCATCGTTCCGAGCAGGGCCATAGCAAACGTCGGTGGGGTCATGTTGGTGATTCCAGCCCCGGGGATGCCGACCATGGCCACCGGGTATATACCCATTCCGGTGAGGGCGATCAGCAAGCTCAGCGAGCCGACGGCGAGCAGCCAGCCGTTTCGCGGCGAAATCCCCTGGCGCTGATCGGACGTCGACCACCAGTACCCCATCTGATGTAGGGCCGCCCACACGAACAAGAAGTTGACCCAGCCGACACCGGGCACATCGAGCGCAAAGCGGGCCACGTCGATGCCGATTGCCGCACCGAGAAGTATCGCTACCGAGGTCAAGCCGCTGTGTTGCCACCACCTGTATGTGAACGGGGCGAGGGCGGTCAGGATCAGATAGACCGCAAGGAACCACAACGGCACCGTGGCGGACATCGCTCCGGCATGGACAACATCTGTCGGGACAAATCGACGAAGGGCAACGATGAGAACCACCCAGACCAGCAGGAGCGGCACGACCGGGGTGAACATGCGCCGCACCCGGGCCGTGATCCAGTCACGTCGCAGCTCTCGACCGCTGTCGACCTTGGAGAGTCCGCGAGCGTTCGCATAGCCTCCGGCCAGGAAGAAGATCGGCATTACCTGGACGATCCACGTGACCCAGCCCGCGTAAGGCACCCACTCGAGCGAGTTGAGGAGCTTGATCTCGCCCGTCGGGGTGAGCCAGATCGAGGCTGCGAGCCAGTGGCCAAACACCACGGTGAGAATGGCCAGAGCGCGCCAGAAGTCAACGATACGGTTGCGGGCGGCCGGCGTGGCTGCGGCCAGTTCCTTGGTGTGGGTCAGATACTTCTTCATATGCACAACGTACGGCTGCATCGCGCCGAGCACATGGGGGTGAGACCCCCAATCGATCTAGGTGATGGGGCTGCATGCGATCCTCCGGGTTGAGGGAGTGGCATGCGAGGGGCTTTCGGCCCTGGAATCCCTGGTCGCAGTCCCTCATGATGGCTGTGTTGAGGAGGGAGTCTTCATGGGTCACGCGACCGTTGATCATGAGCTTGATGTAGATACCGAGTACCGGTTGCTCCAGGAGCGGCTCGATCGCAACGTCACCGGTGCCCCGGATTCGGAAGCTATGCGTCGAGTGCTGCGCCTGCTGTTCACCCCAGAGGAAGCCCATATTGCCCGGCAGCTGCCGCAGGTGATTTCCGTGCCTGCGTTAGCGGAGAAGCTCGAGATGGATGTTGATCAACTCGACGGGCAAATCACCACGATGGCTGAGCGCGGGCTGGTGCTGGACTTCGAACGCAAAGGGAAGCGCTACGTCCTCGCCACGCCGATAGTGATTGGCTTCTATGAGTTCACGTTCATGCGGGAACGTCCGGACGCACCGATGGCAGAGTACGCCGAAGCGTTCGACGGGTTGTTTGAGGACGAGGCCTTCGTTCGCGCGGTCTTTGCGGGAAGCACCCAGCTCGGACGTTCCTTTGTCCGCGAAGAAGCGGTCACGTCGGAGATTCTGGAGTGGGAACGAGCTACCGAGGTTGTGCGCGCCGCAGAGTCGGTAGCGGTCAGCCTGTGCC
>CBDUNF010000219.1:0-5769 GCA_965368515.1 uncultured bacterium
TAGGAACCAGGTGGACTTGGGTGGCATCACGAGGCCCCTATCGGCGACTGCCGCAACCTGGTCCATGCGGGTGGGATGAACCAGGAAGAAAGCTCCCGAGCGTTCCTGGTGGGCGATGTACTCCGGGGGAACCGTCCCCGGCACGTACTCCAACCGCTCGCTCGTGCGAGGGTCATTGATACCGAGGATGGGCCCGAGAACCAGGTTGTTGAGGAGGACAACGTCAAGGCTGCCGTATGGGTCGGCCGCATTGAGGAGTTGATCGGGGACGGTGAGGCGGTACCACTTGTTACCCACGAGCATTCCGAATACGCCGGGCCTCTTCGGCACAGCTTCTTGCGGGTCGTCGCTGTGGATGCGCTCGACTCGGAGCCGTTCTGCCACCCGTTCTACAAACTCGACATCGGTGAGCCCGTCGAGATCGGACACCAACCGGTTGTACTCGATCAGACGCAGCTGCTGTGACGGATAGATGACCCCCATCACGTAGTTGAAGGGTTCCAGGCCATCCGACTCCGGGTGTGCCGCGGCGGTCTCTCGGGCCAGGGAGGCCCCTGCCGCCGCACGGTGATGACCGTCGGTTATGTAGAGGGCGTCGATGTTGGAGAGACAGACCTCGAGTTCACGGACGGCGTCGCCTTCCTGGACCCGCCATACGGTCTGTTGAACACCGTCCTGGCCGAGGAAATCGAGCATCGGCTCCTCCTGCACCAACCGGTCGATCAGAGCGTTGATCCCGGCGTGCTTGTAGGTCATGCACATCGGATACGAATTGGCCTGGATCCGTTTCAGCGCATCTACCAGCGATTGCTCAGCTTCAGGGCGGGTGTGCTCGTGGCGCTTGATGAGACCTCGGTCGTAGGCAGATGCATCGACCTCAGCAACGATTCCGGTTTGGGTGCGTTCCCCGTCATCCACCCGGTAGACGTAGTAGGCGGGCTCGGCCTGGTCCTCGTAGATGCCACGCTCGATCATCATGTCGAGCCGAGCTCGCCCCACCGGCGTCGCAAGGTCGGGCTCGTCCTCTCCCCCCGGAATGATGTCACGCATCACCAACTCGAAACTGAAGGGATTGGTCGCTTCGAGGTTCTGCCAGTAGCCGGCCGTGACCGACTTCCTGGGAACAACGGCAACTCGCGGTGCATAGTCCGATGTGGGCAAGTAGATCCTGGTTGGTCGAACGAGCGGCCGCTCGATCATGGTGCTCACACTCCCTGCGTTTGTGCTCCCCTGGCCTAGGCTCCCCGTGCGTTGACCGACACGGCTATTACGTTCTCGATATTCTCGAGATCGGCGACCGTCTCGTCGGCGACCTCGCCAACAACGTGGATCAATGCAGATGCGGCCGCCCTACCGGCGAGCACAAAGTTCTCCATGTGCTCGACATTGAGGCCCGCTTCCCGGATCGTGCCCAGGACTGCGGCCAGCACTCCGACCCTGTTGTGGTGGCGGATTGTCACAGTCTGCGACTTGCCCGACACGTCGCCGAGGTTCACGCAGTTGAGGAGGTTGCCGCTGCCAAAGGATTCGATTGCCTCGATGACTGCATCGGCGATCGCGTTCTGGGCCTGGTTCGTTGACGCCCCGATGTGGTGAGTCCCGTAGACCGCTTTGTGTTGTGCGAGGGTGGACTCGAACGGGGCGTCGCCCGAACCGGGTTCACCCTTATAGACATCGAGTCCGACCCGCAGCCCTTTCTCTTCAATTGCCTCCACGAGCGCCTCTTCGTCGATCACGCTGCCGCGAGCGGTGTTGATGATCACCGTTCCTGGTTTCATCACACTGAGCAGTTCGCGGGATACGAGGCCTTCTGTTTCGGCAGTGGCCGGGACGTGAATGGTGAGGATGTCGCAGCTCGCCGCCAGCGACATCAAGTCCGGCTCGAAGCGAGCGCCCATGTGCTGCAGGATCTGGAGGCGGTTTGGATCGCGGTTGGGGCGGTCCACAACCGCAATCTCCATGTCGAACGCAGCGGCACGCTTGGCCACCTCGAGACCGATCGATCCGAGTCCGACAATGCCGATGGAGCGGCCCGCCAACCCCTGAGTCTTGGCGTAGCGCTTTTTGCGCCACTTGCCCTTGCGAAGGTCTTTGACCTGATCCGGGATGTTGCGGTCGATCGCCATGACGAGACCCAATGCCAACTCGGCTACGGCCACAGCGTTCTTGCCGGGCGTGTTGCATACAAAGACGCCGTTCTGGGCGGCATAGTCGACGGCGATGGTGTTGACCCCCGCGCCGGCACGAATCACCAGATTGAGTTTGTCGGCAGCATCGATCGTTTCCTCGGTGACGTTGGTAGAACGAACGATGAGGACTTCGTAGCCCGGGATCGCCGCCGGCAGGTCATCCTGTCCAAGGCTGGGCTCGAGGGTGACTTCGTGGCCAAGAGAGTTGAGTTTCTCGAGATGTGACTCTGAGAACTTGTCGGCAATTAGGACCTTCACAGGCAGAATCTCCATGATCGTGGGCACATGATGTGCCTAGCGCTGGACTCATCTTTACACTTTGTTCAAGACCGACCAAGTGCGCCTCTGTAGCGCGCCGATATTGGAGCATCATGACAAAGCCGGTTCCTTCTGATCTTGATATCGCCCAGGCGGCCACGGTGCGGCCAATCGTCGAGATTGCCGACACGCTCGGCATCGATCGGCGGCATCTCATTCCGTTTGGTCACGACAAAGCCAAGGTGCACCTCGACGTCCTCAAGGACATCTCGGATCGTCCCCGCGGCAAGTACATCGACGTTACGGCGATAACTCCGACCCCGTTGGGGGAAGGGAAGACAACGACCGTTGTTGGATTGGTCCAGGGACTCGGGCGACTCGGCCACGAAGCGGTCGCCACGATCCGTCAACCGTCGCTTGGACCGACGTTTGGCATCAAAGGTGGCGCCGCAGGCGGTGGCTTCAGCCAGATCATCCCGATGGAGGACTTCAACCTTCACCTCACCGGCGACAATCACGCCATCACTTCGGCGCACAATCTTGCGGCGGCTGCGGTCGAAGCACGCTGGTATCACGAGGCGCAGAGCAGCGACAAGAGGCTCGAGAATCGCGGGCTGGAGCGGATTGAGATCGATCCCTACTCCATCCAGTGGCGTCGTGTGGCCGATGTGAACGATCGGGCGTTGCGCAACATCATGGTGGGCATGGGTGGAAAGCCAGACGGTAAGCCGCGGGAGGCTGGCTTCGATATCACCGTGGCCAGCGAACTCATGGCGATCCTCGCCCTGGTTGATGGCGATGACTATGCCGATGCGCTCCGCAACCTTCGCAAGCGCGTAGGGAACGTGGTTGTCGGCTACACCAAGCAGGGCAAACCCGTTTCGCTCGAGGATGTCGAAGTCGCTGGTGCAGTGACGGTCCTCATGAAGGACACACTGCACCCCAACCTGATGCAGACCCTCGAAGGACAGGCTGCGTTTGTTCACGCCGGTCCCTTCGCCAACATCGCCCCGGGCAACTCATCGATACTGGCCGACCATGTAGCTCTGCATCTCGGTGACTACGTGGTGACCGAGTCCGGGTTCGGTGCGGACATCGGAATGGAGAAGTTCTTCAACATCAAGTGTCGTGCGTCCGGTCTCGTTCCCGATGCGGTGGTTCTGGTGGCGACCATCCGGGCGCTCAAGATGCACGGTGGCGGTCCGCGGGTCATCCCGGGGCGCCAGCTCGACCCGGCCTACACCGACGAGAACCTGGATCTGCTCGAAGCGGGCCTGCCCAATCTGCTGGCTCACATCCGGAACGCCGATCTGTTTGGTGTCCCGGTCGTGGTGGCCATCAACGCATTTTCCGATGACACCGACGCTGAGATCGATCTGGTACGTCGGGCGGCAATCGAAGCGGGCGCGCTGGCAGCAGAGGCGACGACCCACTGGGAGAATGGCGGTGCTGGCGCGATCGAGCTTGCCAAAGCGGTCGTGGCAGCTTGCGAGCAGCCGGCGGGATTCGAGTTCCTCTACCCCCTCGACATCCCGATCCGGGACAAGATCGAGATCATCGCCAAGCAGGTCTACGGAGCGGCCGATGTCAAGTACGACGGTCTTGCGGAACGACAGATCGCCGATTTCGAGAGCAACGGATGGGGTGGCCTACCGATTTGTGTTGCCAAGACTCATCTGTCCATCAGCCAGGACCCGAACCTAAAGGGAGCACCGGTCGGGCACGTTGTCCGGGTCCGGGAAGTGCGTGCCTCGGTCGGCGCCGGGTTCATCTACCCGCTGCTCGGGACTATGCGAACCATGCCAGGCTTGGGCATGACACCTGCCTACATGAAGGTTGATGTCAACGAAGACGGAAAGGTCGTCGGTCTGTTCTAATGGGTGATGTTCAGCAGCTCACGGTGATCTACGACGGCGACTGCATCTTGTGCCGCCGGTCAGTGCACTGGTTGGAGAGACAGCAGACCCATGTCGAGGTCAGCGCGGTCCCCGCGGCGCGACCGGAAATCGCGGCGACTTACGGTGAGGTACCGGGGTACGGCGACAACATGGTTGTCGCCGCCAACGACGGACGAGTCTGGGTGGGTCCTCCCGACGCCTATCTGGTGGTCATGTGGGCGGTGCGGGGAACCCGCATCCTTTCGTACCTGCTGGCCGCACCGGGGCTGAAGTGGCTGGCTGGTCGAGCGTTTCAGTTGGTCACCGGCAATCGGCATGTCATCGGGCGCATGGTGGGTGGGGAGTGCGACCACTGCGCGGCCTGAGTCGAAACTGTCGCAACTTGGACAGTCACCGGCGGCTCCGCCGCCCCGAACGGTTCGGACGGGTGAGAACGAAAAAGGATTGACATGGGAAACCGCAAACGAGTTCGCACTGAACAAGGCGTCCGCCGCGTCCGCACGTATCTGGGAGGCGAGCTGGTAGCCGACACCACCGCTCCGCTCCTCGTCTGGGAGAAGCCCTACTACCCGGTGTACTACTTCCCCGTCTCCGATGTCACAGCAGACCTGACTGCGACGGGCGAAACCATGAGATCACCAAGCCGGGGAGAAGGCACTCTCTACACCGTGGCTACCGCCGGCGGCAAGGCGGAGGGAGCCGCATACCGTCACCTCGAATCGCCCATCGCGGAACTGCGCGACTACGTGGCCTTTTCTTGGGATGTGATGGATTCGTGGTTTGAGGAGGACGAGCAGGTGTACGTGCATGCCCGCGATCCGTACACACGAGTTGACATTCTGCAAAGTAGCCGTCACATCGAAGTTGTTATCGACGGCGTCAAGGTTGCCGATTCGCACGCCCCCCGTCTGCTGTTTGAGACAGGGATGCCGGTCCGCTACTACCTTCCGAAGACCGATGTCCGCATGGACTTGCTTGCGGCGACCGACCTGCACACTTCCTGCCCGTACAAGGGGACGGCTAGCTATTACGACGTGGTTATCGAAGGCAAACGCCACGAGAACGTCGTCTGGTGGTATCCGTTTGCCGCCGAGGAAAGTCAACGGGTCGCCGGTCTTGTGTCGTTCTATAACGAGAAGCTCGACATTTATGTCGATGGCGAGTTGGAGACCAGGCCCAAGACCGTCTTCGGCTGATGAGATCAGCTTGGGGTTCGATGAGATCGAACCCTGGTGGTTGGGTTGGCATGTTGGTTTGGGGGTTGGCCCTTGGGCGGGGTTCGGCTGATGAGATCAGCTTGGGGTTCGATGAGATCGAACCCTGGTGGTTGGGTTGGCATGTTGGTTTGGGGGTTGGCCCTTGGGCGGGGTTCGGCTGATGAGATCAGCTTGGGGTTCGATGAGATCGAACCCTGGTGGTTGGGT
>CBDUNF010000220.1:0-5708 GCA_965368515.1 uncultured bacterium
TTGTAAACACCCGTTGTGCACAACCCCCTGTGGATAGCTGTGGATATGTGGACATGTGCCCAATTGGGGTCGATTTGGATATGAGTTAGACATAGTTAGTAGCGATAGCGTTGGCAGAAATGCTCGGATCAACGGACTTGTATCCCGATCACACAACCCCTAGGTTCGATAGTGCAAAGCCCAAGGTGCTCTGGCATACCGACCTCGTCCGGGGAAGTGCGGGGGTAAGTGTTCGCCGGGGTTCCTTGGGCTCTTGCATTTTGCCGATATCCGGGACAAGACTGGTCACGTGGCGACCCTCACGACGATCCGACTCCCGATTCAATGGGATCAATTCGGCCTACCGACTGCGCTGCAAACCAGAACGACGTGCCTGATCACCGGCGACCCCGCTTGGGGCTGGGACGGCAACGCACCCGACCTCGGAATACCCCTGGTCGACCAAGCTTCGGGAGAGTCGCACGATGGATGGGACCTCGACCACGTGGTTCTGATGGTTCCCGATCTGGACCACACGGTTGGTGTGCTCAAACCGCTCAGCGCGCCACGTCTCCGAACCTCCGTCGACGGGCGCCGAACAGCGTTCTATCGCTTCGGTCCCCTGCTCGAAGTCATCGAGTCACCGGTCCGGGCGCCGGCGTTGTTCGGTGTTGCCTTGGTAACAGATCGCTCACTGCAGGCGACGGCCCTCGAATGGCGGTCACTCGGGATCACCGTGACCGATGTGCAGCCTGCGATGCAACCGGGCCGACACATATTCACAGTCAGAGGACTCGATGCCGGTCTGGCCGTAATCTCGCCCGACGGTGCAAAGGCTTAGCTAGATCCCGAAGATGAGCTGACGAAGCCGAACCCTGCTTGTCTCGTAGGTGTCGAGATCAATACGCATCGAACCCAGTCGCAGACCCTTCATCTGATCACCGAAACGGGTGGCGACGCGAATCACACCGTCGTCGTGTTCAAGCGCACCAAGACCAAGACACGCCCCCTTGTCGTTCAGAACGCCCACCAGCATTCCTTCGAGGCGGGAGAGATCAAACGCCTCCGGGAGCGGTGGGGCGAAGACTGAAGAATGGACCCGCCAGCGCTGCAGATCGGGCTCGAACGCATCACGGAACGCTGCGATGAGCCGGGAACGCTGGTCGAGCGGGCCGACAAGCTTGAGACCCGGAGGCGGTTCGGACTTGGCGATACGAGCACCCAGGAATCGGCGCAGCATGCCGATGCCGGGCTCGAGTTCCTCACCGCGCTGCATGGCGATGATGAGCGTAGGGTCGCACAACTCGGTGACGTGATAGGTCAGCGTCTGTCCGACAACACCGGAAACGACGCTGCTCGTGTCGAGAACGATGAAGTCGGCGCCTTTGCGAGCTTCCTCAACGAGGGTCGAAGTACCGACGACGTGCGGCAGGACCACGCCCTGCGGCTGTGTCGAGCCGACAAACCTCATGGAATCCGCACGGGAGAGATCATCCAGATCAGCCTGAGACCGGACCCAGCGCAGGGCGACGCAGGCCGGAGCCCCAACTGAGGGAACCGCGACATCGGCATCGACGAAGGCAACCGACCGCCCGGCGTCGAGGGCGTCGCGTAGCAGCAAGCGAGACATCGTGGTCTTGCCGGTGTTGGAAGCACCCATCACCATCACCACCCCGCGCTCACCGATAACGCGCTCGCGCAGCGACGCATACGGCTCGGACTGGTCCACAGCTCCTCCTGTCAAAATCCTACCGACGCGATTCTATGACGCGTCAACGCCCACCCGATCGTTTGCGGAATCTCCGCCACCGGAACGCACTCTCCACCCAAATCGTCGTAGCTTTGGTCGCCTATGGTTTGGCGAGGATCGATCGGAACTCCACGGAGCATACGGGGCCACAGTCACCTCAGCCAGAGCAAGCAGCACGGTGTCGTAGTTGACTCGCCAGCCGGCAAAGTCTCGCCACGCCGCATCCTGGTCCGCCTTGAGCGTCAACCCCGCCTCGTCGAGTTGCGCCCATGCTTCATCGAATTCGGCGCGGCTGATCGAAATGGGGTCATCAGGCGCCGAGTCGCGCTCAAAATCGATCCCAAAGAAGTCAGCCAGCCTTCGCAGCGTCAGAAAGCCAGAACGAATGCAGACACCGGCCGGACCGATTGATACGCCGTCAACACACGCGACGTAGAGCGAAGCTGCATCCAACACCGTGCCCGATGCGGTCACCCACGACCGTTGCGGTTGGGGTGACCGGAAGAACGCAAGGACCGGAAAGGTTGTGTGCGATTCCTCGATCTCGGCAAACCAACGTTCCCAGTCGAGCCAGGTTTCGGTGAGCTTGTCGAGCCATCCGATCTGACTGGCCCGCGCCAACATCGTTACCGCCGACGGCGGATTCCCCGCCCGAACTTCCAACAGGGCTACCTGGGTTTCGCGTCTGGAAAAGGCCGAATAGATCGAGGGCAGAAACGTGATCATCAGCGTGACGAGGATCAGACCCCAGCCAGCCTCGGTGAATGCGAGCAGTTGCTCAGCTGTGGACGACGCGGCCACGAATCCAAGGGTGGTGATCGACGATCCGCTGAGGGCCAGGGCATCGACATACGACGCGGTATCCAACGCCCAGAACATCATCGAATACGCCAAGCCGATCAGGATCAACCAGACGATAGGCAACGCCAACAGGCTCGTTGGGCCGTATAGCGCAAGGATTCGGTCGCGAGCGGCAAACGGCCGTGACGGGGGCGCAAAGACGAAGAAGAGACGCCGCACCGAACGATAAACCCAACGGCTGATCATCACCTGTGCGCTTCGTGGCAACACGGTGGTTCGTAGCGCAGACATGACCGTCCACAGCGCAATGAAGACGCCACCACCAAACACGAGAGTCCGGACAACAATCACGGCGCCACCGTAGTCGCCGACCCACCCTCGGCGTGTCGGCGACTGCCCCCTTAACTCTGCTCAGCCACGCCTTCTCGGGGTAGCAGGGCGGGGATCACCACGAGTGCGGTCACAGCTGCGGTTGTCATCGCCACCCACATGATCATCGAGACCTGGGGGTGAATCGCCAGCGGTGACAGCCAGAGGGCCGAGAGGGCTAGGGCGATACCCAACGCATTGGCCACGATGGGCCGGCCGGCCCGATCGATCGCTCGCAGTACGTAGCCGGCACCGTCTCGGCGGGCGTGATCGATGGCGGCGATGAAGTGAATGGCGTAGTCGATGCCGACACCGATCACGATGCCGGAGACCACCGCAGTCAAGAGGTTGAGCTGAATTCCAGATACTGCGATGAAACCGAGCATCACGAGGATTGTGATGGCGACCGGTACGAGCGACACCAAAGTCTCTCGCAGCCTTCGGTATGCGATCAGCAGCATCGCAAACACGAGCACGAAAGCGACGCCCAACGACACCACCTGGGCACGTAGCACCAATCGGGCGATCTCATCCCACACCACCGGCATCCCGGTGAGTTCCCGGATCTCGGGAGTCTCGTCTGCAAAGTCGAGCCAAGACCGGAGATCGTCGGTGCTGAACCCCGATGGAAGGAGCATGAAGCGCAGCCCGTCGTCACTGACCATGTCGCCCATGGGTAGCTCGACCTGGCCGGTGAGTATCGCGTCGATCTGGTCGGGCGGTAGCGCACCTGCGACATCAGTTACCGAAAACACCTCCCGCACTCCGGGCAGCGCCTCGAGTTCGGCTGACACGGCGTCGAGCCGATCTAGCTGGCCTGCACCCTGCGACGGGTCAAACGCGAACTCGCCGATCAACGGAGTCGCCCCTCCGAAGAGTTCCTCGGTCTTCTCGAACGCAACTCGCACCGGATCGCCCTGTTTGAAGAAGAACAGCTGATCCGGGTTGACGTCGAGCCTCGGTAGCGAGATCGCCGCGAACGCCAGGAGAACCACACTGACCACGATTGCCGGGGTGCGTACCCGCACGAGTTTCTTGAGACCGCGGGTCACCCGTGGCCCCAGCAGCGCATCGTGATGGCGAGGTTCAATCTGGATTCTGCTCAGAAGCGCAGGCAACGAGAAGAACGAGATGAAGCCGGCGAATGTGATGCCGATTGCCGTGAACATACCTAGCTGCTGGATGGGCCGAACATTGGTAGCAACCAGCGACAGGAAACCTGCCGCGGTGCTGATGGTCGTGAGGATCATCGGAACGCCGACGTGAGAGAGGGCTGATCGCACTCGGTCAACCGCGTCGGGATTGCCCGATTCCTCCTGGAAATGGGTTACAAAATGTAGGCCGTCTGCTGAGCCCATCACTATGACGAATACCGGGACGATCACGGTGACGATGTCGATCTCTCGACCCAGGCCAAAGATCAGCCCGAATGTCCAAATAGCGCCAAGCGCAGCGGGGATGAGAGCCATGGCGCTGAGCCGTCGATCTCCGATCGTGGCGAAGAACGTGCCGACCAACAGGATGATCACTACAGGGGGAATGAAGAGGAGGAACAACGAGAGCTTGTCGATCACCGAAGCAAACACGACCGGATTGCCGGAGAAGGTCAGCTCGACACCGGTGGGAGCGACTAGATCGTCGACCCGTCGCGCCACAGAGAGAGGATCGCCGTCAGGCGACACCATCACCAGCGTGTGCCGGGCGTCCTCGCTCATGAGCAGCGACGCGACCGGGCTCTGCTCGATCAACTGCCCAACCGCCGGATCAGGGATCGAGTTCAGCATGGCAGCAGTGATCGGGGCGCCGGTCAGTGGATTCTGTTCGGGAAGGATCGAAGCCACGGCAGCGACGCCCTCCACCTCGGCAAGCTCATCACGAATACTGATGAGGGAGGCAAGGCCTTCCTTGGAACGGAACGTCCGGTCCCCCTCCAGCGAGACAAGGACGTTGATGGGATCGGCAGACTGGTACTTGTCCTGAAGATCGCTGAAGGTCTGACCGGTCTCATTCCCCTCGAGCACAAACGAAGCGACGTCGCCGTTGAAATCCATTCGGAACAACATCAACAACGCAACAAGCGTAATGAGTCCAGTGAGCGCAAGAATCTGCTTCGAGTGGCCGACAATGAGGCGTGCGATCTTGTCCAACTTGCCCTCCTACCCGGGAGACTAGCGAGCCACAGAAGGCCCGCCTCGCCGGTCAGCGCAGGGCTGAGGCGATCTCCTCGAACCACCGGCCGAACAGCGCAGCTGCCCGAGCTTCGTTGTCTGCGGCGCCGGCGTGAATCCTGGACAAGAACTCGTCTGGGTCGACGCCAGCGGCCAGCATCTGATCGGGGCCGTGTCCGGCGACCCATTCCTCGAACATCTCTGGTGTTGCCTCAGGATGCGCCTGAATGGCGAGTGCCGATCCGTAACGGAAGACATGCGGGTACAGCTTGCTTGTGGCGAGCACTTGCGCCCCCGGCGGTGGTTCCCAGGTGTCCTCGTGAAACGAGACGACAGGCGCACCGAGCGTCTGCACGACAGAGTCCGTTCTACCGACCGCAGTGAGTTGGAGACCGACGAACTCAGCCTCCAACGTCTCAGCCCGGTATGCCCGGCCACCCAACGCATCGGCCAGCAACTGGCAACCGAGGCAGATGCCGAGCACGGGAGTGCCCGCCTGCACTGCCATCCGCAGGAACACCTTCTCATCGGCGAGGAAGGGGTACTCCTCTTCGTCGTAAGCGCCCATGATTCCGCCCAGAGACACTACAGCTGAAGCGGCACCCGGCCCGGGGAGCTGATCGCCCGCGTGGAGCCGGACG
>CBDUNF010000221.1:0-5501 GCA_965368515.1 uncultured bacterium
TGTTGTGGAGCATTCGGCGCTCATCGAGCAACAGTGCAGGGGTCGGGAGGTTGGCGAGGCGTGGATCGGTGGGGCGCAAAATCAAACCCGGGCTCGGATCGGCCGGATGTTAGCGAGGCTGGTGCCAGGGGCCGGCAGTGCAGGACGCAGATCTGCCCGCTTGGCGGCCCGTTCAGGCCGGATCCACCCTCCAGATGCCTTGCGCAATGTCGACCACGTAGAGCGACCCGTCCGGTCCGATGACGAACCCGACCGGCGACACTGTATCTCTCTCGAGTTCCTGGATGACTCGGGTCTCGGGATCAAATGAGAGGAGGGCCCGCCGGCAGAAGTCGCCGAAAACGTACGCTCCGTCAAGTTCCGGCAGTGCGTCGCCCCGGTAAACATGACCGCCGATGACGGCGCACAGTCCGGAGCGATGACCATACGAGAAGGTCGGTGGCGTGGGCGAATCGATGGGTTGGTCGATGAATGGCAGATTGCCCTCGAACGCGTTCCAGCCTAGGTGCTCGCCGCCGACACCGCCTGCAGGAAGCATGGTGACCTCTTCCACGCACTGCTGGCCTACGTCTGCTATCCACAGGTCGCCGGTGGCCGTGTCGAAGGAGAAGCGGTAGGGGTGGCGCAGGCCCCACACCCATGTGTAGTCGCTGCCCGGAGTGCTTCCGGCGAATGGGTTGTCGATCGGCGGGCTCAGTCTGGGTATCGGATCGAATGAGATCGCAAATCGGAGCAGCGACCCGAAAGCATGCGGATGCTGGCGTCCGGTCACGAACGGACCGCCCTGCGCACCCCCGTCGCCGACCGTTAGGTAGAGGTGTCCATCTGGCCCGAACACGAGGTCTCCGCCGTTGTGCTCGCGGGATGGCTGGTCGGCCCGGAGCAGCTCGACGACCTCGCTCATCGCGGGTACTCCATCGATCAACGGATAGGCCTCGATAACGCTGTCGTCCTCGAGGTCCGTCCGGTTGACGAAGAGGTAGCCGTTGGCGACTGTGAGCCCAAGCAGTCCCTGGTCGCGTTCGGTCGTTGTTGATTGGGTGAGGTCGAGAGCTATCTCGGGTTCGCTTCCTTCTATCCATCGGAAGATTGAGCCGCCACGAGTACCGATGAACGCGGTTCCGTCTGGCGAGAAAGCAAGCGCCGATGCCTCTGAGACCTCCGCCACGTGGACAAGCTCGACGGCCGGCTCGTCGACTGCGGTAACGCTGTCCACAGGGAGATCGTCCGGACACGTCGTGTTGGAGCGAAGGCGCTCCGGCGTCTCTTCCCACGGTATGTCGGGGCGGGTGGGACGCTCGATTTGGATGGCGACATCGGGGGCGACGGTCGGCACCGCGCCCGGAGGCGGAAACTGTGATGTGTTGGACGACCCACATGCGGACAGCAGCAGGGAGCCGGCGATGAGGGCGGTAGCGAATTTGGCCATCGGGCAGGATATGCCGTTACGCCGGCTAAGCGAACCTTCTGAGGTCGTCGGCGTTGGTTATCCGCGGGTCGCCGCCGATCTGGAGCGGGAACCGCATAGATGATGTCGTTGACCCCGGCTGCAGCGAAGGCCTCGGCTTCCGCCAGGGTCGATACCGTTGCCGGGCCGGTGCCGTCGGTCAACATGAGCCGGGCGATGTCGACGGATTTCACGGTCTTCAGATGCGGCCGCAGATTGACGCCCGGGGACTCGATGTGCTCCGCGAGCCTGCGGATGTTGTGCCGCATTCGACGCTCATCGAGCACCAGTGCAGGGGTCGCGCGGTGGGCGAGGCGTGGATCGGTGGGGCGCAACACCAAACCCGGGTTCGGATCGGCCGGATGTTAGGGGGGGGTTGCTGAACCCGGTTCGATACATAGATCGCAAACGCGGGTCTGGACCGCACCGGGGTTTCGCCGGCGCTCGACCTCAGTTGGTCGCTCTGTTGTACACCACAGGTACGCCGTTAACGGAATACGGAGCAGACGGACAGATACCAGAGGGCCCGAGAACGGCTTCGTATTGATAGTCTGCGGCGAGTTCGACGGCGTAGTCGCCATCGGAGAGGCGATACCAAACCTCACCGTTTCTCGGGATGACGTTGACGGCAACAACGTCGTTCGATCCAACGAGGTGTTCCTGTATGGCATCGTGCTGCTCCTCGACGCGTGCCTTGGCGGTTTGTCCTTTCACGGGCAGTCCGTGGCCGAGTACACCGTTCCGTCGGCCAGGGTATAGGTCGACGAACTCGATTCGGCTGCGGGTCTGGTCGGTAGCATTGGCCAGATGAACCCAAACGTGAACCTGCGCAAGATAACGAGTGACAATCGCGCCGCCGTTCTATCGCTGCGTGTTGCCCCTCACCAGGAGCGATTCGTCGGTACAGTTCATGCCGCCTTGCGCGACGCAGAAGAGATCCCCGAGGGCAAGCCGTGGTTCCGAGCTGTCTACTCGGCGGATACGCCCGTCGGCTTCGTGATGTTGAGCTGGAACGTCGAGCCAGACCCCCCTCATATCATCGGTCCGTGGTACCTCTGGAAACTCATCATTGACGAGAATCATCAACGCAAGGGTATCGGTAGGCATGTCGTCGGCCTCATTGTTGACATCCTTCGCAGCGAGGGAGCTGTGGAGTTGCTCACGAGCTACGTGGAGGGGGAGGGCAGCCCGGGGCCGTTCTACGAGAAGCTCGGGTTCAGTCTTACCGGCGACCGCGACGACAACGACGAACTGATTGTGGCGTTGAGCCTCATTTAGATCCGCCGGCGAGTCACGCTCGCCGACCACCAAATTCAAAGCGGGCAAACGACTCAGCGGGCGTCCGAGAACGGCACGAGACGGGTGCAAGTCCGCTCACCTTCAGCGCCTCTGTTCAAACCTTACCGCAATCAGATTCGCGATTGAGGTAGCAGCGTGAGGAAGAGCCCGGCCCGCGGGCTTGTCAGTTCGAGGACTGTCAAGCAGTGACGATGGCGGCACCGCTCCGCGTCGCTGTGCGCTGCACGGGCTTTCCCAGACTGTGGTGGAGCTGGCGCCGTTCGCCGGATCGGGCGGACCCGCACCGATCATGTGTCAGTGGCGTGATACTCGTCGGAGAGCTCGGATACCGTTATCCGGAGGTTCCGGGCGCGGCGCAGGCTGAAGACGATGGCGGCGATGAGTATCGCGACAATGATCGCTAACGATAGGTAGGTGTTCATGTGGTACCAGTGCGAGATTGCCATTTTGACGCCGACGAAGATGAGAATGCCGCCAAGGGCGTGCGAGAGGTAGTGGAATCGTTCTTTGGCGTTGGCGAGCAAGAAGTACATCGCTCTTAGGCCCAGGATGGCGAAGGCGTTCGAAGCGAACACGATGTAGGGCTCGTTCGAAACCGCCAGAATGGCCGGCACCGAGTCGACCGCGAAGATGATGTCGGTGACTTCGACAACGAACAGGGCGGCCAGCAGCGGGGTGGCGGCCCGTCGGCCGTTGAGCCTGGTGATCTTGCGTAGGAGGCCGAGACCCCGGGTGGCCTCCGACTGGCCTTCGTCGGCGCGGTGGCGGATGATCTTGGCCCCGGTGTAAATGAGAAAGACCCCGAATACGAGCAGTATCCACCAGAAACGCCCGATCAGTGCCGTACCGAGACCGATGAATATCGCCCGCATCACAAGGGCGCCGAAGATGCCCCAGAACAGGACGCGATGCTGGTACTTCAGTGGGATCGAAAGGGTGGCGAACAGCATCGACCACACGAATACATTGTCGACGCTGAGCGACTTCTCGATCAAGTAGCCGCTGATGTACTCGCCGAACGCGTCGCCGCCAAACACGATCGCGATCACCACTGCGAAGATGAGCCCGCACATCACCCAGACGGTCGATTCGATGAGCGCCTCTTTCGGGGAGGGAGCATGCGCGTCCCGATGGCGGTAGAGGTCGATAGCCAACAGGGCGAGTATCACCGCCAGTAGCCCAATCCACGCTCCCAACGAAACGTCAAGATCGACAAACTTCGACTGGTCGGCTTCAACGGCCAGGAGCATCATGGGGATCCTTTCGACGGGACAGAACGATTCGTATCGAGAGTCTGGCTACCGTCTCAAGTGACGGTCGGGGGTTCGGGCAGCGAACTGCCGAACTGACGAACCGGTCCCGTGGGGCTACTCCCCTTCGATCAGTGAAGTATGGCGTACCAGGCATTGCCGAGCAAGGCCCAGATCACCCTGTTGATGAGTGATAACGATCACGTCCCAGAAGAGCACACACAGGCCCGTCGTGGAGCGGTCACTTCATCACTGTCTCAGCACCCCTGTTCAAACCTTCCCGCGATCAGGTTCACGATCGAGGTCGCTGCGTAGGGGACACGACAGATCTGGATTGCCGTCGGCGATCTGCAGTGGGTCGGCGTCCTGGGTAGATTCCCCCAGAAGCGATGGACGGGGATCCAATGGAAATCAGACCGCTCGGGAGCAGCGGCACGCCGGTGAGCGCGCTCGGGCTCGGCACGATGACTTTCGGTAGCGAAACGGACGAGGCGGGGGCTCACGACCAGCTGGATCGGTTTGTTGAAGCTGGCGGCACTTTCGTTGACACTGCCGACGTATACACCCAGGGAGCGTCGGAAGAGATCGTCGGCACTTGGCTGAAATCCTCACGTTTGCGGGGATCGATCGTTCTAGCGACCAAGGGCCGATTCCCGATGGGTGAGGATCCGCTTGATCGCGGGGCCAGCAGACGGCATCTTCTCTCTGCGATCGATGCGAGTCTCGATCGCCTCGGTGTGGATTCCATCGATTTGTACCAAGTGCATGGATGGGATCCGCAGACACCTCTTACCGAGACGCTCGAAGCACTCGACACCATGGTGCAATCGGGACGGACACGATATGTTGGGTGGTCAAACGTCACCGCATGGCAAATGCAGCGAATCGTCGATCTATGCGAGCGGGATGGGCTCAGCTCGCCGATCACCCTTCAGCCCCAGTACAACCTTCTCGACCGCACCATCGAGCTCGACATCATGCCGATGTGCATTGCGAGCGGCCTTGGTCTCCTCCCATGGTCACCGCTCGGCGGCGGCTGGCTAACAGGGAAGTATCGGGCCGACCAACGTCCCGAGGGAGCTACTCGCTTGGGAGAGAATCCCAACCGTGGTGTAGAGGCATACGACTCACGGAACGTGGACTCAACTTGGAGCGTCCTGGCCGTCGTTGAGGACATTGCAGAGGATCGCAACGTATCGGTAGCGCAGGTGGCACTGGCGTGGGTTCGTGACCGCCCTGGTGTGTCGTCTGTGTTGATCGGTGCGAGGACTGTTGAGCAACTCGTCGACAATCTTGCAAGCACAAAGGTCGTGCTTGCCGATGCCGAACGCGGTCGCCTCAACGAGATATCGGCACCGGGCCTCCCTCCCTACCCCTACGGGATGATCAGGAAAGCGTGCGGGGAAACGATCTGGGACGACCTCGATACCGTGTAACTGTTTTCTCGCCGCCACATCGCCACCAGCGATGCAGTCCGTGTCAACACATCGGCGTGCTGTCACGTC
>CBDUNF010000222.1:0-5499 GCA_965368515.1 uncultured bacterium
GGCGGGGCGCAGGGGCGACGTCGATGTACGTGTCTGCGACCCCCAGTCGTTCCGCCGTCGGTTTCTACCGCGACCGCGGTTGTGAACTGGCGGACCCGCCACATCCGGACCTCCTGGCGAAGGAACCCGAGGACATCCACTTCATCTGCCCTATGACGAAGGAGTGAACCCCCGACACTCCCCTAGCTCGCCGCCATCCGGCGCAGCACCATGTGGAGGATCCCACCGTTGCGCAGATAGTCGACCTCAACCGGAGTGTCGGCACGACACTGAGTCATGAACTCGACCGTCGAGCCATCGGTTTTGGTCGCAGTCACTTTCACCAGCTGGCGTGGCTGCAACGAGTCGTCAATATCGACTGCAAACGTCTCCGTGCCATCGAGACCAAGCGAATCCGCATTCTCGCCTTCGGGGAACGTCAGCGGCAGTACGCCCATCATCACCAGGTTGGAACGGTGGATCCGCTCGTAGCTGGATGCGATGACCGCCTTGACGCCGAGTTCGAAGGTGCCCTTGGCTGCCCAGTCGCGGGAGCTGCCCATGCCGTAGTCGGTGCCGGACAGCACCACCAGCGGGATACCGGCCGCTTTGTAGTTGAGGCTCGCCTCGTAGACCGGCTTGACCTCACCATCGGTGAAGTCGGTGGTGAACCCACCCTCGGTGCCCGGCGCAATCTGGTTGCGGATGCGGACGTTGGCGAAGGTGCCCCGGGTCATCACTCGATCGTTGCCCCTCCGCGATCCGTAGCTGTTGAACATCCGGCGCTCGACGCCGTTGTCGGTGAGGTACTTGCCCGCCGGGGTCTCCGGAGCGATTGCTCCTGCCGGGCTGATGTGATCAGTGGTGATCGAATCGCCCAGCTTGAGCAGAACGCGGGCACCCTCGATAGGAGCCAAGCGCTGCACATCCTGGGTCAGGCCCTTGAAGAACGGCGGCTCCTGCACGTACGTGCTGTCGGGCTTCCAGTTGAAGAGGTCTTCGGAGCTCGACGGCACCGCCCGCCATTCGTCCGACCCGTCGAAGACGGATCCGTACTCGTGACGGAACTGATCGCTGGTGACATCCCTACTGACGATCTCATCGATCTCGACCTGGCTCGGCCAGATGTCGGCGAGGAACACGTCGTTGCCTGCCGTGTCGACGCCGAGCGGCTCTGTCGTCAGATCTATGTCCACAGTGCCGGCAATTGCGTAGGCGACGACCAGCGGTGGTGAGGCCAGGTAGTTGCCACGGACATCTTGTGAGATCCGCCCTTCGAAGTTGCGGTTACCGGAGAGGACAGAGGTCACGACCAGGTCGTGCTCGTTGATCGCGGCGCTGATCGGTTCGGGTAACGGACCGGAGTTCCCGATGCACGTGGTGCAGCCGTAGCCAACGAGGTAGAAGCCGAGGGCCTCCAGGTCATCAGTGAGGTTGGCCTTGTCGAGGTAGTCGGTGACCACCTTGGAGCCCGGTGCCAGCGATGTCTTGACCCAGGGCTTCCGGGTGAGACCGAGCGCCCGTGCCTTCCGTGCCACCAACCCGGCGCCGACCATGACATCCGGATTCGAGGTATTGGTGCAACTAGTGATCGCAGCGATCACGACGTCGGCGTCCTTGACGTCGAACGAAGCACCCTCGTACTCGACGGGAACCGCCGCAGATGCTGGAGCGCCCTCGCGGCGCAGTCCATCAACATCGCGCGCCCACTGCGCCTTCATATCGCCGAGGTCGATGCGATCTTGTGGCCGCTTCGGACCCGAGAGTGCTGCTGACACGGTCGTCATATCGAGTTCGAGGTTGGAGCTGTAGACGATCTCGCGATCATCATCACGCCACAGGCCCTGGAGCTTGCTGTACTGCTCGACCAGTTCGATCTGCTCTTCGTCCCTGCCGGAGAGCCGCAGGTAGGTAGTCGTCTGCTCATCAACCGGGAAGAAGCCCATCGTGGCCCCGTATTCGGGAGCCATATTGGCAATCGTGGCGCGGTTTGCCAGCGGCATGTCCGCCAGGCCGGGACCGTGGAATTCGACGAACTTGCCCACGACGCCGTGCTCGCGCAGCATCTCGACCACCCGCAGCACGAGGTCTGTCGCCGTCACGCCGTCGTTCAGTTTCCCGGTGAGCTTGAAGCCAACGACCTCGGGCAGCAGCATGTAGATCGGCTGGCCAACCATCGCCGCCTCAGCCTCGATCCCGCCGACACCCCAGCCGAGAACACCGAGACCGTTGATCATCGTTGTGTGCGAATCGGTACCGACGAGCGAGTCCGGATAGAGCGCACCGTCGCCATCCCAGACAACTTTGGCAAGGTACTCGAGGTTCACCTGGTGCACGATGCCGGTGGCCGGTGGCACAACACGGAAGTTCCGGAACGCCGACTGACCCCACTTCAAGAATTCGTAACGCTCATGGTTCCGCTCGAACTCACGCTCGCTGTTTATCTGCAATGCCATACCTGAGTTGAACGCGTCAACCTGGACTGAGTGGTCGATAACCAGGTCGACGGGGATGAGCGGGTTGACCTTCTGTGCGGAGTCAGGGTCGCCTGTCATCCGGACAACCGCAGCGCGCATGGCGGCGAGATCGACGACAGCGGGCACGCCGGTGAAGTCCTGAAGCACAACGCGAGCGGGTTTGAACGCAATCTCGGTTTCCTCGACCTTGGATGCGTCGTACTGGGCGAGGGCCTTGACGTCCTCATCGGTGACGGTTGCGCCGTCGTGTTCCCGGAGAGCAGCTTCGAGAAGCACCTTGATCGAGTACGGAAGGCTGTCGATGTCGCCCATGTCCTTGAGGGCGTCGAGCCGGTAGACGGTTCGCATGCCGACCGGAGTGCTGATCGTGTCCTTGGCGCCGAAAGGATCTTGGCTGCTCATGAGGTGTCCTCTCTTGTGATTTCTTCTTCTCTAAGTTCAGCCACAATACAGACGGGGTGAACCCCTCATCGCCTTAAAAGACCTATGAGACATGTCAGGGGCCGCAAGAAACGCGTTTCTTGCGGCCCCTGGGCAAGGAAGCCCCCTACCCCCGGCTGCGCCGGCGGTACTTCCCCCGCCGAAGCGGGGGGACCGACGATCAGACACAGAACCCGTCGTCGGTGACTCCCCTGCCGCAGAAGGCGGTGGCTGCGACGCTCTTGAGCGAGAACCCCTCGCCGCTCTCTAGAGGTTGACCAAAGATGTGAAGGCGCCAGCCGAGCTGGGAGTCGTCGAGGAGACCCACAACGTCGAATGTCACCTCGCCGAGATCACCAACAGTGGGCGGCACGACCATCTCGTAGCGGAAACCGCCCTCCCCCGGATCGAACGACTCTGCGACAGCCGTGCCTAGGTCGAGCATCGTCTCCGCAGAGTCGAGGGAGAGTCGTGGTTGCAGAAACGATGTCAGATCCTCGACGCCGCCCAGGTAGCCGAGGTAGCTCGAGTTGACCCAGCCGGTGACACCGTTGGCGGTGACCTCGTTCCAGATGGAGCTGGTCAAGAGCCGATGGCGGCCGGTGGCAACGACGTCGTCTGCCAGCGGATCGAGGGTCGCCACGATTGCGTAGGTCGCACCCGGTAGCTCGCGGACGTTGAGCACGTCGTCGTGGGCGACCCCGACGACCGCAACCACGTCGCCAGCCGCGGGGCCGATGTCAAAGGCTTCACCCGGCAGCGTTGTGGAGGTCGGAGGAACAGTCGTGGTCGGCACCGGCGCATCGCCGCCAGGAACCAGAGTGACCGGATAGCGGATCTCGTTGATCCGAGACCCGTCTCGTGCGGATTCCTCGTACACGACGACCTCACCTTGGGTCTCCGCCTCGACCGAGTACGGAACGTCGACGCTGAACTCGCCCCAGCATCCCGTGCCGCAGGTGGCGGTAGTGAAACCGGAGTTGAGGACAGTGCCGTCGGCGTCGACGACCTCGTATTGGACGGTGGCTTCGAATACGTTGCCAATTCCGGTCAGGTTGACCGGGCTCGGCGCTACCGCCCCGATCGCTGGTGTGTCGAGGAAGATGAACGGCAATATGTCGTAGTAATCCTCGCGGGTCTGCGGCCCATCGAGAATCAGGCCCTCGCTGGAGAACACGTCGACAACCTCGCCGTCGAGCGCAAACAGGACTGAGTCGATGCCGTCAAACTGCGTTGCCGTGAAGACGACCTGGGCGAGCCGGGTCGTCATCGCCATGGTGCCGCCACCGGCCTCGAACTCATTTGGCAGGTCGACGACTACGACACTCCCATCCACTTTCACGCTGACCTGGCCATCTAGATCAGGAGGGATCGCGGTCGAGAATCGAGGCTCCTCGATCGGTGCAAACAACTCGAAGATTGCACCCGCGATTAACTCGTCCTCTGTGGGCTCATCGGGACCGACAAACCGGGTGCGGACGACCGGAACCAGCGCTGGGTCTCCAATCGCCGTTGTGAGGTCTTCGGAAAAGAGGTAGACAACTCGCTGAACCTCGAACTCTGATGGAACGGCGGAAGTCGTACCCGGCACAGTCGTGCTCGGCTCTTCGACCGTCGTAGTTGTCGTATCCGGTGCGGCGATCGTCGTCGCCGGATCGGTTGTGCCGTCGCCACCGCGGGCCAGGTAAAGCGGCAAACCAACCAGAAGCACTGCGGCTACTGCGGCTGCCGCCCATACCAGCACGGGCGGGCGTTGTTTGGTTTCAGGAACTTGCATCGCGGGTGCCTCCTCGGGAAAAGGCGGGGCGTCGGGTGCCATCGCCATCAGCCGGTAAGTCAGTTCCCGAACGCGCGGATCGAAGCGATCCGTCTGGTCTTGATCACTCATCGAGGGTCTCCCTGAGTCGTGAGCGTGCCCTTGCCAGATGGCGCTTCACCGATCCTTCGGAGATCCGAAGGCGGTGGGCCACCTCGGCGACGCTGAGGTCCTCCCAGTAGGTGAGAACGACCGCAGCACGCTGTTGCACACTCAACCGATCGACCGCAGCCAACACGTCGACATCGACCTCATGTGGCCAATCGACTGCGGGAGAAGCAGCTTTCATCTCCCGCACCCGGCGACGTAGCGTGCTGCGATGGTGCGAACGGGCATGGTTGAGGACTGATCGGTAGAGATACGCCCGGTGATTCTGGACCTGCGTCCAGTCCCTAGCCCGGAAGGACCGCAGGCAAGCGTCCGTCACCACATCCTGGGCGTCGAACGGACCGACCAGCCCGGTAGCGAAACGCACCAGGTCGTCGGCGTACTTGCGGTAGATCTCTTCGTCAGTCATTACACCCATAAGACGCCACCGATGACGCTCCTGGGTGACACCGTATTGCACAAACATCCTGCCGGGAAGGATCACGCAGAATCAGGGCTATTCTCGCCACGATGGAACCGCAGGAAGAACGCAACGCAAGGCCGCTGACGACATGGCTCGTGCTTGCCGGCGTCTTCGTAGCCGCGGTCGTCGTTACCGTCGTCATAGGCAATCGCGCCAACAGCACAACCGACTCGACGTTCCCGGATCTCGGCGACATTGCCAGTGCGGACCCCAACGTGCCCGCCACCGACGACATC
>CBDUNF010000223.1:0-5403 GCA_965368515.1 uncultured bacterium
TCAGGCGCTGTACCTCCATCGATACCAGCTCTGTGAACTCGGTATCGACCAAACGGCTGTAGGAGGAGATCGAATGAGTTGTTGATCTCCTGTTGAGCATGCCAGTCAAACGTCATCCCCACCGTCATGAAGTCGTCGCTGATGAAAGCCTCCGCAAAGGTCTCCACGGCAGCCTCGGGAGAGGAGAGATCCAGCGACTCATAGTAGGTGCGGGCTTCGGGTTGGCTATCAGTTGAACTACAGGCACCAGCCGACATGAGCAGGGCAACCACAAGCATCGCAACCCGGAACATGTCGCTCCCCTTGCCCGGTTCTGGAAAATCCGGGAATCGCTGTTCGGCAGGATACCGGCGCGGCGCATAACAAGGGACCTTCGACCCGTCCCAACTGACGACACTTCGCAATATCCTTGTACTCGAAGGCTCTCCAGGAGGTTGACATGCTGCGTCCGGGAACCAGGGTCCGCAGAATGACGAAGAAGGTTGGCCAGCCGTCCCCAGAAGGCAAGATCATCGGAACCAGCGGCCACGCTTACGAGATCAAATGGGACGACGGTCATACGAGCATTACCGACCCCATCGGCGTCGTGAAAGTCAAAGATAAGAAGTAGACCGACTCGCGGTGGGCATTCCTCCGCTTCTTGCGTATCTGGTGTCCATATGTGGACGTGAGGTACGCAGAAACGGAGGTCCGCCCCGGATGGATGCTTCTAGAAGTGCCGCTTCTGCCGACAGGGATACCACAGCGAACTCGTTGGAGATGCTGTGGCAAAGAGAGTTGGTACTTCGAATATCGGAGTGGTCCAGCAGGCCGAACCGCCTTGGGCGAACTCCACAGAAGAGCACTTCGCTTCGCTGCTGGACAGCTACGGAGTGGAGTGGCACCACGAGCCGCACAGCTTCCCGATAGCGTTCGATGCAGAAGGTCGTCCAAGCGAGTTTTTTACTCCCGACTTCTACCTACCGGAGACGGATGAGTACATAGAGCTGACCGTGCTCAAACAGGGTCTGTGCACCAAGAAGAACCGCAAGCTTCGGCTGCTCGCTCGTCTTCATCCGGAGGTCACGTGTCGGATCATCTACCGCCGTGACTACGAGAATCTCGCACTCAAGTACGGGTGGCAAGACGACCCCGAGTTCCCACAGCTGGGGATTCCGATTCGTCAGCCCGGACCACCCCAAATCAGAGTGGCAAGCTAGCTACGGCGTGCTCAGCGATCCCGTGAGATCGTTGGGTATTCCCCGCCAGGTATCCCACGAGATCTTGCCGCCGACATCCCAGACCCAATAAAGACCCGATGTGTTGCTATATCGGTAGTCGTTGTCGTCGAAGGTCGAAGTGGTGAAGACCGTGCCGCTGCCGTTGGTGACCAGGCCCGTGTTCCCGGAGTTGATGATTGTGTTGCCCGTAACCGTTGTGTTGTCGGCCTTCAGCCCCTTGGCGTCCAGGCCGTAGCCGATAACGACAACGGCGTTGTGGTTGCCGTCGAGAACGTTGTTGGTGACTGTTGCGTCGGGACCAGTGACCTGGACTGCGCCGTAGTAGAACTTGTCATCGGCCATGGCCTCGAGCCCATTGCGCAAGAAGTCGTTGCCGGTGATGACAACCCCCTCGCTGTTGTCATGAGATATGCCCGCCCACCAGTTGTCGGCAATCGTGTTCGCCTCGTAGCGTGTGCCGCTGTTGACCTGGTACGACCACAGGCCGTGCCCGTGATTGTCGTGCACATGATTGTCCTTGACCAGCAGATTGGTCGTCCCGGCGAACTTGGCGCCGGCGAATCTCGTCTCGTAGTAATTCGACGCGTCTGGTGCTCCCTGGTCATCATTGTTGAAGGAGATCTCGTTGCCGATGATGATTGAACCGGAACCGCCGTCGACGAAGACTCCGTGCGTGTTGTTGTGATGCAGATACGAGTTCGACACCGTGGAGCCACCGCGGATGGACACTCCGACGAACTTGTTGTCATGGACGTGGCAGTCATCGATCAGCCAACCTGTTCCCAGCGCAGCTATCGCACCCAGATCCGTCCCTGAGGTGTAGTTCTTGATTTCCAGGCCGCTCACGGTGACATTCGTCGCCGTCCCGGTGAAGGCGTATCCGGTCACGCCGAGGCCATCCATGATGGCGCCGGGCGCACCGATGAACTGCTGGCCGCTCTTGGGCACCACTGCTTGGCGGAAGTGCGTTCCAGACCCCACGTAGATTCGAGCGCCAGTAGGTTGCGAGTCGGCAACTTCCTGAATCGACCATCCAACAGGGACCACCGCATCGAACCCATCGGGCACTTCCGGAGGGATGTATCCCGGCGGAGGCGGGGGAGGAACGGGGAGATCGAGCGCTCTGCTCAAGAAGGACGCCATCTGCCCGCGAGTGACGTTGGCGTGTGGACAGAAGTTGGTGTTGGCGGGCGGGTTGCACCCGGAGGTGATGCCCGATGCCGCGAGGCGATCGATGGCACTCTCGAATATGGAGTTGTTGTCGTCTTCGAAGTGATCCGGTGTGGTTGCAGGTAGGTCAAGGGCGCGGTCCAAGAACGCGGCCATCTCGCCGCGAGTGACGTGACGGTTCGGGCAGAATCCCGCGTCATTGCATCCCTTGGTGATTCCAGACGCGGCAAGCGCGTTGATGTTGGCCTCGAAGACCGTTCCATCATCGTCCGTGAAGAAATCTGTCGACGATGCAGGCAGATCGAGCGAGCGGACGAGGAACGCAGCCATCTGGCCTCGGGTCACAGACGCATCGGGACAGTAGAGGTCGTTGAGTGGCGGGTTGCAGCCTTTGGTGATCTCGGCGAAGGCCAGCTTTTCGATGTTGGCGCTGTGGATGCTGCCGGCGGTGTCACGAAACCCGCTCACAGGATTGTCGCCGCAGCCAATGCGCTCGCTGCTGAGCACTAACGAGTCGAAGTCGAACGAGTAACTGTGCGGGGCGGTTTCTGTTCCCCCGTAGTAGACATCGAACCAGAAACTCTTGACATCAATCCCGGTGTCCGCCGAGCCGCGGAATTTGAAGTCATCCTGGTAGAAGGCGAGTTGCTCGTCGACCCAGCCTTCGAGCAGGCCGTTTGCCTGGCCCGGGCTGTTCATGTCGACGTGACCCTCAACGCAGTACCACGCATCTTCACGCAAGGTGCCCGTCTGGGTATCCCAGAGGATCAGATCGCCATTGTCGGACGCCTGGTCACGGTGGTACACGTAGAAGCCAAGCTGGGTGTGGTCCGCATCGCGGCTGTCGTATGTTGGCGAGAAGAACATGCGGGCCGACCAGCCGGGGGAGGAGTTGGTTGGCTTGATGTTGTTTCGTGCCGATCCCGAGTAGAGGCCAGCCGGGCCCGGCAGCTTGCCACGGTCTTTGTGCTCGTAGCCGTCCGGGATGCGCAGGTAGTAGCGGAAGTACAGCTCGTCAGGATCAGGGATGCCCTGATCCTCGAACTGCCAGTGCATGGCTGATCCGAAGTGCGAGCCCGCAGGAATCGATACCTTGATCCCGCTGCCGTCACTTCCGTCCCCGATGGTTGTGATGCGGTTGCGATTGCCGATGTCGGCGTCGAACCAGGTGTCGGCGAGCGTGCTGGGATCGTCGCTAAACGGCTCGTCCAGGTAGACGGTCGGGGCGGCGCCGGCAGGGGCGGCGGCCATGATCGCCCCGGAGAGAGCTAGGGCGGCCAGGACAATGATCGTTTTCTGTCGACTCATTAGTGGATGCTCGGTGCGGCGGGCCGAATGGGTTGCGGGCCGTGGTCTGACGTTGATCGGCAGTATGGGGTTGATCCTGTAGCTACCGGAAACAAAACGAAACAGGACCTTTGGTTTCTACAGTGAGTGCCGATGTCTATTAGGGCGGCGGCCAGGTTTGGCCGCCCACCCACACTTGAGCTACTCGGAGAGATAACGCATGAGGGTCCAAAGATTCATGGTGTTGCTCGTCGCTCTTGCGATGGCATTAACTGCCTGCAGCGGCGACGACGAGCCGACCACTACAGCGGCTGCGCCAGAAACCACGTCGGATGCCCCGGAGACGACCTCGGCACCGACCGAAACCGTTGCGCCGAGTGGTGCAGTTGAGAGCCTCGAGGATGTGCGAGGGGCCATTGTCCGCATCGTGGCTGAAGGAAGCTTTGTTGATCCCGAGTTCGGGCAACAATTCAACGCCGCCGGCTCGGGCAGTGGATTCTTCATCGACTCCGACGGGATTGCTGTCACCAACAACCACGTGGTCACCGGTGCTGCGTTTCTCCAGGTCTATGTCGAGGGCGAGGACGAGCCACGCAATGCCCGGGTCCTGGGTGTCTCCGAGTGCTCCGACCTTGCGGTCATCGACGTCGAAGGGGACGGCTTCCCGTTCCTCGACTGGTACGACGGCGACCTGAGTGTGGGCACGGCGATTTATGCGGCGGGCTTCCCGCTCGGCGACGACGAGTTCACGCTTCTCGATGGAATCATCTCAAAGGAAGATGCCGATGGAGAATCCGACTGGGCATCAGTCGATAGCGTGATCGAGCACTCTGCCGACACGCTGCCCGGAAGCTCGGGCGGTCCGATTGTCACAGAAGACGGCAGGATCGTTGCGGTCAACTACGCCGGTGACAGCGCCGGACAGTCATTCGGTATCGGGCGGGACGAAGCCCTGAAGGTCATCCCCCGCCTCATCGACGGCGAAAGCGTCACGTCGGTCGGCATAAACGGCCAGGCGTTCTTCGATGGCGCGTTCTCGGGCATCTGGGTTGCTTCGGTTGAATCGGGTAGCGCTGCCGATCTCGGTGGCGTCAAGGCAGGCGATTTGATAACCCTCATTGAGGGACTGATCCCGGCAACAGACGGCACAATGGCCGACTACTGCGACATCCTCCGGTCCCACGAGCCGGGCGACCCGCTCAGCATCGAGGTTTACCGATCCTCCGATGACGTATTCCTCGAAGGAACGCTCAATACCGACAAGACGCTCGAGGTGTCGTACTCGTTTGCTACCGAACTCGGTGATGAGGTTGTAGATGATGCCGGCACGGGCGCTGGGTACGACTCCTACGTGTCGCTGGTGGACTCCCAGGGAATCATCACTGTTGATGTCCCGGCTGCCTGGAGCGACGTCGACACCGAAACCGCCTGGGGCGATGAAGAGACCCAGTGGGGTGTCGCTATCTGGTCGGCGGTCGACTACGAGCTTTGGAACGCCGGCTGGGATACCCCGGGCATGTTCTTCGGGGCTTCTGCGGTGTTGCCAGCTTTCGAGACAGTGGATTCCTTCCTCGACGGTCAGGACTTTGCGTTTGCCTGTGTCTATGACGGCCGCATCGACTATTCAGATGCTCTGTATACCGGGGCTTACGATCTGTGGGTCAATTGCGACGGGGGAGACACCCTGTTCGTCAACCTGGCGGCCGAAACACCCGGTTCCGAGGTT
>CBDUNF010000224.1:0-5384 GCA_965368515.1 uncultured bacterium
CGAGGCACGATGAACTCTGTCCAGTACTCGGTGAAACCGAACCGGAGCGACTTCAGCTGGATGTCAACGCCACAGAGATCGCTGGCGAGGACGTAGCCCTGCGCCGGGATGAACCCGATGGTGTTGGTCGGAGATGCGCACATCTCTTCGATCGTTGATGCATAGGACGTTCCGACCGAGACCTCGAACTCGAGGCCGGTCGTTGCGTTCAAGGCATCCTTGAGAAGATCGCCACCGGCGATGATCTCTTCGGCCGAAACCGACGGGACGAACAGCACCTGGATCGGGTCATCGGCGGAACCGATGCTCGAGCCCGGGGCGGCTGTTGTCTCTGGTGCAGCCGTGGTATCTGGTGCAGCCGTGGTATCTGGTGCAGCCGTGGTCTCCGGCGCAGCAGTCGTTTCGGGTGCAGCCGTAGTGTCACTCGAATCGTCGCTGTCGCCACAAGCGGCTACGAACAGAGCCAGGACAGCAAGCAATGCGAATATCTTGCGAATGGTCATTGCGAAAGCACTCCCTTTGGTTAGCCCATGTGTTTTTCGCGTTGGGTTACGGCACAACATTAGACCCAGATCGCATCTCCGCCCATTCGCGATAGCTCGTTTTCGCGACTCGCAATAGCGCGCGGACAGACCCAGGTCGGATGGTTGTAGCCTGCCGCCAATGCCCTCCGCCAGGCCAGGCCGTCGCCTCGTTGTTGTCTCGTTTGCGGTGTTCATCGCGCTCGGGCTATCTGCAGGGGTGACGGGTGTGGCGTGGCCGTCGATGCGGGCCACCTTCTCCCGTCCGGTCGCCGACCTGGGTGTCTTGCTTGCGGTCGGGACCGTCGGCTATTTTCTTGCAGGCTTGACCTCCGGCTGGCTCACCAGACGTCTCGGACTCGGTGACCTGGTGACGCTGACGCTTCTATTCGGAACGGTGTCCCTGGTCGGCTACGGGGTAGTTGATTCGTGGCCGCTGTTGCTGGGATGCGCCGTCGGTGTCGGATTCGCCGGCGGCATGGTGGACTCGGTGATGAACGCATATGTGGCTTTGCACCACGACACCAGAACGATGAACCTCCTGCACGCCTTTTTTGGCATCGGCGCCACGATCGGTCCCGTTCTCGTGGCAGCTCTGCTCACACGGGGTGCGGACTGGCAGGTGGCCTACTTCGTGCTGGCGAGCGTCGAATTGCTGCTGGTCATCACCGTGCTCAGAGTGCGACGAGCATGGCCGACTGTGGTGGACCCGGAACGTCAGCATGGTGCTGATGGGGACTTCGGCGCCTCGGTGATCAGCTTGCTTGGTTTGTTCGTACTGTATGTGGGCATTGAGGTGGCCGCGGGGCAGTGGGCGTACTCGGTGCTCACCGAAAGCCGGGGCCTGGGCGAGTTTGGGGCCGGGATCTGGGTTGCCGTGTACTGGGGTGGTCTCACCGGTGGCAGATTGCTCTTGGGAGTTATCGGGGATCGGGTCGGACCGCGCACCATCCTCCATGTGAGCATGGCCGGGTCTGTCGTTGGCAGCCTCATCTTCTGGGCAGATCCTGCCGGACTGGGTGTGCTGGGGTTGACACTTTTAGGGATCAGCCTCGCCGGCGTCTTCCCGATCCTGGTTGCGCTCACACCGCAATGGGTCGGTGAGGACCGCGCTCCGGTCGTGATTGGGTATCAGATTGCTGCCGCGGCCGCCGGTTCAGCTTCGATTCCGTGGGTGGCAGGTCGGATCATCGACGGGTTCGGGCTCGAGGCGCTCGGTCCCTTCCTGGTGGCGATCGCATTGGCAATGACTGTGTTGCACTGGCTAATCGACAGAGCCGCTAATGGTCACTCGCGCTTGGAGCAATCCCGGTCGCCCTTCTCGCGAGCCACCAAGGACTCAAACTCGTCCCAGCCATGAATGTCGACGGCACCGTCGACAGGCTTGTTCCAAGGGCGCACGAACCGGCAGACGATCGCATCGGGTTGGTGCTTGACCAATGCGGGCACGGCGGTGGGCGAATCGTCGAGGTAGATGTCGCAATCAACCATCCACTTGTCGCGCAGAAGGTGCACCTCGCGGGTCGGGATACGGTGATCGGAAATCCATGCATACGTGTCCGGAGCGGCCCAATCCGGTTTCATCGTGAGGATCACAATGTCGTGGCAGGCGGCCAAGTCGTTCAGCGTCTGTAGCGAGCCCGGATACGACTCTAGGTTCCGGAATACAGTCGGCCCTCGCCCAGAGGCACCCGCCCAATTCCAGAAATCTGAGAGGTCGTCGAAGTGGGTCAGGTCACCGGCTGCATCCCAGTGATCGACCTGGTCTTCTTTCAGGTCGGTGCCGAACTCCATGTTGTAGCGGAGCATCCAGCCGCTAATGAAATTGGCTACGACGCCATCGAGATCAATACCGAGACGCATGTTCAGTGTTCATCCTTTGTCGGCCATCCGTTGGGGAGGCATTCCCCAAGTCCTTTTGTCTGCTGCATCATTACCGGGGCCGGTTCTCCGGCCGCAGGACACCGTAGGTGCCCCTTCCCGAGGAAGTGCCCCACCTCATGGTTGATGAGGTACCGCCGGTAGGTGGCTAGGTCTCCTACGTAGTCATCGGTCCCCGACTCCCATCTCATTAGGTTGATGATCACTGTGTTCCCATTTCTGCAGGAGTACTCGCCGGCAGTATTGGCGGGGTAGCACAACGAATCGGTGGTTGCCGGGGATGCGAGCACAAGCCGCAGGTCGTAGGAATCGTCATCGACGCGGACGAAAGTGACGGCATCGATGTCGCTCCAGCCGCGTTCGTCGCGAAGGATCGAAAGCGCCTCTCCGGCAAAGCAATCAGAGTCGATGGCGAGGCCGTCTTCTACCTCGACCCGAATCCGAACTGCGTTAGATGCTGTCGCATCCCCTTCGCTACCGGTAGCTACTCGCAAGGATCTGTTCGGTACGTGGGCGCCGCCAGTTGTGCATGACGCAACCCGATCGATCGGCACCGGCGCAGACCTCACGATCGGCACTTCTACGCAGTAGTCGGCCAGGAACGGGCTGCACGGGTCCGTGGTCGCGGGTGCGGAGAGGAGCGCCGGCTCGGCGCGATCCAACTGTCGTTCGGCCGGCTGGGCTGCGGCGGTTGGCGCCACGTCGGGCGCTTGATCAAGGCCAGCCACCGCCGTCGTCGAAGACACAACGGCAAACACCGCTGTGACAAAGAATGCAACTCTGGCAACTTGGCGCGAGCGACCCGAGGGTCTGGGGGAAGTACTCACAGGCGGAAGGGTAAGCCAGAGTAAATGACATGCGTGTCATTTCCATCGAAGGCGACGCTCCGCAGAGCGAGAGAGCCGATGTCACCGGGCGCGGTTACCATCGCCGTCAATGGAATATCAGGCGCTATACCGCAAATACCGACCCCAGCGATTTGATGAGGTGGTCGGCCAGGATCATGTGACCAAGACTCTTGCCAGAGAGGTGGTCGACAGCAAGGTTGCACACGCGTACCTCTTTGCCGGCCCCCGCGGAACTGGGAAGACCACGACCGCCCGGCTTCTGGCCAAGGCGCTCAATTGCCCGGACCGATCCCAGGAAGGCGAGCCCTGCAACGTGTGTGTTTCCTGCACGTCTGTTACGGAGGGCAACTCCCTCGATGTGATCGAACTTGACGCCGCATCCCACAACAAGGTCGAGGATGTTCGTGAGATCCGGGCCAATGTCGGCACAGTTGCCGTGGCCGGGGGAGCCCGGAAGGTCTACATCCTCGATGAGGCGCACATGCTGTCCCGGGCTGCCGGGAACGCCCTGCTCAAGACCCTCGAGGAGCCACCGGAGCATGTCATCTTCGTGCTTGCAACGACGGAGCCGTACAAACTTCTCGACACCATCCGCAGTCGCGCCCAGCGCTTCGACTTCTTGCCGGTGCCGATCGAGGTACTAATCGACCACCTGGCCGACATCGCGGGAAGGGAGGGATTCTCCGCAGCTCCCGATGGTCTAGCCAGCGTCGCCACCCACGCTCGCGGTTCTGTCCGTGACTCGATGAGTCTGCTGGAACAGGTCGCCGCGCTTGGTGGTGGGGCTGTCGAAGCCGAGACGGTTGCCCGGGCGCTGGGACTGGCCGACAGCGATGCGTTCTCTCGGCTTGCGGTCGCGGTCGCCAATCAGGATGCTCCTGCCGCCCTCGCCCTGGTTTCGGAACTAGCCGCCCGTGGCGGCGATCTGCGGCGATTCGTTGCGGAGGCCATGGGGTTCTTCCGCGGTATCTTCCTGGCGCAGTACGCACCCAACATCGAAGAGATAGCCGATGAGCCGGTCGACGTCATCGACGAATGGCGACGGCACGCCAAGACCTTGACCCCGGCCGAGGTGCTCCGGGCGGTGGATCAGCTTTCAGAGGCGCTGCTGCATCTACGTCAGGGTCGCGAGGAAAGGCTGGTCACCGAGCTCACCCTCATCCGTCTCACCCGCCCCGAGACGGCGGTTGACATGGATGCCCTGGCGGTCCGGCTGGAGCGACTGGAAAAGCGCGGTCCTGCAGCCGCCCCGACAGCAGCCCCCCCGGCGACCGGAGCACCGGCGACCGAGGCCCAGGCCCCAGCTCCCGTAGCAGAACCGGTAGTTCGAAAGGACCCCACGCCGGTCCCTGCGGCGGCACCGACTTCAGAACCGGCGGTTAGCCCGCCGGCAGCGGCTGATCCACCGGCAGCGGCTGATCCACCGGTGGCGGCCAGTGCCCCCGTCCCGGCCGCTTCAGCGCCAGCCGCCCCAGCTCGAGATCTCGATCTGGCTACCTATGAGTCCGCCTGGCCCGCAATCGCCGCCCGGATGCGCGACCTTGCCGGGCCGTCAAAGCATGCCCTGCTCCTGGAAGCCCAGCCTGCGAAAGTCGATTCCGGAACGGTCGTCTTCGAGTTGCCCGGTCATTTGCCCTTCCATCTCGAGCGTCTCAAAACCGACCCGGAACTGCATGAGTTGCTCGCCCAAGCATCGGCCGAGTTTGTTGGTTCGGCCGTCACGGTTGAATTTCGGGCCAAGAACGAAGCGAAGGCGGAGCCGGCAACCGCCGTGGAGCCGTCCCGTGCCCCCGACAAGGACGACGACAGCCTTGTCGAGGAGGACGAAGGCGCCATCGACCCCACCTCGCTCATAGTGGACATGCTCGACGGCGAGATCCTGGATTAGGGCTGATGAGATCAGCTTGGAGTTCGATGCGATCGAACTCCGGCCTGGCGGGTGCCTGCCCCTACCTCCGGCTGCGCTGGCGGTAGGAAGAGTGAGCCTTGGTTGGGTGGTTGGGTGGCCCCCCTACCCCCGGCTGCGCCAGCGGTACCTTCCCCCGATGGGGGGACTGATAGGCGTGGCGAACTCAAACCTGTGGTGTGGTGTGGGCTTTCTTTGGTGTGATGTGGCTGTGTTCTGCGTTTTGCA
>CBDUNF010000225.1:0-5349 GCA_965368515.1 uncultured bacterium
CAAGGATCGCTCCGGCCACCCCGGCCAACGTCCCGCCGATGGTGACTGTGGCGTAGCGGATGCGAGACACGCTCACTCCGAGGCTGTCGGCGGCTTCCGGGTTCTCACCGACTGCCCTGACGTTCATTCCAAAGGTGGTCTTGTTGATGATCCACATGCTGATCGGGATGGCGGCAAACGCCAGATAGATCACAACGCTGTGGCGGAAGAGCATTTCCCCCAGCCAGGGAATGTCGCTGAGGCCGGGGATATCGAGCTTGGGAAACTTGTCGATCGGACGGGGGGTACCCACCCACTTCTGAAACAGTAGATCGCTCATGCCGAGACCGAAGAGGAATACGCCGATGCCGCTAATGCCCTGCTCCGCTTTCAGTGTCACTGCCATCACCGCGGATACGAGTCCCATGACGATGCCGATCCCGACTCCGACGGCAAGGCCGATCCAAGGACTCCCTGTCTTGAGAACGGCGTAATACCCGCCGAAGGCGCCAAGCAACATGATCCCATCAACACCGAGGTTGAGCACCCCGGAACGCTGCCCGTACGTTTCGCCGAGTGAGGCGACGAGCAGGGGAACGGCGAGACGGATTCCACCAGCGATGACCGCGATTATTGCGCTCTGAGTAAACAGCTCGCTCATGAGTTACCTCCCGCGGAATCGGCTCCATCAGGATCAGGTGCCTTGGGGGGATCGGCGCTTGCTGAGCTTTGGGCAGGTTGGTTGCCGGCGTTGTCCTCGATCGTTGCCGGGGGCCGTTCGAGCAGTCGCTTGCGGAATCGATCGCTCGATACAACAAAGATCACGACCAGACCGTTGAGCGCAAGAATCAACGCGGCGGGTACCTGGACGGCGCGCTGCAAGGCATTGCCACCGACCAGGAGACCACCAAAGAGGAACGATGCCGGGATGGTCCACAGAGGATGTAGCGCACCAAAGAGCGCGGCCACGATGCCGTTGAACCCGGCGCTACCGGTGAAGCCTGCGGTCGAGCCGTCGGTCACCATGCGGTGCCCTTCGCTGCCGAATACGAGGACTGCGCCGGCCAGTCCGGCCATTGCCCCGCTCATGGTCAAAGCGAGCACGATGGTGCGCTTGACGGGGATCCCGGCGTAGCGAGACGCATCAGTGTTCTGCCCAACCGCACGCACCCGGTATCCGAGTGGCGTTCTCCACAACACGATGTATGCGACGACTGCGGCAAGGATCGCGATGAACGGCCCAATGTGGAGTCGTCCGAACAACACGGGGAGATCGGCGCTCTCCATGAGTCGTTCGGTTTGTGGAATCCGAGTTCCTCGTTCCACCTCGAGCGGGTCGATGAGCGGACCACGCAGGAGGTAATTCATCAACTGCACGGCGACGACGTTGAGCATGATCGTGCTCAGAATCTCGTTAACGCCGTAGTAGGCCTTGAGCGCACCGGGAATCGCTCCCCAGATAGCGCCGCCGAGGAGACCGGCGAGCAGCACCAGCGGGATCATCACGAACGGGCCCATGTCCGGTGCGTTGAGGGCGACGATCGTTGACAGCAAGCCGCCGGCAACCATTTGGCCCTCTCCACCGATGTTGATCACATTGGCGCGGAAGGCAATCGTGATGCCGACGCCGACGAAGAGCAGGGGAGTGGCTTTGAGGGCGGTCTCAGTCAGAGCGTTGGTAGAACCGAAAGCACCGCTGAAGAGTTTCGAAAAGCCTCTGACTGGGTCGGCGCCGAGAGCGACCAGCATGATCGCACCGATAATGAGCGCACCTAGAACGGCCAGGATGGGGACGCTGTATGCCAGCAAGCGTCTCCGCCGAACATCCTCTAACGACATCACTCGCTGTTCCTCCCAGAGCATTCGCTCCCGCCGGAGCAGGTTTTCCGTAGGCTGCTATTTCTTTTACAAAAAGTCAACTTGAGTGCTCCAAGTTACTCGTTGACAATCAACCCACCCTTAATTGCGTTCAGGTAGTTGTAGATGGTGATCCGGCTGACACCCATGGCGTCTGCGATGAATTCGATCGATTTGCGCAGCAGGAATGCACCCTGTTCGTCGAGCATCCGGACGGCGACCTGCTTGCCGACGCGATCGAGTTCGGCAAGCGGTGCTCCCATCTCGGCCTCAATGCGGGAGACGAGCAGTTCGAGAGCATGCGATAGCGGTGGCAACCGGATCGCGCCGACCAGCTCGCCTTCCCACTCGATTGGGATGTCACCGATGTCGATCTCGTCTGTCGCTATCGGGTCTCCACCGATTGCATCCAGAAGCGGCCTGATCGCCTCGAACAACTCCTTGGACTCGTCAGTCATCGCAAGTGTTGACCTGGACCGAGACGCGCGATGCACCAGCGGCGGTGGCTGCGTCTAAGAGCTGTTTGACGGCTTCGGTGACGAGGGCCGGGTCGCCTTCGATGGTGGTGCCGAACGGGCCGATCACCGGCTCGAAGCCGAGTGCCTTGACTGCGTCAACAGCAGCGACAACGTGGGGGCCGGGTCGTCCTACCTCGAACGGTTCGACCAGGAATTCGGCGCTGCAGATGCTCACGAGTCTCCTCTCCGCCGAGATCACTCTAACGGTTCGGCGGAGAGGAGCTTCTATGGAGCAGTCGGCTCAGAGGCCGGTAGCAAGACTGACGAGGAGGTCGCCGTCTGTGACCTGGTTGGCGGGTGGCGCGATGACTGTGATTGGCTCGCCGTAGTCGAAGATCTCCCAAACCATTTCGAGAGACTCAAAGCCTGCGTCGGGGCTGGAGCCGCCATCGACCTTGTACGAAAAACGGCGGACGAAGCCATCGTCGCCAATCCACATGTCTATGGGCAGCACGCCGTCTGCGGGGAAGCCACTGGTGTTGCGCAGTTCGTCGGCTTGCTCAGGGTCGGCCAGCGCAAGCAGCTTTTCGACATCGGCGGAAATCCTGAAGTGCGTGGTGTCGACGCCTCTCACCTGCTCTTGCCCGATCACCTCGACATCGGCATCGGCGTGGTAGAACACCGGGAGCGTGCCCATCGGATCAGCGGTATTGGCCCCGAAGCCTGATGCAATCTCGCTCGCTTCGTCGGTTGTCAGGCTCACCCAGGGGGTGGGGATGCCCAATGAGGAGAACAATCCAATCCTCATGTACGCCTTGTCACCTATGGCGCGAACCTCAAACTCTCCTATGGAGGCGGCCATCTCTGGTCCGAGGCTATCGGCTCCAGGCATGCCCGGGGCAAGATCGGAAAAGTCGATGAGCGCGATACTGGCGGGGATCCTCGTGTCGTATTCGCCGGTGAAGCCCATAGTGGCCGTGGTTCCTGATGGTTGGCCCTCGGCGCCGACAACCGTGATCCATCCCTCAGTTCGGGCCGAGGTGAACTGGCCGGTCTTGGCAATTGCGGCGATCAAGACGCTGCGATCGTCGTCCGAGCCGGTTGGTGGTTCCGTAGTGGTGGTTGTCTCCTCCGGCGCAGCGGTGGCCTCCGGTGCAGTGGTGGTCTCCGGGGTGGCTGTGGTCTCGGTCCCGCCGGTCGCAGCAGTCGTCGTTGGGGTTGTCGATCCGTCATTGCCCGTGCCGGTCTGTACGACCACGGTTGTCGATGGATCATCAGCGGCGCCACCGCACGCGGCCACTAGCAAGGCAAGGCTGACGACTAGGTAGATGATTCTGCGCATGGACTTCCCCTCGGTTATTCCGGTTTTCCCAGATAACGGTCGACGCCGAATCCAACTTGAGGCATCGTGGTGCTGATTTGACAAAAAGTAAAGCCTCTAAGATGATCAGGAATGGTTTTATTGAGGAGGAGGTGCGATGTCTGAAACCACGTCTTTCTCTGTCAACGGGCGTGATGTCCGAGTCCGGGGTGATCACCCCCATTTGCTGAGTGCTTTGCGCGAGGAACTCGGAGTCACCTCGCCAAAGGATGGCTGCTCTCCGTCTGGTCAATGTGGTGCCTGCACGGTCTTGCTGGACGGCAAAGCGATCCAGAGCTGTCTGGTCAATATGGATAAGGCCGCCGGCAAGGCTGTCACGACATTGGAGGGTTTTGACCCCGATGAGCGCGATCGTCTGTCCAAGGCCTTCGCCGTCACTGGTGCGCTGCAATGTGGGTTCTGCACGCCCGGGATCTTGGTCCGCACCAAAGCGCTCTTCGATCAAAAGGGCCCGGCCGGCGTCACCTCCCAGGTAGCTGCAGGCCGTCTCGGTGCGCATCTATGCCGCTGCACCGGATACACAAAGATTCTCGATGCGGTGGAGATGCTGGCATCTGGGGATATCACCGAGCCGACGACGCCTCAGAAGATCGGGGACAACGGCGCTAAGTATGAGGGCATCGAACTGGCATTGGGCGATCGTGGCTATGTCGATGACATGCAGCCGGAAGGCCTGCTCCACGGTGCGCTCCATCTCACCGATCACTCCCGAGCGGACATAATCAAGATCGACACCTCGGCTGCGGAAGCGGCTGAGGGTGTTGTCGGAGTCTTCACGGGCGCCGATGTTCCCGGTGAGCTGAAGGTTGGAATCATCCACACGGATTGGCCCGTGTTCATTCCCGAGGGTGGCCGCACCTCCTACTACGGCGATGTTCTGGCAATCGTGGTGGCGGAAACCAAGGAACAAGCGCGGGCAGCCGCCGATCTCGTTGAAGTCGAATACAACGTCTTGGAGCCTTTCGCAGACGCCAAGTCCGCATTGGCATCCGATGAGGATGCGGTCTGGGGTCTCGACGGCAACGTCCTCTCGGTCTCCAAGTATCAACGTGGTGATGTCGACCAGGCGCTAGCCGGTGCGGCGCACACTTTGCACGAGGTGTTCAAGACCCAGCGGGTTGAACATGCATTCCTCGAGCCCGAGTCGACACTCGCTGTTCCCGATGACGAAGGCAACCTGTTGGTCTATTCGGGTGGCCAGGGAGTCTGGGACGACCGCAACCAGATCGCATCGATGCTGGCGGTCGAGCCCAGCACCGTGACGGTCGAATTGGTTTCCAACGGTGGTGCGTTCGGCGGCAAGGAAGACATGTCGAACCAGGCGCAGACCGCCTTGGCGGCCTACCTGTTGCGCAGGCCGGTCAAGTGCACCTTGTCCCGAGAGCAGTCCTTCCGTATGCACGCCAAGCGACATCCGATCGAAATCGAGGTTTGGGCTGCATGCGACGCTGACGGCAAGCTCACCGCATTGCGGTCCCGGATGATCGGTGATTCTGGTCCGTACGCATCTGTAGGCATGAAGGTTCTCGAGCGGGCCGCAGGTCACATGACTGGGCCGTACGTCATCGAGTCGGTCGATGTCGAGGCGATCGCCGTCCGTACGAATAACCCGGTATGTGGTGCGTTCCGTGGCTTTGGCGCCAACCAGGCGCAGTTTGCAATGGAGGGCATCAT
>CBDUNF010000226.1:0-5344 GCA_965368515.1 uncultured bacterium
CTCAGCTCGATTACAGCAAGGGGAGCGACCGATGGCGGAGTCTTGTCCAAGGCGCAATCGCCTGGCTGTGGGGACGATCACCGGCGACGATCCCTATCCCGGGTATCCGTACCGCCGCCCAAGCCAAAGAGAATTCGGCAGCAATGCAACACGGCCCACTCACCGGTGAGCAGATGACCGAGATCGCGGCCTTGTTGGGTTCGATCTCTGAATAGGGCGATATAGATCTTCTTTACCTAAAGTAAAGGCGGCTCTTCCCCAAGGAGAGCTATCGAATCTCATCCCGGCACTAGGCCGGGGTGACGACTCGCAGAAAGAAGGACTTATGAACCGTATGAAATGGCGGTTTCTCGCAATCCTCGCTCTCGCTCTGTCACTAGTAGTGGCTGCGTGCGGTGGCGACGACGATGCCGAGACGACCACCACCGAAGCATCGGGGACAACAGAAACGACTGAAGCGATGGTCGACGAGGGCGAACCACTGAAGGTCGCCTTCGTCCATGTCGGACCGGTAGCAGACAAGGGATGGTCGTGGGCCCACGATCAGGGCATGAAGTATCTCGAAGACAACATGAATGTCGAGGCGACCTTCCTGGAGAGCATCCCCGAAGGCTCGGACTCACAGCGCGTGTTTGAGGACCTGGCTGCCGCCGGCAACACTCTGATTTTCGGCACGTCGTTCGGCTACATGGATCCAATGCTGGCCGCGGCTGAGAACTTCCCGGAAGTAACCTTCATGCACGCCACCGGCTTCAAGGTTTCCGAGAACATGGGCAACTACTTCGGCGCAGCCGAAGAGGGTCGCTATCTGAGCGGAATGGCCGCAGGCGCCGCTACCGAGAGCAATCTCATCGGTTACGTCGCTGCCTTCCCGATCCCTGAGGTGCTGCGCGGCATCAACGCGTTCACGCTGGGGGCGCAGGAGACCAACCCCGATGTTCAGGTTCAGGTTGTCTGGACTTCGACATGGTTCGATCCGCCGAAGGAAGGTGCGGCCGCGCAGTCTCTGCTCGACGCCGGCGCCGATGTCATCGCCATGCACCAGGACTCTGCAGCCCCGGGCCAGACAGCCGAAGCGGCTGGGGCCAAGTGGGTCGGCTACAACACCGACATGACCGAGTTCGCTCCCAGCGCCTGGCTCACCGCGGCCGTCTGGGACTGGGGCCCGTTCTATCTCGAGACTGCCAAGGCTGTCCAGGCCGGTACGTTTGAACCAGGTTTCCACTACGGCACCATGGCAGACGGCATGGTCGACATTGCGCCATACGGTGAGTCTGTCGACGAAGCCACCCGGGCGCTCATCGACGAGCGCAAGGCCCAGATCATCGACGGTTCGTTCAGCGTGCTGCCCGACCCGATCGTGGACCAGGATGGCAACGAGCGAGAGCTCGGCGACATCTTCATCATGGACTACTTCGTGCAGGGTGTCATCGGCAGCCCCACCGGCTGATCGAGACACATCCGAGCACTGGAAGGGCCTCGCGTCGCGGGGCCCTTCCGCATTCCCGTGCTCCGATGGTCGCCCATGAGGTCGACTCGCTAGGCTACGGCCATGGCCGATCACGCAGACACCCTGGCAGTAGAGTTCCGCAACATCGACAAGGCTTTCTACGGAGTAAAAGCCAACGACAACGTCAACTTCAAGTTACGTAAGGGTGAGGTCCACGCGCTCCTCGGCGAGAACGGTGCGGGCAAGTCCACTCTTTGTTCCATCCTTGCGGGGCTTTATCGCCCCGATGCGGGCGAGTTCCTTTTTGAAGGCACACCCACCGTTTTCAAGACTCCCAAGGACGCGTTGGCCGCCGGAGTAGGCATGGTGTACCAACACTTCCGTCTGGTATCCAACCTCACCGTCGCCGAGAACCTCGCTCTCGGGCATCCCAAACTCGGGATCAAGATCTCACAGGCACAGCTCGAGGAGGAAGCTCGCGAGCTAGGGGAACAGTACGGTCTGCCTGTGGACCCTGCGGCCAGGGTTTGGCAGCTGTCGGTCGGCGAACAGCAGCGAGTCGAGATCCTGAAACTGCTTTATCGTGACGCCAAGATCCTGATCCTCGACGAACCGACCGCGGTGCTGACTCCACAGGAAGCTCAGCAGCTCTTCAAGACAATGCGGCAGCTCGCCAGCGAGGGCCGCTCTGTCATCTTCGTCTCCCACAAACTCCACGAGGTCAAGCAAGTGTCCGACCGGGTGACGGTGCTGCGCGACGGCACGACCGTCGGTGGTGCCGAGACCGCCGACGCCGAGCCACGGGACCTGGCCCGGATGATGGTCGGCCGCGACCTGGAACTCCCAACTCGCGATGCCAATCCCGATATTGGTGGTCCGATGCTGGTAGTGGACTCCATCCGCGTTGACGGCGACCGCGGCCTCGAAGCGGTGAGGGGCATGACGTTCACGATCAATGCCGGTGAAGTCCTCGGCATATCCGGTGTCTCCGGCAACGGTCAACGTGAGCTCGCCTATGGCCTCGTCGGCCTCCGCATCCCGTCCTCGGGCACGGTCACGCTGGACGGCGAAGATGTGACACGGATGTCGGTAGCCAACCGCACTGATCGCGGCATCGCGTATGTCCCCCAATCTCGACTCGGAATGGGTCTTGCCCCGGGGCTCACCACCGAGGAGAACCTCGGCCTCAAGGCGTACCGAAAGCCTCCCTATTCGAGCGGCCCGATGCTCTCCGCCGGCGTGTTCAAAGAACGCGGCGACGAGTGGATCAAGAAGTACGACATTCGCGGAGTCCGACCGGGTCTCCCCATTCGCCTGCTCTCGGGCGGCAATCTGCAGAAAGCACTTCTGGCTCGCGAGGTAGAACTGAACCCGAAGGTGCTCATTGCCCGCTCCCCAACCCGCGGCCTCGACGTCGGCGCTACTGAAGCGGTGCGCAACCAGATCCTGGCCGAGAGAGCGAAAGGGACGGCGGTGCTCCTCATATCGGAGGACCTCGATGAGTTGCTGGCACTCTCCGACCGGGTCATCGTCATCTACGAGGGTGCAGTCGCTGGCGAAATGCCCGCCGAGGAAGCCACCCCGGAGCGACTCGGCCTCCTGATGGCAGGGCAGAAAGAGGAGGCAACGACATGACGACACGCCGCCTCATCGTCGAACCAAGAGGCCTCGCATCGGCCAGATTGACTTTGGCCGTCCCATTGCTGTCCGTTCTGCTCGCACTGGTCCTCGGTGCCCTATTCCTCGCCCTTACCGGCAACAACCCGTGGGAGGTCTACGTCAAGATGGCGGATGCCTCGTTCGGGTCGAGTCGCGGCATCAGCGAGACGCTGGTCTCGGCCACGCCTCTGATTCTCACCGGCGTCGCCGCTGCGGTGGCCTTCAAGATGCTGGTGTGGAACATCGGTGCCGAAGGGCAGTTCTTTATGGGTGCGATCTTTGCGGCAGGGCTCGGTATTGCTCTCGGCTCCGGCACTCCTTCGTTTGTCGCCATTCCCCTGGTGATCCTGGCGGGTGCGGTCGGCGGGGCATTCTGGGCCTCAGCGTCGGCGGTGCCCAAGGTCTACCTGGGCACCAACGAGATCATCACCACATTGATGCTCAACTTCATCGCCGGGCTCTTCATGAACTACCTCATCTTCGGCAGCTCCAGCCCCTGGCGCGATCCCGAGGTCAGTCAGTTCCCGAGCGGGAGACCACTTCCGGACAGCTCCCGAATACCGGAGTTCTTCAACCGGCTCGACTACGGATTCATCGTTGCCGTACTGGCTGCCGTCCTCGCTTGGTTCCTGATTAGCAAGACCAAGTGGGGATTCGAGGTGCGAATCGTCGGCGACTCTGCTGACACCGCCCGTTACGCCGGTATCGCAGTACCCCGAAAGTTCCTCGGAGTGTTCTTGATGTCCGGTGCGTTCGCCGGCCTTGCCGGTTCGCTGTATGTCGCCGGACCGGTTGGTGCGCTCGATCCTCGATCGCTGGAACTCGGGCTCGGCTTCACCGGCATCATCGTTGCTGCGCTGGCGCGACTCAACCCGATAGCAATCATCCCGGTCGGTATTCTCATGGGGGCGCTCAACAACGCCGGGCCATCACTGCAATCCATCCGAGTTCCCGCATCCACCGTGGCCATGCTGCAAGGAGCCATCCTCATATTTGCGGTTGCAGGTGAGTTCTTCATCGCCAATCGCGTACGAAAGCCGGAGAAGAAACCGACAGACTCTCCTGAGACAGAGGGGGGCGAAGAATGAACGAATCCACTCTGATCCTGACTCTGTTTGCCGCCATGGGACTGGGCACCGGAATCGTCTTCGGTGCGGTGGGCGAAATCATCACCGAACGCGCCGGCAATCTCAACCTGGGCGTCCAGGGAATGATGCTGGTCGGTGCCGTCGCCGGCTTCTGGGCGACGTACACCACCGAAAGCCTGTTGCTCGGCGTAATCGTTGCGATGCTCGCCGGGGCAGGTCTGTCAATGATCCATGCATTCGCCTCGGTCAGCCTGCGAGTCAGCCAGATTGTGTCCGGACTCGCCCTGACGATCTTCGGAACCGGCTTGTCGAGTTTCCTAGGTGAAGCGGGCGAAGAGCCCCTCGTCGGTGAGCCTTCCAAGGCGACGTTTGAGCCGATCCTCGAAGGCGGCCTGGCCGATATCCCGGTAATCGGGCCGCTCATCTTCGGCCACGACATTCTCGTGTATGTCTCCTGGTTGACGGTGGCAGCGGCAAGCTTCTACCTCTTCCGGACCCGGATGGGGCTGTCGCTGCGGGCTGTTGGCGAAGACCCAGCTAGCGCTGAATCTGCCGGGGTCAACGTGGCTCGCATCCGCTATATCCACATCATGGTCGGCGGGGCGTTAGCCGGTCTCGGTGGTGCCTACTACTCCCTCGCACTGGTACCGACCTGGCAGAACGAGCCGATCGGTCAAGCCGGATGGATCGCCATCGCCCTCGTCATCCTGGCAAGCTGGCGACCGTGGCGAGCACTGTTTGCCGCCTACCTGTTCGGTGCGGCGGAGCGGATTGGGTTTACGTTGCAGACGCTCGGCGAGCCGTGGAGCAACATCCCTTCGACCCTTCTGTCGATGCTGCCGTTCATCCTGGCCATCATTGCCATGCTGGTCCTGACCAGCGGCAAGCGAGGCAAGCTCCTCGGTGCACCGGCAGCGTTGGGTCTGCCGTACTTCCGCGAGCAGAGATAGCGCCGAACCGGGACGATTAGTGAGGCCCGGGCATGTGCCCGGGCCTCACCCTCGGTGCCTGTCAGTCGAGTCACACAATTAGCGATATTGCGAGGAACGCCGCAGCAACCGCCGGCGCAATCGTGCGCACATGGTTCATCCGAGTCCACTGGTGACGGTAGGTCTCCCAATATCGCTGACCTTGACTTGACTCGGGG
>CBDUNF010000227.1:0-5285 GCA_965368515.1 uncultured bacterium
CCGGTGCACCAATCCGCATCGTGGGCGATCTCGCTTGGTGGACAATCGTTCGCCAACATCTCGACGTGCCCGTCATCCGGATTCCGTTCGTCATTGGCAACTACCACTCGCACCCCGCAAACCAGGCGGAGTTCCGTAGCGAAGACGAGCACGAACTGCTCAGCACACAGGGCATTCAGATGGGTTGGTTTCCTCTCGACGGTGTTGAGACAGCAGAGGAGATCGGATGAACGTCGCAGTCGACGACTTCACGAGGTTCCATAATCGCCACGCTGGCGAATCGTGCTTCATCATGGGCAACGGCCCATCACTGAACAAGATGGACCTCGATCTACTCGACGGACAAACCGTGTTCGGGAGCAATGCGGCCTATCTGTTGTATGACAGAGTGTCTTGGCGCCACCGGTACTACTTCTCTTGCGACAGCAGAGTGCTGCCCGATCATGCAAGCGAGATCGTCGCCATGCACGAGGCAAATCCACAGATGGAGCTCTTCTTTCCTGCGGTCCTCCACCACTGGGACGGGACCGGCAGGGTCGAACCAACCGATGCCTACCTGCCGCGCGGCGACAACCGCTACTTCTTCCGGCCAATACCGCTCACCACCTACCACCTTCCTTTCACGGCAGTCTCAGCCGACATGAACCAGGGTTTGATCATGCCGTTCACTGTCACCGTCAACATGATCGAGGCGGCTGCATTCATGGGTTTCGCCAACATCATCCTGATCGGTTGCGACACCGACTACGTGGTGCCGGATGATGTCATTGCGGAAGGGCCGGAGGTCGCCGGAGAAAAGTCGCTGCTGACGTCGACAAGCGACGACCCGAACCACTTCCATCCCGACTACTTCGGCAAAGGTCGCAAATGGCACCAGCCGCACGCGGAGCGAATGATGCAGCATTACGAGTGGGCTCGGGATGCGTTCGGGAAGCGCGGCATCAATATCGTTAATGCCACTGTTGGCGGCAAGCTCGAGGTGTTCCCTCGGGTCGACTACGCCGGCTTGTTTGCCGACGGCTCCTGATCACGGCGATACCAGTACGAGTAGTAGGGCTCGAATCCGAGGCTTTCGTACAGTCGTATGGCAGGGACGTTGTCGGCGACCACCTGGAGGTAGGCACTGGTTGCACCCTGACTCCGCCCCCACCCAAGCAGGGAGCGGGTGACCGCACTTCCCAGGCCTGTTCGTCGCTTGTCGCCGCGCACCACAATCTCGAAAAGGCCCAGCCACGCTCCGTCCGCTACCGCAAGTCCCGCGGCTTCCCCGGCAACCGACACGAACCCGGCGGGCCGGTCGATTCGGTTGACGATCCCCACCCAACCATCCGGGTTCGACAAATCGAAGCCCCAGAGATCGGCGGTGGTGTGCCACCACGTCGAAGACGGCTGGTCGCAAACGGCGATTTCCGAGTTACGCCCTGTTGCTGGCCCGGTCATGACGTTGGTCTTGCCCTCGAACGAGAACCCCCGGTCCTCCAGATAAGCGTCGAGCCCTTCCTCGGTGGCTGGGTTCTGTCGAACCACGAGATTCAGCCCACGATCGACATACCATCGCCGACACCAGTCCAGTTTGTCGGACAGGGCAAGAGTCGAGTTCGCAGCCGGATAGACCGAGTTGCCGCGACGCGAGAACCCATCAGCAAATCGCAGCTGCCAACCGTCGAAGTCGATGCGTTCGCGGGCCGGCCAGCTGTTGTAAGCCGCCGATTCGATCGAACGGACCGTTGCCAGATCCATCACTCGCCGCCGAGGGCGGCCACCAACTCGGCCGGCACGCGAGTCGGGCGACCCTGGGTCGTGATCGTTGCCGCGGTGATCGTTTGCTCAACCAGAAGCTCATCGCCGCGCCGAATCTGTTGTTTGAATGACATGGACACTCGCCGCAGTTCGGCCAACTCAGAACTGATCGTGAGCCGATCATTGGGTCCAGCAGAACCGAGATAACGGGTGTTGAGTTCGGTGACCACGATTTGGATTCCGTCGGACTTGAGTTTGTCCAACGGGAAGCCAACGTCACTCAGCCACATTGCCCTAGCCGCCTCGAAGTACTGGATGTAGACCGAGTGGTTCACGTGCTCGTAGGGATCCAGCTCGTAGAAGCGGACATCAATCGTCGCCATGTGGCTCATGTTGGTTCCTTCATGATGAAGCCCTGCTGGCGCCATGCCTCGTAGATCCCGACGGCAGCCGCGTTGGCAAGGTTGAGACTCCGGCCCTGCGGTGCGATTGGGATCCTGACGGCCTCAGTTATCGCAGGACTGTCGAGAACAGCAGCAGGCAAGCCCGATGATTCCTTGCCGAAGAGCAGGACATCGCCGGGCTCGTAGAAGACATCGGTGTACAGCACCGTGGCGTGCTGGGTGAATGCAAAGACTCTGCGCTCCCCCAATCGCTTCAGGAAGCTCTTCCAGCTCTGGTGCGATTCGACCCTTGCGTACTCGCGATAGTCAAGACCCGCCCGTCGAACCTTGGCCTCGTCGAGCGAGAATCCGAGCGGCTCGATGAGGTGCAATTGGCAACCAGCGTTGACCGTGAGCCGCATCAAGTTTCCGGTGTTCGGTGCTATCTCTGGCTCGTGTAGAGCGACATGGAACATGTCAGCAGCATAAATCAGGCGTCCAACAGAAACGCAGGTCTCCATAGACGAACCGAGTTGATGAGAGCTATGCCCTCGCAACCCTCGATCTCGGCGACAGCGATCGGCCGCTCTTCGATTCGATGCTCGGCGAGAAGGACCCCCCGATACACACCGGGCAGGCATCCCGAGGTGATCGGCGGGGTGTACCAGGTGCCATCCAGCTTCACCACTACGTTGGCGATGGTGGACTCCGTCAGTTCTCCGGCAGAGTTCACCAACAGCACGTCCTCTGCATCCGGGTGCCGTCTGCTCCGCTCGTCGTAGGCATCGCGACGAGTGGTCTTGTGGAATAGGAACGGACTAGACGTATCAACGGGTTCGGGGTCGATGGCCACGGCCACCGAGTTCCGCTCCGTCACCCCGAGCGCCATCACAGACACATGAATCTGTCCGACTCTGTCGACCGTTAGGCGCACCCGCGACTCGGGCAAATCGACGACCGCTTGCTCCAGTCGGGCCACGACCTTGTTGCGATCCAGGGGAACCCCGAAGTACTGAGCGGACGACGCGAGCCGATCGAGGTGACGATCCAACCAGTACCAGCCCGACACAGGGTTCCACCGCAGGGTTTCAAGCAGAGCGAAGTCGGATCTTCCATAGCCGAGAATGCTTGCCTTCAACCTGGCTTCCTCATATTCGCTCGCCGGATCGGAGTCGTATGTGATGCCACCGCCGACTCCGTACTCGGCTTCCCCGGTTTCGCTATCGATGACGACGGTGCGAATCCCGACGCTGAAGGAAGCACGCGGACCGGGGACATCTGGAGGGCCCACGAAGCCAATCGCTCCGGTGTAGACGCCGCGCGATTCCGACTCGAGATCGGCGATGATCTCCATCGTTCGCACCTTGGGAGCTCCGGTAATCGACCCGCATGGGAAGAGCGCTCCAAAGACATCTCGGAGCGGTGTCTCAGACGATATCTCGCCAGATATCGCCGATACCATCTGCCACACCGTGTCATAGCGTTCGATCGAGTGCAGCTCATCGACGCTCACCGTGCCGAAGTTGGCGAGCCGGCCAAGGTCGTTGCGGAGGAGGTCAACGATGATTAGGTTCTCGGCCCGGTCCTTCGCAGACTTCGATAGCTCGTCTCGTCTGCGTTCGTCGTCCGCAGCCCAGCGGCCGCGAGCCGCAGTTCCCTTCATCGGTCTTGTTATCAGCCGATCTCGCCCACGCCCGGTTGGATACCGGTCAAAGAACAACTCCGGAGATGCGCTAGCAATCTGGAACCGTCCGGTGTCTAAGAAGGTTCCGTAGCCACCTGATTGGGCCGCGGCAAGATCGTGATAGAACGCGTTTGGATCTCCGCTGAAGCTTGCGCGCAGCCGGGTTGTGTAGTTCACCTGATAGGTGTCCCCAGCAACGATACGCTCCCGGATGGCGCTCACATCTCGCTCGTATTCTTCTCTCGTGTCCGCCCACCGCCAATCGGACAGCCGGTACGACCCACGATGGGGGTCTGGGTCGGGATTCAGAATTCGGGTCTTGTACAGCCCGAACCAAGCAAGCGGAAGGTGGTCGTGATAGGCCGTTCGTGGACGGACTGCCAGGTTCCCGTCAAACGCCGATGCGGCTTCGTAGCCGACGAACCCAACCGCCCACAGACCGCGCCGAGAGGCGGCTTCAACTTCGTCAATGGCCGCAAGCACGTCCGACAGGCGATAGGCAGCCACCGAACCGACCTGATCGGTGAAGGCAGCGGATCGTCGCCGATAAGGACGTAGATCATCGAGTCTTGCGGTGAAGGGCACCGCAAGAGGCTACCTGCTGAATCGAGCATTCGAGCGCTTGCCCATGATGACTGGATATCGTGGGGTCGCATAGACCAAAGACCCTCGCGAAGCGAGGGTCTTTATGGCTCCGGGGGTGGGACTTGAACCCACAACAAACGGATTAACAGTCCGCTGCTCTGCCGAATTGAGCTACCCCGGAATGGGTTCCCGTGTCGGGCCGGTCGATGGTATCAGACGTGCGGCCGGTCGCCTAACCGTGGCACAATGCCACCATGAAGCTTCGAACCGCAATTGTGTTCGGCATCGGATACGTCCTTGGCACCAAGGCCGGGCGCGACCGTTACGAACAACTTCGCCGTCTGTATCGCCGCACCACCTCCAACGAGAAGGTTCGCCAGGTCATCGACCAGGGCAAGGATATTGTCGACAACAGCACGACCCAGGTAAGGGGTGTCGTTGCCGAACAACTCCGCAGTACCGGCGAGGTCATCCGCAACCGAACCGACACTGAGAGCTAACGGCAAACCCGTTCCAGCGTGCGGCGTCCGACCTCAGCCCATGCCTCGTCGTAGCCAGCGCCGCTGTCGATTAGGAGCACCGCAAACGAAATCGCCCAACCGCGAGCTCTTTCCCAGGTGGAGGAGCCGATGGGGCCATAGCCCCGACGCAATTCTGATTGCCCGTCGGGCCCGAACAGAAGCCAGGCCGCGCCAAGATCGGTCGCAGGATCACCAACACAGACGTCGCCCCAATCCACGATCGCGGATAGCTTGCCGTTGTCCACGATGATGTTGCGAGGGTGCAGATCACCATGGATCCACACGTCGTCGGTGTCGACGGGAACCGCAAGGGCCTGGTGCCACAAGCTCTTTACCTCTTCGGGGTGCACCCCGATCTCGCTGAAGTCAATC
>CBDUNF010000228.1:0-5256 GCA_965368515.1 uncultured bacterium
GTACGACCATGAATACAACGGTTACGGCTATCCCTTCCCGAAACCTTCGGTGCGGATCGGCGAGCTTGGTGAGGCCGTTGAGATCATGAAGCGGATGTGGACCGAAGAGAAGGCCAGCTTCGACGGCAAGTACTACAAACTTGACGGGGCGATTTGCCAGCCGAAGCCTGTACAGGATCCGTACATCCCGTTCTGGATAGCCGGTGGGGGAGAGAAGCTCACCCTGAATGTCGCCGCCCGCTATGGGTCCTATACGAACTTCGGTACTTCCGTAGAGGAGTTCGCACACAAATCGGATGTGTTGCGTGGTCATTGCGAAGACGTCGGCAGGGACTTCGCAGAGATCGTCAGATCGACCAACTTCAACGTTGTCTGCGAAGAGACCGAGGCCGATGTCGAAGACCGTCTTGGTTGGATCAAGGACAAGTATCGCCCCTTTGTCGACGAAGATCGCCTTGACGGCCTCGAAAAGATGTATCGCAAGATGGCAGGCACCCCCGAGCAACTGATCGAGAAGATAAAGCCGTGGGCCGACGCCGGAATGTCCTATTCCATCGTCTACTTCTACGAGGCAGCCTGGGATACTTCCGGTCTCGAGCGCTTCGCCCGCGAAGTCATCCCCGCGTTCAGCTAGAGGAAACGGCATGGGGCATCCGTGGTAAGCGTCATCAATGTGATCCGGTCGCGCATCACCGGTACCACGACCGGGCTATTTGCGCACGCCCCGTATCCGTTGGAGAACTCGCTCGATTACAAAGGCGATGCGGGTCTGTTTGGGCCCGATTCGGTGACGTGGCGGGTCATCGGCGACGTCGCCACCTTTGTCGGTGGAATCCGGGCGCTGCTGGTGCAAGCAGCGCATCAGGAGGTGGCAGCCGGGGTTGCCGACCATTCGCGGTATCAGGACGATCCGTTAGGTCGTCTGTCGCGCACGTCGGCCTATGTGACTGCTACTGCGTTTGGGGCGATGCCCGAGGTCCAAGAAGCGATCCGGATCGTCCGTCGTGCCCATCGGCCGGTTCGCGGCGAGTCGCACCGGCTCCGGGCGTACGCCGCTGACGACCCAGGACATGCGGCGTGGGTACACAATGCCCTTACCGATTCGTTCCTGGCGGCGCATCAGCGGTACGGCAAGGACAAATTGGACGAGCGAAACGCCGACCGATTCGTAGCTGAGCAAACGGCGGTAGGCCGGTTGCTCGATGCCAACCCACTGCCCCGGACGGCAGACGTGCTCAGCGATTGGGTGGAGAACCATCCCGACATCGGTGTGTCGCCGGGCATGGTCAATGCGGTCGATTTTGTACGCAAGCCGCCGCTGCCGCTGACGGTGCGGGTGCCGTACCGGATTCTCTATTGGGCGGCAGTTGCAACGATTCCCGTTTCGATTCGGGCTGTGATCGGAGTGCGCCGGGTGCCGGGCGCTATCGCTCTCGGCAAGCTAATGGTCGGGTTCCTGCGCTGGTCCCTCGGTTCGTCGCCATCGTGGTACATCGCCCTGACCCGGGTCGACGCCGACCTCCCCGAAGGCCACAGGTTCCGCACCCACCCCTTCCGCTAAACCCTGCCGTTCTTGCGTACACCATGTCCATATGTGGACACCACGTACGCAAGAACGAGGTAGGTTACGCCTGCCCGGAGGGCAGGGGCAGCCAAGATAGGTCGGTGTTGCCGCCGCTGATGATGACACCGATGCGCTTGCCTGCGATAGCTTCGCCCATAGTGCGGATGGCGGCCAGGCCCGTCGCTCCCGATGGTTCGACCAGGATCTTCATCCGGTGGAGATGAAACAGGGCGGCCGCGATGATGGCGGATTCCTCGACGAGCACGATGTGGACACCCGCCCACAGCAGAGTGGAGAAGGTCAGTTCACCGAGCCCGGTCAGCAATCCATCGGCAACGGTGTCCGGATTGGCTACCTGCGGCTGCAGCACCCCTGAATTCAGCGATCGGAAAGCATCATCGACCGCAGATGGTTCTGCTCCGATGATCTGGGCCTGCGGCAACAGCGCACGGGTGGTAATGGAGGTCCCCGACATCAGACCACCACCGCCGATAGGGGCGACGACCATGTCGAGGTCGCCGACGTCCTTGATCAGTTCCAGCGCTGCAGTGCCCTGCCCGGCTATCACCGCCGTGTTGTTGTACGGGTGCACCAATGTCGCTCCGGTCTGCTGAACGAGTCGATCCGTCGTTGACTCGCGCTCTGTGTGCGGGCACATCTCGATGTTCGCCCCGTATCCCCGTACTGCGTCGACCTTCACCTGCGGGGCATGGTCCGGCATCACGACAGTGCAGGGGATGCCGCGGATTGATGCGGCGTAGGCGAGGGCTGCACCGTGGTTCCCCGAGGAGTGGGTGATGACGCCACGATCGGCCGCGTCATCGTCTAGAGATAAGACCGCGTTGAGGGCGCCACGAGCCTTGAACGCACCGACCTTTTGCAGGTTCTCACACTTGAAGAACAAGTCGGCATTGGTCTCGCGGCGCAGGGTGGCCGAGGTGGCAACCGGCGTGTGATGGGCATACGGCGCAATGCGTTCGGCGGCGGCCTGGATGTGCTCGAACGTGACGGCTGGCTCTGGCACCGACTCTCCCTGGATGACGAGCTGCGAGTGTATCAGCGCTGCTTGGCGCGCTTCCGATCGCTCTCGACCAGCAGTCGCTTGCGGACCCTGATCGCTTCGGGTGTCACCTCGACGAGCTCGTCGGCCGCAATCCACTCGATTGCGGTTTCCAGCGTCAGGTCCCGTGGTGGCTTGAGCTTGATGGCCTCGTCACTGCTGTGGGTCCTGATGTTGGTCAGTTGCTTGCCCTTGGTCGGGTTGACAACCATATTCTGCGGGCGGGAGGCCTCTCCAATGATCATGCCCTCGTAGACATCGATCCCGGGACCGAGGAACAGTTCGCCGCGCTGCTGGAGATTGTCGAGCGCAAAACCGGTGGTCTTGCCCTTCCGGTCGGCGATCATCGCACCACCGGAGCGGTGGGGCAATTCGCCAGCCCACGGCATCCACCCGGCGTGATGCTGGTGGATGAGGGCAGTGCCCCGGGTCGCCGTCATCAGCAAGGACCTGAACCCGAGCAGGCCGCGGGCCGGTGCCTCGAGGGTCACGATGGTGCGCCCCGTGTCGCCGGGTCGTAGATCGGTCACCTTTCCCTTGCGCGGTGCGGCCGTTTGGGTGATGACGCCGACGTACTCATCAGGCACGTCGACGACGGCACGCTCGATTGGCTCGTTGGGGACGCCGTCGATGGCGCGAATGATGACCTCAGGCCGACTCACCTGTAGCTCGTATCCCTCGCGTCGCATCGACTCGATCAGAACCGCTAGTTGCAGTTCGCCACGGCCGGCAACCTCGATGATTTCCGGCGATGGGGTTGAGCCGATACGAATCGATACGTTGCCCAATACTTCTCGCTCGAGCCGGTCTCTGATCTGACGCGAGGTGAGGTACTTCCCTTCCCGGCCGGCCAGCGGTGAGGTGTTGACTCCGAAGGTCATACGCAACACCGGCTCGTCAACCTCGACCCGTTGCAGCGGCGTCGGCTCGTCGGCGTCGGCGAGGGTGTCACCGATCTCGACTTCAGGGAACCCGGCAACAACGAACAGGTCGCCGGCGACCCGTTCATCGACCTCGGTGCGACCGAGACCAGTGAACCCCATCAGTTGGGTGAGCTTGCGCTTGAGGGGAGGTTCTTCGTCGTTGGAGTGGCACAGGGCGACCTGGCTACCGCTGCGGAGGGTCCCTTCGACAACCCGGCCGATGGCAAGACGCCCGAGATAGTCCGAAGCATCGAGATTGGTAACGATGGCTTGCACCGGGGCCGTCGGATCTCCGGAAGGGAGGGGCATTGTTTCGAGGATCGCATCGAGCAACGGGCTCAGGTCTGCGTCTTCATCGGGTATTCCGATGCCGGCCATCGCCCTGCCTTCTCTTGCGACCGTGGAGATGACCGGGAATTCGATGTGCTGGTCGTCCGCGTCGAGGTCAAAGAAGAGCTGGTAGACCTCGTCAACGACCTCCTCGATTCGGGCGTCGGAGCGGTCGACCTTGTTAATGACTACTACGGCGGGGAGACCAAGGGCAAGCGCCTTTGACAACACGTAGCGGGTCTGCGGCATCGGCCCCTCAGCGGCATCGACGAGCAGCAGGACCCCGTCAACCAGCATGAGAGCTCGCTCTACTTCGCCGCCAAAATCGGCGTGCCCGGGCGTATCAACGATGTTGATCCTGGTGCCCTTCCACTCGATCGATGCAGCCTTCGCAAGGATCGTGATGCCTCGTTCGCGTTCCTGATCGTTCGAGTCCATGATGCGATCCACAACTGCCTCATGGGACGCGAAGACACCCGAGGTACGCAGCATTGTGTCGACAAGGGTTGTTTTCCCGTGGTCGACGTGCGCGATCAAAGCGATGTTGCGGAAGGAGGTACCGGACATGGTGGCGAGGATGGTAACCGAATTCGGCGGGGCGTCGAGCGAGGTGGATTCGCTACCCGGCAGCTGCTGTAGCGTTAGGGTGAAACAAGGAGTTGATATGAGCAGGTTTTTCAAGTTGTTGCTCATCGTTGCGATCGCCATCGGAATCGGCGTCGCCGTTGGAAAGCTCAACGAGCAGAAGCAGATGTTCCTCGCTATGAGCGAAGAAGAGCAGCGTGCCTTCTTGGCCGACAAGATCGGTAGCAAGGTCCCGGAGGAGAAACTGGCCGAGATCCAAGATGCAGTGATCAGCGCGGTCAGCGGGCGCGGCTAAACACAAGCATCTTGCCGGATCAGGTCGAGTGCAGTTCGAGGACGTCTCCGTCTACAACCTCGTGGTCGGGGCCGACCTGCTGTCCGTCAAAGCTGGCTTTGCCCCATACCCTCGCATAGCGGAGGGATCTGGCAACATCCTTATGGACGAGTCGGGCCACATCATGCACCGTCTCCCCATGGCGGACCGTGAACGGCCGAGCCATGTCGGGACCTTGCCCGGGAATCTTGGTGTATACCCGCACGATGCCCAACCGGTCGGTGAGCCAGTGGCCCAGGTCCTCTAGACCTTCGCCGCTGATCGCTGATACTCCGATGAACGGGTAGGTGTAGCCCGTCAGTTCCTCGAACACCTCCACGTCTTCTTTGTAGTCGCCCTCGAGGTCGATCTTGTTGACAACCAGCAGGGTTGGCAGGTAGACCGCAAACGGGTCGGGGTCATCGATTGCCTCGGTGACATCCCCATCCCTTGGCCATCTGTCGACAAGGTGCACACGTCG
>CBDUNF010000229.1:0-5170 GCA_965368515.1 uncultured bacterium
GTCATCAATGTCCGTGATTGCAGCACGGAAGGCGGCGGCTTCGGCGCGGCGGGTCATGTCGAGTTTGTGGAGGAGAGCGGACACGTAGTTCTTGACGGTCTTCTCGGCGAGATTGAGTTCATCTGCGATTTGACGGTTGGTGAGACCGTCGGCAATCAGAGACAGAACCCGGCGCTCCTGTGGGGAGAGTCTACGAAGGCGTTCGGCGAGGGCCGCCTCGGGGCCTCCAGTATCGAGGGCGTTCTGGGCTCGCTCATCGATGACCAGGTCTTCACCGGCGACGACACGGCGGATAGTGTCGACGAGCGACTTGAGGGCCATCCGTTTGATCACATACCCGGAGGCCCCCGCTTCGATTGCCGCTCGGAGCAGCTCGAGGTCGGCGTAGGTGGTGAACATCACGACCTTGACCTGGGGCAGAGTGTCCTTGATTTCCCTGGTTACGTCGATACCGGAGCAGTTGTCGAGGCGGATGTCCATGAGGACGACGTCGGGTTTGAGGTCCTTGGTCTTGGATAGCGCATCGGCGCAGGTTCCTGCCTCGCCAACGAGAGTCATGTCGCTCTGACTGTCGATGTACGAGGCAACGCCTGCCCGCACCACAAAATGGTCGTCAACAACCAATACCCGGATCGCCATATAGGCATGACCCTAACGCAGCAGGACGAGGTCGCAGCGCCAACACATTCGCCGTGCACTATTTGACGACGGTTTCTACTCGTCGGACCAGTCTTCGGGCGGATATTTCGCCTCGCGGTCGGCGATGCGACGCGCCATGTAGGCCGCCGCCTCATTGCGATTCCGCAGGCCGAGCTTGGCCAGCAGCCGCGAGATGTAATTCTTGACTGTCTTCTCTGCCAGGAAGACCTTGTCGGCGATTTCGCGGTTCGTCAGACCGTCGGAGATCAGCTCGAGGATCCGCACCTCTCGCTCGGAGAGCTGCGAGAAGATCGGGTCACCGACACTTTGGCCACGTATCTGATTGAAGAGTTTGGCGGTGGCGGCGGGGTCGATAACCGATGCGCCGTCGCAGACGCTGCGCACCGCGGCGACGATCCTGTCTCCGTCAATGCGCTTGACCAGATATCCGGAGGCGCCGGCAAGGATGGCCTCATGGACCGTCTCCTCATCGACGTGCGACGAAAGCATCAAGACCTTCACGTCGGGGAAACGCTCGACGATGGTCCGGCAGGCGGCGACACCGCTCATGTCGGGGAGGCGGACATCCATGACCACAACGTCGGGGGAGTCGTAGCCGGCGCGACGAATGGCCGAGGCGCCGCTGGCGGCCTCGCCAGCTACCTCTATGTCCTCCTGGGAAGTCAGCAGTGCCCGCAGGCCCTCTCTGACCACCGGATGGTCGTCTACTACCAGAACTCGCACAGTTGTGTTCCTCTCGCTTTGGCACACGCTAACCAATGCCGCAAACACCAGTACGTGGCCATCCTCCCCGAAGCGGGGGACGTTCGGCCCCAAACGAAAGGCAGAGTATCGTCCCTCCAATGGAATCTACCGTCCAACGCGACCGCTTTGCGGCGCTACTCGATGCCGCCGCTCAGGTCTCTGAACAAGGCGAGCTGCATGGCGTGCTGGAGTCACTGGTCGACATTGCGATGGGTCTCACCGGCGCAAAGTACGGGGCGCTAGGAGTGGTTGGCTCTCACGGTTTCCTGGTCGACTTCATTCACCGCGGTATCGAGCCAGATACCGCGGTCGCCATAGGTCACCTGCCGCTTGGTCTTGGTGTGCTCGGTGCGATCACACGTGGCGAATCGGTCCGGATCGCCGATATCTCTGCTCATCCTGATTCAACCGGCATGCCTGAGGGCCATCCACCCATGTCGCACTTTCTGGGGATCCCGCTACGCACCCGCAATGAGGTGTTTGGCAACATCTACTTGGCGGAGAAGGAGGGTGGGTTTACCGCCGACGATCAGGCGACGATCGAGACACTGTCGCTGATCGCTGGCTCGGCGGTTGCCAACGTGCGGATCCACGAGCGACTGCGGGAGACGGCGGTCGCCGAAGATCGTGCTCGCATTGCTCGGGATGTCCACGACGACATCATCCAGGATTTGTTTGCGGTAGGTCTTTCGCTCCAGGGTCTGGCGGATTCTCTCGATGCCGCCGACGAACGCGAGGTGGTGCGGACACAGGTACAACGGGTTGACGATTGCATCACATCCCTGCGTCAATTCATCTTCAATCTTCGTCAGCCGGCAACGCATACCCGTGACCTCGAGATCGAGATAACGGAACTCGTCGAAGAACTGGCTGAACCGTATTCCGCCGATGTCGAGGTGGCAGTCGATGCCATGACGGACGGGTTCAGCAACGACGTCGCCGATGCCGTTCTTCACATCATCAAGGAGGCGACGAGCAACGCGTTGCGTCATAGTGACAGTCCCTTGGTCCGAGTCCTGGTTACGGGCGGGTTCAACAATCTCTCGGTTTCGGTCATCGACCATGGGTCGGGTTTTGATGCGAATCGTGATCATTCGGGCATGGGCTTGGCGAATCTGCAACAGCGAGCGATCGCCGTCGGCGGAGACCTGGCGGTCAAGAGCAGCAGCAACGGAACGACGGTCACGCTGGTGCTTCCGATCGGCTGAATAACCTATCGCGCCCCCATATCAATTGGGACGGAAAATGTGACGTTTCAGGACCATGGTCCCACAGCGAAGGGACCATGGGACCCGACATGTGGTCCTAGGGCCATCTACGATGGCGCCAGCCGCGGGCATGTTCGCGGCTGCATATGTCCGAAGGAAAACGCTCCTGAAGCGGAGCGTCTCTGAAGAAGAGTGCCGTTGAGTGAGTGGGGAGGACCATGACCACTGAAGGCGACAACGGCAGCGAGCCCCCGGCCGAGTTCAAGCCGAAGGGGACCGTTGCGTTCGTAGCTGCATTCGTGGCCGTGCTGATGTTGATGTGGTTCAGTATCTACATCATCTTGTTGTCGCGTGGAGCGACCATATGAGCACGGGCGAGGGCAGCGAGAAGCTGAAACTGCACATTGATCCGACCGAGAAGGCCTGGATCAGAGCTGCAATCATCGTGCTTGTGATCTTTGCGATCGCGGTGACCATCGCTGGTTTCATGCTTGGTATCCAGGTACCCACCGAGGAACAACGGGTCGATCCCCAAACGATCAAGAACGAGCTGCCGTGGTCGGAACCCGGTGTTCGTGAGATCATCGCCGGCGAGAAGTACGACGTGTATCTCATCGCACGTATGTGGTTCTTCGAGCCCAACGCGATTCCCGCCCCGGGATCCGAGATCGAGATTCCCGCCGGAGCAGAGGTCACGTACTATGTGACCTCAATCGACGTCCAGCACGGCTTCAAGATCCAGAACACGAACGTCAACTTCATGGCGGTGCCTGGGGAGGTCTCCAAGCTGTCGACTACGTTCGACGAGGCCGGTGCGTACGACTTCATCTGCACCGAGTATTGCGGCGTCGGCCACGCTTCGATGTTCGGCACGATCAACGTGACTGAGTAGGGAGGAGGATCAACTTGCTTACTGAAACCACAAAGACTCCTGTCTACGAGTTGACCAAGGCCGATAAGAATTTCGTCGGCTGGCACATCTTCTTTGCCGTGGCCGCGTTGACGATCGGGAGCCTCTTCGGCCCTCTCCAGGCGTTGCAGCATGCCGGCGTCAACCTCTACCCGAAGATCGACTTCCTGTTCATCAACATGGGCGACATCAGTGCGGCCTACTACCAGGGGCTGACGCTTCATGGTGTCCTCAACGCGCTGATCTGGACGACGTTCTTCATCACCGGGTTTACGACACTGGTCGTCATCCGGGGCCTGAAGCGTCCACTGGCCTACCCGCTACTCAATCGTGTTGGCTTCTGGATGATGGTCGTCGGTCTTGTGACCGCAGCCATTCCACTGCTGGGCGACAAGGCCAGCGTGTTGTACACGTTCTATCCACCAATGCAGGCCGACACCCTCTTCTATATCGGGTTGGTTCTGGTTGTCGTCGGTAGCTGGATCGAGGGTTGGGGCTTCTACGTCACGCTTTACCGGTGGCGGAAAGAGAATCCTGAAGCGAAGACACCGTTCGTCACTCTCGCCGTCGTACTCAACATGGTCATGTGGCAGATTGCCACATTGGGTATCGCTGCCGAGGTGCTCGGACTGATCCTGCCGTGGGCATTCGGTTGGACCGGTGGAATCGATCCGCAGCTATCACGAACCTTCTTCTGGTTCACGGGGCATCCGCTCGTCTACTTCTGGCTGCTACCTGCTTACGCCTCCTGGTACGGGATGCTTCCCAAGCAAGCGGGCGGCAAGCTCTTCAGCGATTCGCTGGCAAGGCTCGCTTTCTGGCTGTTCCTTCTCCTCTCGGTGCCGCTCGGTTTCCACCACCAGTTCGTGGATCCCGGCGTGCCTTCAGGGTGGAAGTTCATTCACTCTCTCCTGACCTTCGGTGTTGGGTTCCCGTCGTTGCTCACCCTGTTCACTGTGGTGGCATCGCTCGAGTACGCGGCGCGCAAGCGGGGTGGCAAGGGTTTGTTCGGCTGGATCCGGGCATTGCCTTGGGGCGATGGCTCGGTGACTGCACAGTTGCTGGCCGGCATCTTGTTCGTATTCGGTGGCATCGGCGGCGTGGCCAATGCGTCCTACAACGTGAACCTCGTGTTGCACAACACGACATGGGTTCCCGGACACTTCCACCTGACGGTTGCGTCGGCGGTGACATTGTCGTTCTTTGGTATCTCGTATTGGTTGGTGCCGCACATCACGGGCAAACCGCTGTGGAGGCCGAAGCTGGCGGTGGCGAGTTCGTGGATCTATTTCACGGGGATGCTTGTGTTCTCGAACGCAATGCACACGGTGGGATTGCTCGGAGCCCCGCGGCGTACCCCGCTTGGTCTGGCTCCCTACGTGCCTGCCGAGTGGAACGGTCACCTCTTCCGGGTAGCAGTCGGCGGTTCGATCATGTGGATCGGACTCATGATCTACGTGACGATCATGGCTGTGACCGCTTTCCAGAAAAAGCGTCTCCCCGAGGGGGAGCACATTGATGTTCCCATCGCCGAGTCGCTGGATGACCCGGCGACGGCGCCAGCCTGGCTCGATCGTTGGAAGCCATGGTTGATCGCCACCGCGGTGTTGATCATCCTGGCATACGGGCCGCAGCTTCTCGATCAGAT
>CBDUNF010000230.1:0-5151 GCA_965368515.1 uncultured bacterium
TCGAGCGGATGACGGGAGTCGAACCCGCGTAGCCAGCTTGGAAGGCTGGAGCTCTACCATTGAGCTACATCCGCACTGCGGACGCAAGATTACTCGTTGGGGAGCCTCTGTCGACTCGAACCGGCGATAGGCTGGCCCAATGCCGGCGGCAAGCGATTGCGAACTGATTCGAACAGGGTTCTGGGGGCAACCGATCAATGCCGCGACGGCGCTTTCATTCGTGGTGGTCGGAGCGCTCCTCATGCGCTCGCGACCCATTCTCGGCATCACCTCGTGTGCGGCAGGGGTGGGGTCGGTTGTGTTTCATGGTCCGATGCCGACGTGGGCTGAGTGGGCTCACGACCTGACCGTGGCGATGCTGCTGGTTGGGCTGCTGCTGGAGTCGAGGCCGTTGCTAGCAGGACTTGCGGGAGTCGCCCTAGGCGTTGGGCTGGCGTTCTTCCTCGAGGCCGCAGAACTGATAACCGTGATCCTGGCGGCGATTACCGCGATTGCCGTTGCACGCAAATACTTCGCCGACGCACAGCGCACCTATCGCCTGGCGATCGGGTTGTTGGCGAGTGGAGGGCTGCTGCTGGTTCTCTCCAGAACGGGTGGCCCCCTTTGTTCTCCCGGGTCGCCGCTGCAAGGCCACGGCGGCTGGCACATACTTGCCGCAGGTTCTCTCCTGGTGTGGGCGAGGGCCACTAGTGTCTCAGCGCATGGCCTCAATTGACACTATCCAGCCCGCGTTCGACGCGCTCGACACATGTGTTGCTGCGCTCGGCGACCTCGACATGCGGTGTTGCGCGCCGGGTCGAAGCCCGCGAATGGCAGAGCTCGGAGCAACCCTGACAGAGGCCCGCGTCAAACTTCGGGCCGTAACAATCGAGCCGACGGCCGGAGCCCCGGCAGCCGTGGAGACCCTCGAGGATGCCGGTGCGCAGGTCGGACGACTGCAGATTGGCTGCTGCGCACCGGATCGTACGCGGCTCTATGCGGAGATTCTCGAGAACCTCACTCTGGCCCGCCGGGTTCTTTCTCGTGTCATCGCCGAGAGCGCCTAGTCCAGAATCAAAAAGAATCCCCGGCTAATCACCGAGGATTCTTTGTTGTCGGGCTGGCCGGATTTGAACCGGCGACCCCCTGCTCCCAAAGCAGGTGCGCTACCAAGCTGCGCTACAGCCCGTGGCGGCGCCATTGTTGCACGTCTCGAGATGCCTGTCGCCCTCGCTTGATACGTTGCGTGGTTGAGCTCCGAATCCCCCAGAGGGCCTCGAGCCGCGTAACCGCCGGATTCGGGTATGCCGGCCAGCAGAGCCCTGGCAACGCACAATGCACTCGGTCGAGGACTTGGGTGAATACCTAGTCTGAACGCTTGCTACACTCGCTCCGGGTCGCTAGCTCAATCAGGCAGAGCACCGGACTCTTAATCCGTAGGTTCTGGGTTCGATTCCCAGGCGACCCACCGACCGCCTCCACCGTGAAATCGCTTGTGGTGGAGGCGATTACGCGGGCGTGGCGGAAATGGAAGACGCGCCAGGTTTAGGTCCTGGTGAGCTAACGCTCGTGGGGGTTCGAGTCCCTTCGCCCGCACCACATATCGCTCTCAGCCGCTCCAGATGCCCGGATATGGGCGGTTCAGCTCGTGGGGCTTGTCAACGTGTCTGTCTGACGAGAACCGTGTCCCGTCCACGGGTGACGCCTGCTGCGGTGCATGAATCCTCTACAAATGTTTGCCTGGCTTCTTGCCCGTTGTCAGAGAACTCAACGGTCCATGATGCGACCGCGCCATCGCAGTAGGAGCCTTCGGCGTTGGTGAAGACGAGCGTTTCGCCATCAAAGGTATACGTTCCCCAGTCGTACGCGTCGCCCGCAAGATCGGCGTTGGTCCAAACACCCCACGTGCCATCTTCCGCCAACTCTGTGTAGACGGCCTGTTCCCCCACGCGCCAGGTACCGTGGATTTGGTCGGCCGCACCGTCGTCGCCGCTGCTGCATCCACCAACCACAAACATCACCACCAGCACCATGACCACCATTGGACTCAGCCTCTTCATCTTTAGTGTCCTTTCTCGCAGCTCCGGGTCACGTTGTCTGTGCTCTCTTGTCCGGTCCTTTGGTACGAAGGGATTGTGCCTGGGGTTGGTCAACGTTCCCTCACTAGGTACTCAACGAGAGCTTCAAGGGGCTGAAGCGGAGGCGGTGAGACGTTCCAACTCCTTTGCGGCTTGGACTGCCCGCTAAAGGGTCATCTTGACTCTCCGCCCGCACGGGTCCCATTGATATAGGCTCGACCCGGAAACCGCCCACGACGGCACCTCGGCGCTCGTCAAGGACGGCTGCTCGGATTGTCCTGGACTCCTTGGTACAGGATGGGATGACGTCCCGAGTTTAGGTCCTGTTGAGCCAACGCTCGTGGGGGTTCGAGTCCCTTCGCCCGCACCATAGATCCGCCTCCGGCTCACGGTCTGGCAACCGCCTTGCCCGACTTGGCTTTGACTGCATACCGTCCAGGTCGGACCGACGATGTTCGGTGCCTCGCTTGCACCTGACAAGACCATGCCGGGGCGGGCAGCGGCCGCACCGGAGCGAATGGCCCATTCGCCCCCCCTGCGATTCGACGGATCGTTTCCTCAACCGAGGCTCTCTGCCTGTCGATAGATACCCAGCCGATGGAGTGAGAACCCAATGAGTGACACTTGGACCGTCAACTATCTACCTGCCGGTGGTGGTCGCCTGACTGGCAAGATCACAGTCGACAGGGACGCCGTCACCTTCGATGCCCTCTATGACTCGTCCAACCAGGAAATCATCAAAGGGATCTTCGGAGCAGCTGCCGGCTTGGCGGCTACCGGCGGCCATGCCACCTACATACGCGATAGCGGAACCAACCTCATGGTGAACCTGCCCCGGGCCGACATCACCTCGGCAGCGCAGGTCAAAAAGGGTCTCATGAAGCGTGCCGTCATCACAATGAACGATGGCACCGACTTCACTTTCGACTACGGAATGCTCTCACCAAAGAAGCTGGTCGCCACCATCAACGGCTAAACCTCACCGACGGCGGTCGCTAGTCGATGGGCTCGTTCAGAAGCGTCGCCAGAATGTGATCATCGTCGCCGGCAAGCAGCAGACGGTATACCCATCCCCAGTACTTCTGGTGTTCGACACCAAAGCGCAGCGACTGCTCCCACTCAGCTATGTAGTCCACGGCACTGTTTAGGAAGCTCTGGAGAGCCGCTGACATGCTGTCGCCCTCCCCACTGATGGGCGGGCCGGTCGCCAGCGTGATACCAACGGCTATCCGCGTCTGGTCATCGACCGGCGTCATGTAGGCACGGAACGGGAACCGCTCTTCGAGCCGCTCCTCCAGATCGTGTCTCGTCTCGACCTCAAAGACATCCGGTCGTACCGGTGATGCCTCGCAGTGGAACTCGATCGGTCGGTGATGGGCAAGGACATCGAGCACGTGGCCGATGTCAGGTTGAGGGATCTCGGGCTTGACCGCAAGCAACGTCATCGCAGCTTTCCTTGAAATCGGCCCCAGCGGTTGGCCGGGGGTTGCCGTACCAGTCCGTTATTCGCGTACTGTCGGCACGAGCCGACCCGACTTGAGAAACAATCGGATTCGATCACCCGATACAGGCTATATCTGCGGAGAGAATAAGCGGTTGATTTAGACGCTGTTTCTACGCCGAGAGAACCTCAGCCAGTGCCCGCAATGCACGGGCTCTGTGAGAGATCTTGTTCTTCTCCGACGTCGTCATCTCAGCAAAGGTCCGCTCCCCTACTGCGAACACCGGGTCGTAGCCGAACCCATTCGATCCACGCCGCTCGCGGGTGATAGTGCCTTCCATCACCCCGTCAACAATGATCTCTTCCCCCAGGTCGTCGATGAGAACCACAACGGTCCGGAACCGAGCGGCTCGATTATCGATCCCGTCCATGTCCTTCAGCAGCTTGGTCACGTTGTCGTCGTAGGTGGCATTCTCCCCGGCATACCTGGCCGAGATCACGCCCGGCGCTCCTCCTAGCGCCGTGACCTCCAGACCCGTGTCGTCGGCGATTACCGCATACCCGGTCGCCGCCCGCACCTCGCGCGCCTTCAGCAGTGCGTTACCTTCGAGCGTGGACTCGGTCTCGTCGACATCGGGCCATTCGGCGTCACGCACTAGGTCAGCATCGAGCCCCGTCGATCGCAACACATCGAGTATCTCGACGATCTTGTGCTCGTTCTTCGAAGCGATCACCAGGCGCGACAATTGCATCAGGCTCTCGAGGACTTCTGATGCTCGACAAGCGTTGCTATGCCAGAAGCCGCCAGATCCAACATACGGTCCAGTTCGTCCCGATCAAATGCGACGCCTTCTGCAGTTCCCTGAACCTCGACGAACTTGCCGTCGCCGGTCATCACCACATTGCAGTCGGTGTCGGCATTGACGTCTTCCTTGTACTCGAGGTCCAGTAGGACCTCCCCATCGACCACGCCCACCGACACGGCAGCGATATGCTGGACAATCGGCGACTTCTCGATGACGCCGTCGGCCACAAGCTTGTCAAAGGCATCGGAGAGCGCGACCCAGGCACCGGTGATCGAGGCGGTCCGAGTGCCCCCATCTGCCTGGAGAACGTCACAGTCGATACGCGCCATGATCTCGCCCATAGCTTCCTCATCGGCTGCAGCCCGCAACGACCGACCGATCAATCGTTGGATCTCCTTGGTGCGACCTCCGCTGATCGAGCGGCGCGAGACTCGTTCCCGGCTCGAACCGGGCAACATCGAGTACTCCGCAGTTACCCAGCCCTTGCCTGTGCCCCTCATCCACGGTGGTACGTCCATCTCGATGGAGACCGTGCAGAGCACCCGGGTCCTTCCCATCTCGACCAGGACCGAGCCGGGGGTCATCTCTGTGTAGCCACGGTGCAGCACCACGGGGCGCAGCTCGTCAACCTTTCGGTCATCTCTCATTGCTCGAACCTCTCATCAGATTTGATATACGTCGCCGGGGAAAGCCGCCGCGACCCGGCCGGTGAAGACCTGCTGAGCGGCCGAAACAGATCGCTCTGAATCCAGGCTAGGCCGCAGGTGGGTCAGAATCAGCATCTCGGCACCGGCGTCACCCGCGATCTCGCCGGCTTCGCTGGCAGTCAAGTGGTGAGCAAACTGGT
>CBDUNF010000231.1:0-5140 GCA_965368515.1 uncultured bacterium
GAGAGTGAGCTGGTCTCTCCGAACCGTCGCAACCTCTTGGGGAAGCTCGGTATCACCGCAGGAGTGCTCGATGCGGGGATGTCATCGCTCGCAACCTTTCTCGGTGGTCTAGTTGCCGCCAATCTGCTGGGTGACTCCGAGCTGGGCGTATACGCGGTGTTCTTCACGGCATTCAACTTTGCCCAGGTCGTTGCCAACAACCTCGTCTTTGTTCCGGCCGAAGTCGTCGCAGTTGCGTGGCCGAAGGAGACCCGGATGCAGGTTCTGGTCCAGAGCATTCCACTCGGCGCACTGCCGTCGCTTGCCGGTGCCGCCGCGATTGGTATCGCCGCGCTGGTTGCCGCACAGACCGCGACGGCGTCTCTAGTCATGCCGCTGGCGATCACCACCGGGCTGACCACGCTGCTGTGGCCCACACAAGACCATGTCCGGCGGATGTTGCACATCGCTGATCGGTCCTGGGCAGCGGCGGCCGTTTCAACGGTTCAGTTCTCCGTCATGGCTCTGTCTATCGGCGTGCTCATTTTCCTGGATGTCGACGACGGATGGATACCTTTTGGGGCACTTGCCATCGCCAATGCTGTCTCGATCTTCGTCGGCCTCATCTTGGCGCGGCCATCCGGGGGGATTCGGCCTGCCCCGGAACGACTGCGCCTCCGCAGTCTGACAAAATCGGGCGTGTGGCTCATGCTCGGCCTCGGCATACCGCCGGTCACGGCCTTTGCGGCGGCATCCATCATCTTCTTCGCCGCCGGCCCCGAGGCCCTGGGCTTCGCCGAAGCGGCCCGCATCGCAGCTCACCCCGTGATCGTGCTGGGCACCGGCCTCGGCTACGTGATGGGTCCGCGAATCATGCGAGGCGCCATCGCCGGTGATATCGCCGTGTCGCGGCACAACCATCGCCGATTCAACGGCTTCCTGGTGATGGCGGCAGTCGGCTATGCCCTTGTCGTCGGTTGGCAATGGGTCGGGAACCCGATGGCCTACCTGGTACCTGAGGCGTATGTGATCAAGTGGCTAGTCGTCGTCACCATCACCGCCAATCTCTTCTTGGCTGCCGTTGTTCTGGTTCTCCAGGAGCTGACCGCGGCCCGCAAGGCAAGAACGATTGCCATCGTGAGCATGGTCTCGGCTCCGCTCCAGCTTCTTGCCGCAGCGACCGCGGGGGTAACCGAGGCATTCGCACGCCCCCTCAGCCTGATCGTTGGCAACGGGTCGCGACTCTATGGAAACACCCGGGCCATAGAAGGAATCTACGAGAGCGGCGAAGCTGCGCCGACTGAGACGAGTTGACCGGCCAAGTGTCAACTCAAGCCCCGGACCGCTTTCGCCGATGATGCACAGAAGAGTCTGCGCTAGCCTCAGAGCAGGAGCTCAGTGCGGGCCCGTCTAAAGTTGGTCAACCAAAGACAAGGTGAGTCTTGACCCGAAACAGATCACACGACGTGGCGTCTCGCTATCCATTGGTGATGGCGTTTCTCATGCTGCTCGCGACCGCGTCGTTGATCGTTGCCCAATCCCCTTCCGCCGACGCTGCTGTTACCTCATGTCCGGGGGGCATCACCCTCGACCAGGGATCAAGCGTCTCGAGGACGATCAGCTTCGAGTCGGCAGGCGCAGCACTGGCCGCGGTTTCTTCTTCAGGCGTTAGCGCAACCCCTACCGGGGGCGGATCAGTCGGTGAAGGTGGCGGCGCCTGGTCGGTCACGGTGTCGATCAGCGCAGGCGGCTCGGCAACCGGGTCCGGTTCGGTAGTGGTGAGCGAGGTGACCGCCGGTGCCGGTGGAACTTGCACAATCCCGGTGACAATCCAGGCCACAACCACTACCACCACGACAACCACCACGACTACGACGACCACGCGGCCTCCGGCGACAACGACCACGACGCGCCCGCCGGCAACCACAACAACCACGACCACCACAACCACAACGGAACCACCCGAGACAACGACGACGTCAACGACCACGACCACGACGACCACGACGTCAACGACCACAACCACGGCAGCGCCGGAAACGACGACCACGACAACAACCACCGCGGCGCCGGTTACAACGACAACCCTGGCGGCAATCGCACCGCCCCCACCGGGTGACGATTCGTTCCTCACCAACAACTGGTGGTGGCTCACGATCGTCGGCCTCACCCTCATCGCACTCATCGCCACCGTGGCGATCCTGCAGCCGCAACGGCAGGGCATGAGCGGACGGGTCGCCGGAGCTGCAGCCGGAAGTGGTCGCCATGTCCGCCGTCGCACCTATGGACCACGGGACAGCCGACCGGCTACACCCACGATGGGCCAGCGGGTCAAACGCACCAAGGTTGCTCAGAACATGGCCGTGCGCGGTGCCCAGCCCAAGCCACCAAAGCCATCGTTCTTCAGGCGCATCGGTAACTGGTTCCGGGATACGGAAGTGGCCGACACCTTCCGAGCTCGGTCGGATGCGCGTCGGGTTCAGACCCGGACTTCGCGCGGTAAGCCTCCGAAGATCAAGCGCCGCCGCTAGCTCCCCGCACGCCGGATCGTTCTGACCTCTCCCGATCGAAGTACGACTGTGCCGTTGTCGGTGTCCACCACGAGGCCGCCGCGATCATCGACGGTCATCACGGTTCCTCGACCAGCAGGCTCCCACGTGATTTCGGCGCCCAGGGTCGAACACGCCTCGAGATAGGTGGATCGATCCCACGCACCTGCAGCGGCAAGGACCGCATTTGCCCACAGCTCGCTGATCTCCTTACCCGCATGCGGACCTGGATCGGCTGGGAGCAGGCCTGCGGTACCCGCAACTGCCTCGGGCCAATACAGATTCAGGCCACAGCCGACGACGACTCGCTCCTCGCTCCGTTCGACGAGTATTCCCCCCACCTTGCAGCCCGCCAACTCGAGATCGTTGGGCCATTTCAGATCGACATCGACGGCGATCGCGCTGCTGAGGGCGGCCCGGACCGCCTGGCCAACGGCGAGCGGGAACGTCTCTTCGATCGGAAAGAGCGCAGCCGAGAACGCCAGAGAGGCCGCGACCGCCCGCGATGCGTCCCACCACTCGTTCCCGCTCCTGCCGCGACCGGCAGTCTGCCGTGCGGCGACAACCAACACGGGACGGCTGCTGTGTCGAAACTCGTCCGCGGCAAGATCCTGAGTGGATCCGACGACATTGCGAAGAATCGTCACGTAGGGTGTAGCCATTGCGAGCCTCAGTGAGTCATAGATAGATACGCCGACACTACCGGAGACCGGGTTGTGACCACCGACGAACTTATTGAACAGCTTCGCCAGCTGCGGGAGAGCGCCCAGGAGCCGGCGAGTCGTCGTGCCGTTGATCGACAGCATGACCTAGGCAAGTTGACGGCGCGGGAGCGAATCGAGACGCTGGTCGACAAAGGCTCATTCCAAGAGATGGACATGCTCGTCCAGCACCAGGCATCGGGGTTCGGCATCGAGGACAAGCGTCCACTCGGCGACGCTGTCATCACCGGCTGGGGCACGATCGACGGACGAACCGTTTTCATCTTCGCCGAGGACTTCACCGCTTTCGGCGGCAGCCTGGGCGAAGTGGTTGCCGACAAGATCTGCAAGGTCATGGATCTCGCTATGGACACCGGAGCTCCACTCGTCGGACTCAAGGATTCCGGCGGAGCCCGTATCCAGGAAGGTGTCACCGCTCTCGATGGTTACGGCCGTATCTTCGAGCGCAACGTCCGTGCGTCTGGCGTGATCCCACAGATCTCTGTTGTCATGGGCCCGTGTGCCGGGGGTGCCGTCTACTCCCCCGCCATCACCGACTTTGTCTATCAGGTGGAAGGGCTATCGCATCTATTCATAACCGGCCCCGACGTAATTCGTGCGGTCACCGGCGAAGACGTGACGTTCGAAGACCTCGGAGGTGCCCACGCCCACGGATCCAAATCGGGGGTCACCCACTTCGTCGCCAGCGACGACCGCGCCGCGCTCGAAGAAGTCCGCTACCTGCTGTCTTTTCTCCCCCGGAACAACATGGAGGTCCCCCCGTTCTTCACCCCAATCGATAGAGCGGATCGCATGGACGAGGAACTCACTGCGATCATCCCCGACAACGCCAACCTCCCCTATGACATGGTCGACCTGATCGAAATGGTCGTAGACGACGGTGAGTTCTACCAAGTCCACGAGCACTATGCGGCCAACATCGTCATCGGCTTCTCCCGACTCGACGGCTACGCGGTGGGCATCATCGGCAACCAACCAGCGGTGCTCGCCGGCACCCTCGATATCGCATCTTCGACGAAGGCAGCGCGGTTCATTCGGTTCTGCGACGCGTTCAATATCCCAATCGTTTCGTTCGTCGATGTCCCCGGTTTCCTCCCGGGTATCGAGCAGGAACACGGTGGGATCATCCGCCACGGTGCAAAACTGCTGTACGCATACGCTGAGGCGACCGTGCCCAAGATCACCGTGATCACCCGTAAGGCATACGGGGGCGCCTACGTCGTCATGAACTCCCGGGCCGTGCGCGCCGATGTGGTCTACGCCTGGCCGACGGCTCAGATCGCCGTCATGGGCGCCCAGGGTGCGGTCAACATCATTCACCGTCGCGACATCGCCGCTGCAGATGACCCCGCGGCTCGCAACCAGGAGCTCATCAAGGAATACGAGGGCCAGTTCAACAATCCCTATGTCGCTGCCGAACGAGGCTTTGTCGATGAAGTGATCGAGCCACGAGAAACCCGCCCCCGCCTCATCAGGGCGCTAGAGATGCTGCGCACCAAGCGCGAAGCGATGCCGCCACGCAAACACGGGAACATACCGCTGTGATGGTTCCGGGGTTCGGGACGTCGGCAAGATCGCCTCTCCCCTCCGCTAGCGGATTCTGTTGGAATACGCCCGCCGCCGCCCAAGATCTAGGATGACCGCCGTGGAATCTGTACTTGTTGCCAATCGTGGCGAAATCGCGGTTCGGGTAATCCGGGCAGCCAAAGAGAGTGGACTGCGCACCATCGCGGTCTACTCCGAACTCGACCGCAACGCCATGCATGTGAAGCTGGCCGACGAGGCGTGGAACATCGGCCCCGCACCGGCTGGCGAATCGTATCTGAACATCGAGCGCATCCTCGAGGTTGCCGCCAATGCCAACGCTTCCGCCATTCACCCCGGCTACGG
>CBDUNF010000232.1:0-5073 GCA_965368515.1 uncultured bacterium
GGATTCAGAGACATCACAATCTGCATCCAACGCCCCGATCACGAAGTGCGTGAGGAGGTGCTCGATTGTGAGTATGTGCGCTTGCGATCGAACACTACGGATGGTGAACGGCAGGTAGTCGTCGACCACGATGGCAACGAACGACCGTTTCTCGACCTGCTCGGCGAGACCGACATCATCGTCAACGGAATCTTCCAGAACCCTGATCAACCGATGATGTTCGTCACCGAGGCGGAGATACCCCGCCTCAAGCGGGGCTGTCTCATCATCGATGTCAGCTGCGACGAAGGCATGGGGTTCTCGTTTGCGAGGCCGACCACCTTCGATGACCCAATGTTCAAGATCGGATCGATTGACTACTACGCCGTGGACCACACTCCCAGCTACCTATGGGAGAGCGCATCCCGATCGATCTCCGCTCCGCTGCTCGTTTATCTACCGACCGTATTGGAAGGCCGGGACGCCTGGAACAAGAACGAGACGATCCGACGCGCGGTGGTCATCGACCGCGGCGTTATCCAGAAGCCAGAGATTCTGTCGTTCCAGCAACGCACGACTGACTATCCGCACGAAGCACTAGCGACAGCAGCTACCGGTCTCTGAGTAGCCGCCCATCGGCGAGCAACAGGAGAAACGCTCTAGCCCGTTCCTCGCTCGTCGGGCTCCAAAACGAAGACAGTGCGCTCCCCGGTCGCTGCATAGTGTTCGGCAAACGCAGGCCACACCTCAATGAGCGCAGACCAGTAACGACCGGCCTCGCTGTCGTCAAGCTCACGCGCATGTATTGGGATCACCCGACCCCGATGCCTGATGCGTCCCTGACCGGCGGCTCGGAGGTTCGAAATCCATGGAATCCGGCGTTCACCGGCTGGTCGGGCGTTGGCAACAACGAATCGGTCGCCATCCGTGACGTAGACAAGTGGAACGGTGCGTTCCTGGCCCGAAACTCGGCCGCGGGTAGTAACCAGCACGGTGGGCACCGCGACGCTGCTTGGCGGTGCGAGACGACCGCCAGAGAACTTCACAACGAATCGATCGAGGGGACTAACGAGATGCTTGATCGCCCAAACCACCACAGGATGAGAGCCCAAACCACGGCGCAAATGGACCATGATCCAATTATCGCAGACACACACCGCAACTCCTCGGGCGCCGGATTGGTCGGACATCTATCGCTGGTGGGTGCTCGATAGCGCGCAGGGCTGTTGGCGTTAGGGGCGGGGCCCTGGTGCGATCACGAGGTTGCCTCCTGTCGGCCACGACTCGCGAAATAGGTTGGCCAGCTCACATGCTCTCTGCCGGCGGCCTCGAGATAGTGGCTGGGGTTGTCGGCTTCGCCGTCCCGGATGCCCTGGTAGATGCCGGTGATGATCGTGCCTATGAATTCACCCAGCTCGGCGACCCGATCCTCGCGGTATTCCTCGACCGACATCGGGGTGTACGTCAGGTCGGTTCCGAATGCGCTGTTGAGGTAGTCCGCAAGCTGGTATTGAGTGATGGCCTCTCCGTGCAGGTTGTAGGTGTGGCCGTTGTGCTTGTCTTCGGTGAGTAGCCGCGCGTAGGCGTAGGCCAGTTCCGACCGCGTGGTGTAGCCACATCGACCGTCGCCGGCGCAGTTGGTGATTCCACCGGACTTCTTGTAGGTCTCGAGGTACTCGACATCAGGCTCGATGTAGATTCCGTTGCGCCCAATCGCCCAGGCCAACCCGCTGCGACGCACGTCGTGTTCGGTCTGTCGATTGCTCTGGACAATCGGTGAGAATGCCGTGGCTTCTTCTGCTCCTTGGACGCTGGTGTAGACGATCCTTTCCACCCCGGCGCTCCGTGCAGCTTCGATTACGTTGCGGTGCTGCTTGATGCGCCGTTCCGGAGCGTCCATCCCCGACACCAACAGAACCGAATCTACAGATTGCAGCGACTCCTCCAGTACGTCCTTGTCGTTGTAGTCACCAGGACGAATCTCGATACCCAGGTGCTTCGCCTTGTGGGGCGTCCGAGCCAACCCGACGATGTTCGCGCTCGGGATGAGAGCAAGCGCGGCCTTAACGACCTGCGTTCCCAACTGGCCGCTTGCGGCAGTAATGGCTACCTTCAATTGTTCCTCCTTGTGGATCGGGCGGGTACGTTCACTTGCCTGAAACGTCCGCGGCTTACTGCACCGGTTCTATGGTGCCGGGCCGTGATCGACCCGGCAACCAATCGAGATTCGAGCCATGTGGGACTCAGATCTCGAGCGGAGAGCGTTATGCGGGTCCCGGCAACGTATTCGTCCTACTCCTCCGGGAAGAGGAATGGGAGAACGAAGTCAATGGCGGCGGTCATGCCAAGGTCGGGGAAGGCGTCGACCAGTCCTTGCTTGAAGTCCTCACCGCTATCGACAGAGGAGAGCAGCTCTCCGGCGGTGGCGAGCCAAGCGATGTTCGTGTCGTAGACGCTCGGGTCAGCGGGCACGCCATGTCCTGGCAGCACGATCGGATAGGCGTCACTGTCGGCGGCGAGGTCATTGAGCGCCAGGGTCCAGGTGTCCGCTGGGCCCGCAAGGATCAGGTGGACACCGCTGTAGACGATGTCGCCGGTGGCTACGATACCGGCCTCGGGGACGCGGATAAGGAGCTGGATTTCGGCCTCAGCATCTGTCACTCTGGTGAGTTCAAAGCTGATCCCGTCGATGTCGACGGTTCCCGCTTCGACCACCTCAGGCACGACGAATGTCCCGGCAATCGCTTCGGTCCCGAATTCTCCTTGCTTCTCTGCGACTTCATCATCGCCGTTGGCCGCGATCGAAGCCGAGACCTCCTCGAGTGCGAATATCGGCACATCTGCAAAGGCTTCACTCCCAAGGAAGTGATCGGGATGCCCGTGGGTGATGAAGACCTGATCAATCGGCTTGCCGAGTCCATCGGCGTAGGCACGGAAGTCCAACGCCATAGGCAACAGGAACTGAGTGTCCACCACAACGAGCGAGTTCTCGGTCTCGATGATATGAGTCGAGTCCCCAAACACCTGTTCAGGAGCCGTCAGCGTGTGCACCACCAGGTCACCAGCGGGCTGAACGGTCACCGTCATACCGCTATCACGAACCGACACCTCCACAGATTCCTCGGTCGGCGCGCTTGTTGTGGTTTCCTGCGTTGGCGGCTGTTGGGTGTCGCTCGAGCCGGCGGCCGGGTCGTCGTCGCCGCCGCAAGCAGCGGCAATCACCGCTACTAGCAGTGCGACAGCTAGCACTTTGTTGTTGCGTCGCTGGAAGCTGCTGAGAGCTTTCGCGAGCATCGCGAACGTGGGGCGGGTTTTCATCGGGTCTCCTTGTCTAGTGTCTTCGACGCTGTTTCCAGCGACAAATAAAGCGTCCCTGGTTCGTGGTTCAAGAGCAAGGGAATCGCTCGACAGCCAAGGGTCGCGATACGACAACCTCGCTCGCAGTCTCTACCCTGTTGTTCCAGAGAGGGTCGTAAGTGGACACGCCGTGGTCACAACTGGACAGCTCGAGAGATTGGGCCCGATGCGCGGCTAAGCCCGATGCCACCGCGAACAGCCCGCAGCACGCGTTGCATTACACACCGAGCTACGCCAAGGCGAGGGCCATTCGCTGCCATGCTGCGACCTGTCAGCTTTGGTTTCTCAACTCAGTGGGGAGCTGGCCAAGGTGCCGTCGAACGAACTTGGAGAAGTTTGAAGCTTCGGTGAATCCAAAGTCGAGTCCGATCCGAGTGACAGGGCGGCGGGTGTGGGTCAGGAGTCTTTTCAGCTCAAGCGCCACTCGTTCATCAAGCACGGCTTTGGCCGTCTTGCCGACAACGGCTTGACAGGCCCGGTCCAGCGTGCGCGTACTGTAACCCAATGACTCGGCGACTTCTGCGACGGTTGGACGGTCGTAGAGACGCTCCTCCAGAAGCTCCCGGAAATCGACATAGGCCGCCGGAAACTGTGCGTCGTAGTTCGGAGTGTCCGGGGTCTCCAGCGCCAGGCGAAGCAAGATCGCCTGTAGCAGGCACCGGAGTAGGGCAAGCTGTCTTGGCTGACCCTCAAAGCCATGTTGTAAACCCCGCAGTTCCTCGACCCAACCAACGAACTCGTCGAGTGCTTCCGGCGGGAGATGCCAACGCGTGGGAGCGTCGCTGCCAGGAAACCACCGAGGCGCCTCCGGATCCTCCGGGTCGAACTCTATTCTCCACAGCAGCATCAGCGCCTCGAACGGCGGATCGACCTGAAATCGTTGAACCTGACCAGGGTGAATATGGAGAACCGTGCCCGGCTTCATCTCCACAGGCTCGAAGTCCACGTGATGCATCCCAGAACCGCACGTCACCAGATACAGGATGTGAAACCCAACACGCTGCCGATACGGGAGCTCGTCATCCTTCTTGCGTTCGAGCAGCTCCGACCGGTCCACGACCTCGACCGGCAGACGGGGACTGTGACTCGCACCGAACTGCACCTCGACGAGGTCAGCGCCACTGTCTCTTGTTTCGACCATGGCTCGTGAGCCTACAAGCGCGTCCAGACACACGTGATCAGCCGATGGTTCGCTCTCGAGCAAGTAGGCGGATCTAGCGTTTGCGGCCACTGATTGCATTTCGTCCGCTACAGCCCGTCCCGCAGCGCGACGGATGGCATCGAGCGTCTGGCCTGAAGTAACCGTCGACCTGCCAACTGGGCGGAAATCGAAGGCTGTGCGATCCCCACCGATTCAGGCGCTTTCGAGCAGTGCAGCCGGGAGTTCGACCTGCCACCGGGGCGCCCTGCGCTCTGGGGCGAGCACCGGGCAGGTTGTGTTGCTCGCCGGCGGCTGCGAGCGTAGCGTTGACGCTAGTAAGACGCTCCCATCATGGCCCTCGGCCCTCCCGAGAGCGCCGCGGCCCCCGGGTACGTAGCAGCAGGGAGGGTTGACCGTGACCACGATGACCCGGACCATTGGAATACTCTTCATCCTTGCCGGCCTCGTCGCCCTCGTTGCTCCGGAGTTGCTGTTCTCTTCCCAGTACTGGGACTCGCGACCGGCTCAGTTCCTCGCCGCTGCGCTGCGCGTTGCGTTCGGCGTGCTCATCTTCAGCGCAGCCCCATCGACTCGCT
>CBDUNF010000233.1:0-5060 GCA_965368515.1 uncultured bacterium
GGCCTGTCGTACGGCGTCCCAGTGTTCCGTATCGACGGCAGACCGGTCGCCGGGTTCTCCGCAGCCAAGAACCACCTCAGCTATCTGCCCCACAGCGGCCACGTCATGTCAACCGTCGACGTCACGGCCTTCGGCGGGTTGAGCGCGTCCAAAGGAGCGCTGAAGATGCCGATCGACACCCCGCTGTCCTCACAACTAGTCAGCGAGCTCATCGCAGCACGGCGAGCCGAGATTGGGGTCTAGAGGGCTCCATACGGGATCACGCGAGGCGGCTAACTGCCGTTCTCCGTCGATAGACCAGACCGTTCGATCTCCTGCGGGGATAGGTAGTGCATCGAGTCCGGCGGTGCCGCGTTGATCGCTCTCCAGCATTGTTAAGGACCGTCATAGCTCAACCGATGTATCGGTATCAGTCAATATGTGGAACAAAGCGATGAATACACGATCCCTGCTCCTCCCGCTTCTGGGAATGGTGTTGCTTGGTGGATGTCAGACAGACGGCGGCGACGCTGACACACCCACTGTTGCGCCTACCACCGCGGCACCTGCGGTCGCGGCCAGCAGCGGCACCACAACAACCGTGAGCGAAACACCACTCAGGTATCTCGAAGCCACCTCGGTGAAGGTTGTCACTACTGAAGGCGGCCGACTCGACTGGAGTCGCGATGGTCGCATTGCATACGACAAGCGGACACGGGACGTCCTCTACGACGTATGGATCATGGACTACGAGTCTCCCGATGAGGCGTATTGCGTCACCTGTGACGCCGCTGAGCTCCCCGAAGGCCACCGGGGAAACCCGGAGTGGCACCCATCGGGGGAGTGGATCATCTTCCAGGCCGGGGTCAAGGTCGGCAACGCGCTCGTTACCCATCCCGGTTCGGGTGTGGCCAACGAGATCTGGGCTATTCGGCCCGACGGCACCGATGCTGTTGAGCTTTTCGACATCCCGGATCCCAACTCGTTCGACGGGGCCCTGCATCCTCACTTCAACCATGCCGGAGACGAGATCGTCTTTGCCCGCTATGTCGGGTTTCCGGTGCTGTTCGACATCTACACGTTGCCATTCGACGCTGCGGACCCGGGGCTGACGGAACTGACGGAGGTTATTCCCGGGGATAGCAAGGACTGGCCAGACGCTCTGTACGAGACCCACGGCTACTCCCATGACGACACCCAGATCGTCTTCACCGGGTTCACCAACGCCACAGAACACAACAATGACATCCTGATCGCGGACGCCACCACCGGGGTTCTCATCGACCAGGTGACCACGTCTGAAGAAGTGTGGGATGAACACGCCCACTTTCAGCCCGGCACAGACCGCCTCTTGTGGAGTTCGTCGGCCGACATCCCAGATGGTGCCGGTACAGCGTTCGCCGGGGGCCTCGATTCTCAGGCTGACTGGTGGGTCCGGGAACTCGATGGCGAGGTGCGTCGGTTGACATACTTCGCCGATCCGGATTGGCCTTTGCGGAATGCAACGATGATCGCTGATGGCTCCTCGATTGAGATTCCCGACAAGAAGGTCTTTGCCGCCGACGGCGAGTTTTCGCACGACGGTTCTGCCTACGCTGGCGTTCTCCTTTTCCGGACGTTGCGGGCAGAGGAGTGGATCGTCATCGTCGAGTTTGAAGAGGTGCCGGCCTCCGGCTAGTTCGGACGTGATCAAAGTTGAAGCAGGCGCTGACCTCAGAATCCAGGCGGAATCAAGAACCAGCAGCGCCTCTCGGACCGCCGCCACGCCCAACGTCATTGCGTTAGCGCAAAGGCCGAGGATCAAATCGCCAAGCCGCGTCAGATCATCCGAGCTGGCCATCGAGATCGTTGACCAAACGAGCCGGAGCTGTGTTGCGGAACGAGCTGTCAATGAGCTCGGCGACCTCCTCGAGATCGCCGCTGCTCTTCAGGTCAATACCGAGCCAACCTGAAGGTCCAAGGTATGCCGGAACGAACGTGCGCGGATCTCCGACGAAGGCGGCTCGCTCCTCAGCATCGAGCAACACCATCACCGACTGCGGGTGCTGTACCCAATCGCCATCGCCCCGTCGCACCGATCCGCCGTAGTACGCAAAAACCTTCTTGGTATAGAACGCCGGCCGCCCATGGGAGATCTTCTCCGCCGCCCCCGGGAAGCCCAGCGCAATCCCTCGAATGTGAGCCAGCATGCGGTCATCGCGATCGAACATCTCTTCGTGAGCCATGCCCGGATCCTAACCAGCGCGCTTGCAACGTTCGGACCGGTTCCGGGGCTTTCATCACATCACTCAGAGGCGACCGGTCTAGTCGTTTGTAGGCAGTGTTGCTGGGCCAGCCTCCCCGACAGCGTGGTTGTGTTGACCGGTCGTTACGGCGAAACGTATGACGTCTTCAATTGTGTGTAGAACTCGATAGCGCTGCGACCCTGTTCGCGTGGTCCCAGGTTCGATGACTTTCGCCCTCCGAATGGAACGTGAGCATCGACCCCAGCTGTTGGCAGGTTCACCATCACCATTCCCACTTCGGCTTCCCGTCTGAAGCGGGTGGCCGCGGCGAGAGATGAGGTGCAGATACCGGCTGTCAGCCCGAAGTCACAGTCGTTGGTCACGGCCAACGCCTCGTCGAGCCCCTCCACCGGCATGACAGCAACAACAGGACCGAATATCTCCTCCCGGCTGATCCGCATGTCGTTGGTCGCGGAAGCCAGCACCGCCGGTGAGATGTAGTGGCCTGGCTTGTCGCTCTCTGCCGCCACACCTCCGACCAGCATCTCCGCGCCCTCATTGCGACCGATCTCAACATACGCGAGGTCCTGTTCGAGTTGCTGAGCACTGACCGCAGGACCGATCTGCGTCTCCGCAGCGAGTGCGTTGCCCACCTTTAGGGCGCGGGCGGCTTCTACTAGACGGTCGACGAACTCCTGGTAGATGCCGGACTCGATCAATAGACGACTCGAGGCGGTGCACCGCTGACCGGTTGACAGAAACGAGCCCTGAGCTGCGACATCCACGGCTCGATCGATATCTGCATCGTCCAGCACCACGAGGGCGTTCTTGCCCCCCATTTCCAGTTGGACACGAGCAAGTCGACCGGATGTTGTCCTCGCGACTGAAGCACCGACTTCGACGGAGCCAGTGAAGCTGACCCCCTCCACACCGTCGTGCGCAACGATCGCCTGCCCAACCGATCCGCCGGATCCCACCAGCAGGTTGACCAGACCGTCTGGCACCCCGGCTTCATGAATGATGTTGGTGAGCGCAACCGCCGAAGCGGGCACGAGGGTGGCCGGCTTCCAGATCACCGAGTTGCCGTAGGCGAGAGCGGGTGCGATCTTCCATGCCGGAATCGCCAGAGGGTAATTCCACGGAGTGATCACGCCGACGACGCCGAGTGCCTCCCGGGTGATGAGCACGTCAACCCCGGGTCGTGTCGACTCGATGATCTCGCCGCTGATCCGCATCGCTTCACCTGCAAAGAAGCGGAATATGGACGCGGTCCGCCTTGCCTCCCCGACGGCCTCGGCCAGGGTCTTCCCTTCCTCACGTGCCAGCAGGTAACCCAGGGCATCGGATCGTCGATCGACCTCGTCGGCGATGGCGTGCAGGAAGTTGGATCGGGCCTCGATAGGAGTTGCCCGCCATTGGCGCTGGCCGGCGGCGGCCGCGGCGACGGCCTGGTCGACATGGTGACTCCCGGCAACGCCAAATCGTCCGACAGTGTCGGTGGTGTCTGATGGATTGATATTGGTTACGTATTGGTCGGTGGCGACCCACTCCCCAGCAATGAATACACCGGCTGTTGCTTCAATCATCGAGCGACTCCAACCATCTCCTGATCTCCTTCTCCTGTTGACCCAACCGCGGTGGCGTCATCCGCACTTCGGTGGGCGTTGCGGACAGGCGGATTGGTGAGGCGACCGAGCGGAATACACGACCGTCGTCTTGAGGAAACTCGTCGACTGGGTCGAGGCCCAGCCGATCCGCTAGTTCAAAAGCTCCACTCACGTCATGGATCGTCCCCGCCGGAACCCCCACCTCATTCAGCTCTGCCGCTAGCTCCACCGCGGTGCGTCGCGAAAAAGCCTCGGTGAGGATGCCTTCCAACTCGTCGATGTTCGCAACGCGCTGGGGATTGGTTGCAAAGCGAGCATCGCTAGCGAGCTCGGGCGACCCCGCGATGATCGCCACCTTCTCGAACTGCGCATCATTCCCACATGCCAGCACTAAATGGCCGTCGCCGGTCGTGAAGGTTTGATACGGAGCGATCGAGGGGTGCCGATTGCCCAGTCTGGTGGGGACGACACCCGCGACCGCAAAGCCGGAAGACTGGTTGAGCAGGGCGGCTAGGGCCGTTCCCATCAGCGACACCTGGACGTGCTGACCGATACCTGTCCGCTCGCGATGGCGAAGTGCCGCCAGGATGCCTACTACCGAATGCAATGCGCAGATGTGGTCGACAAGAGCAACACCGACCTTCAGCGGTTGGCCATCCGGCTCACCGGTGATGCTCATCAACCCGCTGGCCGCCTGGACCAAGAGGTCGTATCCGGGCATCTTGGCCGCCGCACCGCTGTCCCCAAAGCCGGTGATTGAGCAGTAGATCAACGTCGGTCGCTCGCCCAGGAGTTGCTCCGCACCCAGTCCGAACCGATCCAGGGTTCCAGGTCGGAAGTTCTGCACGACAACATCCGCATTGCGCGCCAACTTCAGAGCGACTGCCAGATCAGCAGGGTCAGTCAAGTCGAGAGCAATGCTCTTCTTGTTCCGGTTGAGGCCGAGGTAATAGGTGCTTGTGTCGCCTGACCAGGGAGGACCCCACGATCTTGTGTCGTCCCCCGTACCTGGTCGTTCAACCTTGATAACGGAGGCGCCGAGATCACCCAGCGTCATGGTCGCATAAGGTCCGGCGAGGACGCGAGAGAAGTCTGCGACGACGACACCGTCTAGAGCACCCATTCGAGTCCTTCCATTAGCCGACCTTCATCCGAACCGTCCGGACGTTCGTGTAGGCCTCGAGACCTTCCCGGCCCAGCTCAGAGCCGAAGCCAGAGAGCTTCCACCCGCCAAACGGCGCTGACAATT
>CBDUNF010000234.1:0-5010 GCA_965368515.1 uncultured bacterium
GAGCACGCTACAGCGACCCCAGCTCGCCCACCCTGAGCCAAGCGCCCAGCAGTTGATCGATACTGCAAGCCGACAAGCCAACCGGCTGCGCTCGTTGATCGAGGACCTTCTTGTCGTGTCCAGGTTGGACAACAAGGCGCTCCCCGTGCGGCCCGAACTCATCCATCTCCAGGACTTCATCGAGGACACGGTCGCCCACATTCCCGACGCTGCCGAGGTCACGTACGTGCAACTGGGCCCTGGGGTCGATTCGGTAGAGACCGATCCGGACCATCTCCAGCGCATCCTGGTGAACCTCGTCGGCAACGCCCTGAAGTACGCCCCGGGGAGCCCGATCGACATCGTCGCCATGCTCAACGGCAACGAGATATGGCTATCGGTCATCGACCACGGCGAAGGCATCCCATACGAATTGCACGACCACATCTTCGACCGGTTCACCCAGCTGGCTCCGCACTACACCCGCTCGGCGGGAGGAACTGGGCTCGGTCTTTCTATCGTGCGCGGCCTATCCGATGTGATCGGTGGCAGGGTTTGGTTCCAACCGACAGCAGGTGGCGGCGCAACGTTTACCGTTGCTCTGCCCAAGAACGCACGGGTTCGCTACGAGGGCTCGGAGCCAGCCGCAATCGCGTGAAACCCACCATCGACGTGAACGATCTCACCGGTCGTCATCAGCGTCCAATCCGATAGCAGCATCGCGACCATACGGGCCACGGGGGTGGGATCGTGAACGTCCCAGCCAAGCGGCGAACGAACGGCCCATTCCCGCTCAAACAGCTCGAATTGCGGAATCGACTTGGCGGCTACCGTGCCCAGCGGACCGGCCGCGACCGCATTCACCCTGATGTCATCCGCACCGAGGTCACGGGCGAGATATCGCGTCACCGCCTGCAAGCCTGCCTTGGCAACGCCCATCCAGTCATACAGGGGCCATGCCTGAGAGTTGTCGAAGTCGAGGGCAACCAAAGAACCTCCCCCAGCTTTCCTCATGAGCGGGAGCAGGCCTGCTGCAAGCGTCTTGTATGAGAACGCTGAGGTCAGAAAAGCGGTAGATGCACTCTCCGCAGGGGTGTTGAGAAAGTTGCCCCCCAACGCATCGTTGGGTGCATAGGCGATCGCATGCAGTGCGCCGTCAACTGCTCCCCAGCGGTTGTCCAAGTCGGCAACCAGTGCTGCCATGTCTTCTTCGCTGTTGATGTCCAACTCGAGCACATCGGGGACAACCGGCAGTCGCTTGGCAGAGCGTTGGGTCAGCCTCATTGCCCGGCCAAAGCCGGTCAATACGATCTCGGCTCCCTGCTCCTGGGCGACGCGAGCTGCGTGAAATGCAATGGAGTCGTCGGTCAGCACACCGGTGACAACGATTCTCTTTCCGTCCAGCAGCATTTGTCCTCCTCAGGTCAGCCGTTCGACTTGCGTTGGGTCCCACAACCACGAACCGGCATCTCGGAGCAAGCATCGTAACCAGTCCCGACAAAACCCTGCGTTCAGAGGACGTTCGACCAGGCTCGGAACCCGAGCCCCATGATGAACAGCAGCAGCAAGCCGTAGCCGAGTTCGGAGCGACGTTCGAGTTGGATTCGGTATATATAGGCGAACGCAAACGTGAACGCGATGACAATCCCGTAGAACAGATGGAAGTCGTTCGCCGGACGCCACCCGTCGGCGTACAGCAGCAGTCCGGCACCGACCTGAACACCCATCACCCCGAAGGCGAGCCAACGGGCATAGCGGAACGCTGTGGGAGCCTGCCGCTTCATGATCGCAAGCACCAGTCCCCAGAGACCGACCACACCCGTAGTCGTCACCGCAACCCAAAACCATGATTCATGAAAGGCACGCATCGCCGGGAGAGTAGTCTGCCCGCCTGTCGCCGATGTCGGTGTCACAACCGGGAGAAGACCAATATCAACGAGCTACAACTCAGGACAACCGATATGGCCCACGGAGGCTCTGCGGTCGCCAGGCTCGACGGCAAGGCATACTTCGTCGACGGCGCGCTTCCGGGCGAGCTGATTACCGGACACATCGAGCTCGACAAGGGATCGTGGGGCAAGATCCGTCTCGACTCCGTCGTCGAAGCCGCCCCGGAGCGAGTCGAACCGCAGTGCCGCCACTTTGGATCGTGTGGCGGTTGCCAGTGGCAGCACGGCAGCTACGCGGCTCAACTCGAATGGAAACAGTCGATCGTGACCGGCCAGCTGGCTCATCTGGGCCGGCACCCCGACCCACCGGTTCGTCCCATCGTCGCCGCCGGGCCCCCGTTCGAATACCGGAACCGGATGGACTATCGAGTCGTCGCGGGTCGGCCCGCCCTCTATGAGAGGCGGTCAAAGACGCTCGTTCCTCTCAGCGAGTGTCAAATACTCCATCCCAACCTCTCCGCAGTCCTAACCGACCTCGGCGATCTGACTGGTGTTCAAGCCCTCACATTGCGAACCTCGACAACCACCGGGGATGTGCTTGTGGTCATTGAAGGAGAGGTGCCCCGCCAAGCGTCGGCTTGGGGATGCCATGTCGCAGTTGTCGAAGGAGACGAGCTGCGGTCGGTGCATGGAGAAGCCGTGCTCGAGGAAACCGTTGCCGGGGTTCCCTTCCGGATCTCTGGACGCACCTTCTTTCAGAACAACACCGCAGGCGCAGAGCAACTGGTCCGCCTGGCTACCGAGGCCGCCGGTATCACTGCAGATGACACCCTGCTCGACACTTACGCAGGCGGCGGCCTTTTCGCCGCCACAGTCGGCCGCGGTGCCGGGCGTGTTGTCGCTATCGAACGCGACCAGATCGCGGCAACCGACCTCCAGTCCAACCTCAACCGCGCCGAAGTCGCCGACTATCGGATCATGCGGGCGAGCACAAAGGATGCAATCGAGTCAATCGATGAGTACTGGAATGTCGTCATTGCCGACCCGCCTCGTAAGGGCCTCGGCGTAGACGGGATAGATGCGGTAACAGCCGCCGGACCAAGAACGCTCGTCTATGTCTCGTGCGATCCGGCGAGCCTGGCTCGCGATACCGCAATCCTCGACGAAATGGGATACGAACTCGACTGGGTGACACCCGTCGACATGTTCCCACAGACGTTCCACATTGAATGTGTCGCCAAGTTCGAACGATTCGACTGACTCGCGTTACAACAACCCCCCTTTCGCCGACCCGGTGCCGCCGCGGCGCTAGCGCCCGGCGGCGAGATCACCAACGGCCGCATTCGCAGCCATCCGGTAGTCCTCCAACCCCATCGTGATCGTTTGGGTATGGCTGCCGCCACGGAACGTGACGTGGGCCGAATCCAAACGAAGGTCAACGATGGTCTGCATGCCGTAGAGATGCCCGAGCGGTGGTTCTGCACCCCGTTCGCAATCTTCGAACGCGGCCGCGAACTCCGATTCGTCGGCCAGACGCACTTCCTCACAGCCCAAGGCCTCGCGAGCCTTGGTGAGGTCTACGTGTTTGTGGCCGGGGACAACTGCCATCACGAAGTGATCGTCCGCCATGAGGATGACCGGCTTGGCAATGTCCTTTCCGGAGATATGCTCGACTTCAGCAACGCGTGACGTCGTAAAGGCAAGCGGATGCTCGTGCACCTCGTAGGGCACACCATGGGTCAGGAGGTATTCACGGAGCTTCTCAGCAGACATACGTCCTCCTTGGGGACAATGTACAGGCTGAGCGAGGCTGCGAACAGGGTCGGATGTCTGCGCCGGAGTGCCGGCGACGGACTATCCCTCCCCGAGAATCCTACGCTTCATAGCTTCGAACTCCTCGTCCGAGAGCACTCCTTCTTCACGGAGTTTCGCCGCTCGTTCCAGTTGCTCGGTGGGGTCGCGGGTGATCTCAGCGGCGATGGCCGACTCTTCAGCGGCGGTATTGCGGCTCTGTTCCTCACGAGTCCGATAGAGCAACGACTGGAACTCCTCGGGATTGGGGATGTTGGTGAACTCGCTCTGCCCGCTCTCCCCTGCCGACTCGATCAGGAGGTCGCCGGACTTCAGAACCCGCTCGATGACACTCTGGTTGAACAGAACGTTGTTGATGTTCTGGAGCGGAAGCTCGATTCCGCTGCGGGCGATCATCCCGGTCCGCGTGATCAGCCGCTCACTCGTTAGAACATAGGAAGTGAACCACCACTTCACCAGCGGGTTGACGACGAGCGGGATCAGCGCAAGGACAACCGCACCCACGAGTGCGAGAGCGATCCAGCCCTCTGCGCCGATGATCTGGAAGATTACGAAGACGGCAGCTATCGCGCCGATGAGCCACAGGACGGGGATGGCGAGCATCCTCCAATGTGGCCGGAATTGACGGATGATCTGCTCATCTTCGGTCAGGATGTTCTCTGGAAATGCCATGACCCAATCATACGACTTCTCGCCGAGATCCCCACTCTTGTTTTTTCTTGCATGACCCAGCTCGGGACAGCGAGCAGGGATGAGCTCGAGCGGCAGGCTGCCCGAAACGCGGAAAAACCCCGAGAAAGTTTCCGCCGAAGCGTCGACCCTCTCGGGGCTCTCCTTCTCGGTCGGAGTCTTTCGACTCAACCGAGATGCCTGCCGAAACCGAGGTTCCAACCGGCTGACCCTTCTCGGCCCGTGGGGTCGAACCACTGGGGCTCGTCCCCGGACTTCCCTTGCGGGGTGGCCGCCCCACCTTGCGGTTTGGCGTCCCTTCCGGATCCCCGTGACCTCTTGCGAGGCCCCGGCGCCGCTACTGCGGTTTCCCGCTGCAACGTCTGAGGCAAAGATAGAACGAACTAATCACTCTGGTCAAGCGAAAATGGTTACTTGATTTCGCGTTTTTTGGTTTTGTTTCGCGACCAACCGGCGGGCGGCTCCGTGCGGTGTCCTTTGACCGTCTAACCTCAATGATGCGCCATCAGAACATGAAGTGATGAACGACCCAGAAGTAGCTCCGTCAGACGAGAACAAGGGCCAGCAGTCGCCGGTCAAGCGCATCGTTCAGTCGCTGGTATCGACCGCCATCGTCGTGGGGATCTTTGTCGGCGTCATG
>CBDUNF010000235.1:0-4886 GCA_965368515.1 uncultured bacterium
TCGGAGAGATCAGGAAGCTCTCGAGGTCATGTCCCCCATCTGGGTAGCCGGCCAGACGCTGCGTGCCGAGGGCTACTCGCTCCCCCTATCGGAGCCGAGCATCGCTCAGAAGGTGTTCACCAGCGGTGAACCTGCCGTATTCAATAACCTCGAGGAGACCGCCGAGGAGGCAGATGCCTTCCTGCTCGAACTCGGCAGCCACGAATTGGCCGCAGTCCCCCTCCGCATTGAATCACGTCCGATTGGCGTGGTCATTTGCGCAGAGAAGCGCGATAGCCACTTCACCATCAACGACTTGGCCCTGCTCGAATCGCTGGCTGGACCGTCGGCCCTCGTGCTCAACCAGCTCGCCAGGTACGAGGAAGCGCAAGAGACGAGCCAGAAGGCCATCGAGCTCGCCCAGCTCAAGACTGACTTCGTCAGTGTGGTCAGCCACGAGCTCCGCACACCACTCACCGCCATCATCGGCTCTCTGAGCACTCTGCAACGCCCGCAGCTCGCTCACCCCGATGCCAGCGCACAGCAGCTGATCGACACCGCAAGCAGACAGGCCAATCGGCTGCGATCGCTGATTGAGGATCTCCTCGTCGTATCTCGCCTCGACAACAAGGCTCTTCCGGTGCGACCCGAGCTGATCCACCTCCAGGACTTCGTCGAAGATACCGTCGCCCACATTCCCGCTGCGGCTGAGGTCACGTACGTGCAAATGGGTCCGGGAGTCGATTCGGTGGAAACGGATCCCGACCATCTCCAACGAATCTTGGTAAATCTCGTCGGCAACGCCCTCAAATATGCGCCGGGGAGCCCGATCGACATCGTGGCGGTTCTCAACGGCAACGAAATCTGGCTGTCGGTCATCGATCACGGCGAGGGGATCCCCTACCAGCTACACGATCACATCTTCGATCGTTTCACGCAGTTGGCTCCGCACTACACCAGGTCCGCCGGTGGTACAGGCCTCGGCCTTTCGATTGTGCGCGGTCTGTCAGAGGTAATCGGGGGGCGCGTGTGGTTCCAGCCGACGGCCGGCGGAGGTGCCACGTTCACTGTGGCACTGCCCAAGAACGCCGGGATTCGCTACGAGGACTCGGAGCCTGCGGCGATTGCGTGAAACCCTCCGTCGACGTGGACAATCTCGCCGGTGGTCATCTTCGACCAATCGGATAGAAGTAGCGCCACCATTTCGGCAACGGGCGTTGCATCGTGGACATCCCAGCCCAGTGGTGCCCTAACTGCCCACTCCCTCTCGAACACCTCAAAGTGCGGAATCGACTTTGCCGCCACAGTGCCGAGTGGCCCTGCTGCAACCGCGTTGACGCGAATTCTGTCACCGCCAAGGTCTCTAGAGAGGTAGCGAGTTACTGCCTGAAGCGCGGCCTTGGCGACACCCATCCAGTCATAGAGCGGCCAAGCCTGGCTGTTGTCGAAATCGAGAGCCACCAGCGACCCGCCCCCTGCCTTCTTCATCAAGGGTTGCAGACCAACAGCAAGCGTCTTGTAGGAGAAGGCCGAGGTCAAGAACGCGGTGGCGGCACTCTCGGCAGGAGTGTTGAGGAAGTTGCCACCCAGAGCATCGTCTGGGGCATAGGCAATAGCGTGAAGCGCACCGTCGACAGCCCCCCAGCGTGCGTCGAGGTCCGATACGAGCGCCGCCATGTCATCTTCGTTGTTGATGTCCAGCTCGATAACGTCTGGCACAATGGGGAGACGTTTGGCCGACCGTTGCGTGAGTCGCATCGCACGCCCAAAACCGGTGAGGACTACCTCCGCTCCTTGCTCCTGGGCTACGCGGGCTGCGTGGAATGCGATCGAGCCATCGGTGAGGACACCGGTGATGACGAGTCTCTTTCCTTCAAGCAGCATGTAGCCCTCCTCACGGCGTTCCACTCGGCGGGCAACCTGATGGTTACGGTCGCGGGAACGGCAGCAGCATCGTACTCACCAAGGTTCACGATTGCCGCAATCGGGCGCTAGTAGACGTTTGACCAGGCACGGAACCCGAGTCCCATGATGAACAGCAACAGCAGTCCATAGGCGAGCTCCGGCCGGCGCTCCATCTGGATTCGATAGATGTACGCAAAGGCGAACGTGAAAGCAATGACGAGTCCATAGAACAGGTGGAAGTCGTTCGGCGCACGCCATCCCTGCCCGTAAAGGAACAACCCGGCACCCACCTGGATCGCCATGGCGCCGAAGGCAGCCCACTTCGCATATAGGAAGACGCGTGGCGCCGTGCGTTTGGCGATGGCGAGAGAGAGCCCCCACAATCCGACCAGACCGGTAGTGGCGACCGCAACCCAGAACCAAGCCTCATGGAAACCGCGCATTGCGGGGAGAGTAGTCTGCCGCGCACGGCCCACGAACCGGAGATGAACAGCATCAGCGAGATCGAATTTCGGACTACCGACATGGCCCATGGCGGTTCCGCGATAGCCCGGGTTGACGGGAAGGCGTTCTTTGTCGACGGGGCGCTCCCGGATGAACTGGCCATCGGCGTCATAGAGCTGGACAAGGGCTCCTGGGGCAAGATCCGCCTCGATTCAGTAGTTGAAGCGTCACCACATCGGATTGAGCCGCCATGCCCCCACTTCGGAACCTGTGGCGGGTGCCAGTGGCAGCACGGCGACTATGAGGCCCAGCTCGAATGGAAGCAGTCGATCGTGGTCGGGCAGCTCGCTCATCTCGGGCGACATCCTGATCCGCCGGTGAGAGATACGCTCGCCGCGGGGCCGCCATTCGGCTATCGCAACCGCATGGACTACCGGGTCCAGGGCGGCCGTCCCGCCCTGCACGAACGTCGCTCCAACCGACTCGTCCCGTTGAGTGAGTGCCATATCCTCCATCCCAATCTCGCTGCAGTGCTCGTGGATCTCGGCGATCTGAGTGGGGTCGATGCTCTGACCCTACGTACCTCGACCACTACGGGTGAGGTGCTAGTGATCGTCGAGGGCGGTCTGCCGCAACAGGCCTCGTCATGGGGATGCAGCGTCGCCGTGGTTGAAAACGACGTTCTTCGGGCAGTCCATGGCGACCCGGTACTCGACGAGACGGTGGCGGACATCTCGGTCCGGATCAGCGGACGAACCTTCTTTCAGAACAACACGGCGGGGGCGGAGGCCCTGGTGCGTCTCGTGGCTGAAGCTGCTGACCTCGGTCCTGATGACACGCTGCTCGACGCATATGCGGGTGGCGGCCTTTTCGCAGCCGCGGTCGGCCGTAGCGCGGGCAGGGTCATCGGCATCGAAGTGGACAAGACGGCAACCGAAGACCTCCAGGCCAACCTCAACCGGGCCGGCGTCGACAGCTACCGAATCATCAGAGCGGCCACCGAGGATGCCATCGAGAGAATCGACGAGTACTGGGATGTTGCCATTGCCGACCCGCCGCGCCGGGGTCTTGGCATCGACGGCATCTACGCAGTGACCGCCGCTCGTCCCCGTACGCTTGTGTACGTGTCGTGTGACCCGGCGAGCCTGGCACGCGACACAGCCCTTCTCGGCGAGATCGGATACGAACTCGCCTGGGTTGCCCCTGTCGACATGTTCCCCCAGACGTTCCATATCGAATGCGTAGCCAGGTTCGAACGGCTGGACTGACGCGGAACAACAGACCCCGGTCACCCAGCCGTGCTACCGCCGGTCCTAGTTCCCGGCGGCTAGGTCACCGACGGCAGCGTTTGCTACCGACCGATAGTCGTCCAAACCCATTGTGATGGTTTGCGTATGGCTCCCACCGCGGAATGTCACCCGGGGGGAATCGAGACGCAGATCAACGATGGTCGCCATGCCGTAGAGATGCCCGAGCGGTGGCTCGGCGCCGCGTTCGCAATCAACGAAAGCGTCGGCGAACTCCGATTCAGCGGCCAGCCGCACGTTGCTGCAACCAAGGGCATCCTTGGCTTTGGTGAGATCAACGTGTTTGTGACCGGGGACCACGGCCATGACGAAGTGGTCGTCGGCCATCAGAATGACCGGTTTGGCAACGTCCTTGCCGGGTATGTGCTCGACCTCGGCGACACGTGATGTCGTAAAGGCGAGCGGGTGCTCGTGCACCTCGTAGGGCACACCATGGGTGAGGAGGTATTCACGAAGCTTCTCAGCAGACATATGTCCTCCTTGAGGACAATGTACAGGCTGATCGGGGCGGCGAACAGTGCCTGAGTTGATGGACTGCTAGTCGCCGAGGATCTTCTGCTTCATCGCCTGGAATTCCTCCTCGGACAAGACACCCTCGGCGCGCAGTCGTGCGGCACGCTCGAGCTGTTCAGTCGGATCCTTGGTGAACTCGGCAGAGATCGCCGATTCCTCAGCTGCCGTCCTCCGCTGCTGCTCCTCTCGGGTGCGGTACAGCAGCGATTGGAACTCCTCCGGATCGGGGATGTTGCTGAACTCGCTCTGGCCGCTCTCCCCCGCCGACTCGATGAGAAGATCCCCCGATTTGAGAACCCGCTCAATCACGCTCTGGTTGAACAGCACGTTGTTTCTGTTCTGAAGTGGCAGCTCAATCCCGCTCCTGGCGATCATGCCGGTGCGAGTTATCAGGCGCTCGCTCGTGAGCACATAGGAGGTAAACCACCACTTGATGAGCGGTGAGACAACCAGCGGAATCAATGCCAACAGGACCGCCGCGACCAGGGCCAGTGCGATCCAACCTTCTGCATCGATCACGCGGTAGATCACAACTATTGCGGCGATACCACCAATCAGCCACAAAACAGGGATGGCGAGCAGCCTCCAGTGCGGTCGAAACTGGCGGATGATGATCTCGTCTTCGGTGAGGATGTTGTCTGGAAAAGCCATAGGTCAATCATACGACTTTCCCCGGCCCTCGTACGGATCGGCCTCTGCAGAGCCGACCCTCGAAGCCCTCCGAAAGGACCTGAAGGG
>CBDUNF010000236.1:0-4874 GCA_965368515.1 uncultured bacterium
AGCCTCCACCGCGGGCTCGGGCGAGTGCGGTTCCCCGGGCGCGTTTGGGGCCGGTGGCTTCGGCGTTTGCTGCGGGGCTACTGGTGGCGGAGCAGGTCGGACGTCTGGTGTCTCGAGTGCCGGTGGCCGAGCCGCAACGAGGTCTCGAGCTGTCGATACCATGTCCCGGATTGTGGTCACAATGGCCTCCGGGGGAGGCTCGAGGTTATCTCCCGTAATCGTGATGTCGCCGTCGGCGACCACGGCTTGCGGATATTGCTCGATCAGGCTGATCAGCCTGCGGCGGAGTTGGGGCGTCATCATCGCCTGGAGCGCATCGGGACGCGACGTGTTGACCCTGAAGCTGTCATCAAACGGCTTGGCGCCGATCTGCTGATCGCCGCTGCCCAGCTGACCGAGGGTTCTACTGATCGTTGTCTCTCGCTCCAAGCGCAGAGCCACGCCCAGCGCCGGGTAGAACGCTCGATAGCGAAGCTGGGGTTCTCGGGAGGAGACAACGTCGACCTTCACTGCCACTCCGTCGACCATTCCGTCGAGGCGGGGGAGTAGCTCGGGGACGGTGCGGGTGAGTTTGACGCCAAGCTCAGTCGCTGCGATCTGAAACGAATCATCCTGGCGGAGCATCATCGCGACGATGAGTCCCAGCACGATGACAACGCCTACTACCAGCCAAATCATGAGTCAGAGTATAAGAACCGATGGCCGCCGGTTCTGGTCTATTCGACTATCTCGGGTGCCGGCAAGGGCGGGATCTGTCCCGCAATGTACGTCGAGAGCGTGACCAGCGTGCGGCTGGGGCCCGGAGCAATCCGGCGAATCTCGTCGAGGATTTCGCCGAGGTGGCTTGACGAGCGAGCCTTGATGTGAAGTAGCAGGTCGAACTCCCCGGTCACGGCTGCGGCTGAGATGACGAAGGGTATGGCCCCGATCAGTTCCGCGAGGTCCTCGAGGCCTCGCGATTCGTTGTCGCGGATGCTGACAAACGAGTCGAGTGGGTAGCCGAGCGCTTCCCAATTCAGATCGATCGTGAACGAATTGATGAAACCTCGTTCGCGGAGCCGGCGAACCCTCTGATGAACGGTGGCGGTTGACTTGCCGATCTGTGCCGCAATCTGGGCGAACGGCATCCGACCATCCTTCGCAAGGAAAGCGATGATTTGATAGTCAATAGTATCCATTGCTAAAAGATTATCAGAAAATGCCGACAGATACCCATCATTCATTTGACATGACCGATACAGTCAAGCAGAATACCAATTATCGAATTCGAGGCCAGAATGACAATTCATCCAGACGCAGCATTTCAGATAGTCACTTCAAGGCGCGCCGCCGCCGCGATCGCTTTCGCCAAGCAGCGCTAGATCCAGGGGACTTGTTCCCCTATTGAAATAGAAGGGAAGCCCACTCCCTCCCTCCCTCCGGGCTTCCCTTCTTTTTCGTTCTCAGACAGATGAGGCCCAGGGGGAAGCCATCCCCCGGTCCCTGTAGACTCCCGCCGGTGGCGTATCCCCGTGAAGACATCGAGCGCATTCGCGACAAGACGGATCTAGCTGAACTCGCTTCCGAAGTGACCAAGGTGAAGCGTTCCGGCCGAACCGTGATGGCCGTATGTCCTTTTCACCAGGAGAAGACCCCTTCGCTGTCGATCGACCCCGCTCGGGGGTTGTTTCACTGCTTTGGGTGCGGCAAAAGCGGTGACATCTTCGGCTGGGTCCAGGAGACACAGAGTCTCGATTTCCGTGAATCGGTCGAACTTCTGGCACGTCGTTCGGGAGTAACCCTGACCGAAACCCCAGGCGAGGCCAAACGCCGTGGCCGACGTGAGGAGCTCGTCAAAGCAACCCAGGCCGCCGTGGATTTCTACAGAGATCGACTCAAGTCGGGGGCGGACGCCGGATCGGCACGCAGTTATCTGCGCGGTCGCGGTTACGGAGGCGATGTCGTCGACCGGTTCGACATTGGCTATTCGCCCGCAGGCTGGGATGACCTCACTCGCCATCTGAAGGCCAAGGGCTTCACCGACAAGACCCTGGCTGATGCCGGCTTGGCCTCGCGAAGCTCGCGAGGCCGGATGATCGATCGTTTTCGGGGTCGCATCATGTTTCCGATACTCGATCTGCGCGGAGACCCGGTCGGGTTTGGCGCACGACTCCTGGACGGGGATGGCCCGAAGTATCTGAACACGTCCGAAACGAGTATCTACAGCAAGTCTCGGCTCCTGTATGGCCTCAACTGGGCCAAAAGCGAGATTGTGCGGCGCAACGAGTCGGTGGTGGTGGAGGGCTATACCGACGTGATTGCGCTGCACCTAGCCGGACAGCCCGTTGCCGTGGCGACTTGCGGTACTGCCCTCGGTGAGGATCACCTCGATCTGCTCCGTCGGTTCAGCGAGCGAGTTCTTCTTGCCTTTGATGCCGACGAGGCCGGGGCAGGGGCCGCACTGCGCGGTTTCGATCTGGCCATCCCGGCGGATCTCGACATGCGGGTGGTTGTGCTGCCCGAGGGTCGCGATCCGGCCGATCTCGTCGGTGAAGGCGACGCAGAGCTCCTGATCTCGGCGATGAAGGAATCCCAGCCGTTGCTGCAGTTCTCTGTGGATCGGGAGCTCGCACGCCACGACCTCAACGAGGCTGAGGCGAGAGGCCGTGCGGTGCGAGCCGCCGCCGACATGGTTTCCCGATATACCGATCAGTTGGTGCAGCACGAGTATGCGGTCCTGATTTCTCGACGAACCGGTGTCGACCTGAGGCTGGTCGAGGAAGCGATTGCGAAAGCTGCCAGGTCTCGTCAACACGAGCGGCCAGCATCTGCTCCGCCAACCCGCCAGCAGCGCCTGTCGGGTTCGCAGAAAGCAGAGCAAGAGCTGCTGCGGCTGGTGCTCGCCAACGATGTGGGATTGCGGAGGCTGTCGCCTGACGAATCCCTCTTCTCGGACGATCTGCACCGTTCGGCCTATCGGCTGATCCGACCGGTGGTCGATGCTCTCGATCCTGGTGTTGCGCCGGATCTGGGGGCGGCCGTGGGGTCTGGCGACTCGCCGGAAGCTAACCTGCTTACAGAGTTGGCGCTGGTGGACCGACCGCACTCGGATGCGGCCGACGTTATCAATCGCCTCAAGGTCGGGGTCTTGACCCGCCGAATTGAAGAACTCGAACGATCTTTGGCCAGTCTGAAGCCCGGGGGACAGGAGCATTCCGCCGGGTTCGCAGAGTTGGTAGCTTTGCAGCAGCAGAAGAAGCAATTACGGAGCCGTGAGTGAACGAAGCAGCAACAGCCGTCCTCGAACTGTTGACCAAGCGCGGTCAGCAGCGAGGATTCCTCGTTGTCACCGAGATCCTTCAGGAGCTGGAGGATGTCGAAGCGCCGCCGGAGGCGTTCGACGAGGTCGTCGAAGCCCTCCAAACGACCAAAGTCAACGTCCGCGAAGATTCCCAGAATGCGCTCGAGGCCACTGCCCTGAGCAGTGATGAGCTGGTTCACGTGTCCGATCCGGTTCGCATGTACCTTCAGGAGATAGGCCGCTACCCGCTGCTGACGCCACAACAAGAGGTCGAGCTGGCCATGCAGATGGAGGCCGGTGGCCGTGCTTCAGAGAAGCTGCAGGACGACCTGGCTGAAGGGCTACCTGTTGCCGATCGGGTCATCTTGCAGCGGTCGGCTCGCAACGCGGATCGAGCGAGGAAGAGGCTGGTCGAGGCGAATCTGCGGTTGGTCGTCTCCATAGCCAAGAAGTATGTGGGCAGGGGGCTTTCTCTGCTCGACCTCATTCAAGAGGGCAACCTCGGGCTGATTCGTGCAGTCGAGAAGTTTGACTACCGGAAGGGCTTCAAATTCTCGACCTATGCCACCTGGTGGATTCGGCAAGCCGTGACGCGAGCTCTTGCGGACCAAGCCCGCACCATCCGTGTCCCCGTCCATATGGTGGAGACCATCAACAAACTCGCCAGAGCGCAGCGGACGTTGATGCAGGAGTTGGGTCGGGAACCGACTATCAGCGAAATCGCACAGGAGCTCGAACTCGAGCCGCGCCAGGTGACCGAGCTGCGGCGGATCGCCCAAGACCCGGTGTCATTGGAAACGCCGCTTGGTGAGGAAGATGACTCGACACTCGGCGATTTCGTCGAAGACACCGATGCCGACGTTCCGGTCGAGGTCGCCTCATTCAAGCTGCTCCAGGAGTACCTGTCACTGGTGCTGGAAGGTCTCAACGAGCGGGAACGCCAGGTGTTGATCATGCGATTTGGTCTTGCCGACGGCAAGGTGAAGACGCTGGAAGAAGTGGGGAGCCACTTCAGTGTTACTCGGGAGCGCATCCGTCAGATCGAGACCAAGGCCCTCGCAAAGCTTCGCCAGCCTGCCCGTGCCAAGCGGCTCGAGGGCTATCTCGAGGGTGCCTGAGGCCTGCCCACCGTCGGGCGTTCCCCCTGCAGACGTAGACATCACCGCAGAACTCGTGTCGGCGCTGCTGGCCGAGCAACATCCCGATCTGGCGAGCGGAGAGGTCCGGCTTCACGGCAACGGGTGGGACAACGCCACGTTTCTTGTCGGATTCGATTTAGCCGCCCGCCTACCCCGGCGCGATGAGGCCGTCGAGCTGATTCTCAAGGAGCAGCGATGGCTACCCGAGATCGCACGCCTATTGCCAGGGCTCGTGCCGGTACCGGCAAGAACCGGGGTGGCTGGGTCCGGCTATCCGTGGCCGTGGAGCGTTGTCCCGTGGATCCCGGGCCGTGATGCAGTGGAGACTCCTCTCCCTTTTTCGGCGGCGGCGACTCTTGGCCGGACACTCCGCAGACTCCACCAACCAGGCCCTCCCGATTCCCCGCGCAATCCCTTTCGGGGCATCCCCCTCAGCAGTCGAGAACCGTCGGGGG
>CBDUNF010000237.1:0-4811 GCA_965368515.1 uncultured bacterium
AGAAGAGCTGGGTAGCAACGAGCGCATCGCCATGACGAAGCGCATTGGTTGGACCGGCCAGTGTTCGTATGTCCTGCAGGATCGCACCCGTGGCCGGGTCCATCACCTGCACCGCGTTGGCGAATCCGCTCGAAACGACCAAGTAGTCGCCATCCGCTGACACTGTCGTTGCGCCCCCGAATCCTGCCCCGGGCGGCAGCGTGCGATCGTAGAAGGATGTGGTCCACATGTTCGTACCGGACTCAAAGCCCCGCATCACGAACAGTTCGGCGACCCAGACTGTTCCGTCGGGCGAAACGGCAACGCCACCCGGCAAACCAAATCCAGCTTTGGTGATCGAGCGAGTCCGATTCCCCTCGACCTTGATGATCTCGTTGTCAGCTCCTGCTGCGGCAAACAGCACGTCGTTGGCGTCAAATGCCATGTTGTCGATGGTGCCTTCGATGTCGAGCACGAGTTCGTGGTTGCCACCGACCAGGTCGAGCTTCCAGACGTGCCCTTCGCCGATATCTACGGTGTGTGCCTCGCCCACCGAATTGAATTTGACCGATGAGACGATGCCAAAGCCGCTGGCGACGACCTCTCCGGCCGGGGTGGCTTCATCAACGTCGATCTTGAGGATTTCGCCGGTGAAGAACGAAGGGGCATACAGATGCCCGTCCGGTCCAAAGTCGAACGCATTGACGATCAGGTCCCCATTCAGCAGAACCGGGTCAACGTCAGGGTCCAAGTTCGGATCCAATTCGTACAGGCCCTGGCCCAGGAAGATCCGCCCGACGAACAGGCGACCGTCGTCAGACATGGTGATGGGATTGACTCCCGGCCCCACCTCTTGACGGGTCCATGTGCCGTCCTGCTTCAACATTCCGACATAGCCGGTGAGAATCTCAGTCCAGTAGAGGGTGCCGTCTTCTGTGATGAAGACGTCGTCGGGGCCTCGCACGCCGCGCTCGGGTCCGATTCGGTCGACTACATCACCGGTTCTCGGATCGTGCACGGTTATCTCGTCACCACCGACGCTGGCTGCGTAGACGTAGCCGTCGTAAGGCGATACATAGATGCCGTTGATCCCGTTTGTCGCCGAGGCTCGACCCACCTCGATTCCCTGATCGACGTGGAACACCTCCGGTCTTCCTTGGGCCTGTACTGGTGCCGCCATTGCCATCAATAGCGCGACTATTAAAACTAACCGACCTCGCATTGGGTTCTCCCTCCCCATAGATACCCAGCCGACACTATCTGACAAATGGGACTTTTAGGGAGGTCGCCATGAACTTAGTGAAAGCGCCCAGCTTCATCCTCAGGAAACTCTCAGGTAGCGCTCAGGGATCGTTAAGCCCGGTCCCATACGGTGGGACCATTCGAGAGATGAATTGAGATGCCGGATGAACAACTCACCGACCCTTCGCAAGACCAAAGTGCTCGTTGTCGATGACGAGGAATCGCTGGTCGACATGCTGACCACAGCCCTCCGCTTCACCGGCTACGACGTAGTGAGTGAGTCCTCAGGCTTCGATGCATTGCGTGCGATCAAGGAATCGCGACCAGACATGATCGTGCTCGACGTGAACATGCCGGACCTCGACGGTTTCGAGGTGTGCCGTCGCATTCGACGTGACGGGATTGACTCGCCGGTCATTCTCCTCACCGCACGCGACGCCGCTGAGGATCTCCGCACCGGCTTCTCGCACGGCGCAGACGACTACCTGACCAAGCCGTTCAGTCTCGAAGAGCTTTCTCTCCGCATCGAAGCGATTCTGAGAAGAGTCCAGAACAGTGAAGATGGCCCCCGTCGCCTCACTTGTGGAGAACTGGTCCTCGACGAGGACGCTCACCAGGTCCACGTCGAGGACCGCGAGGTCGAACTGTCACCCACCGAGTTCCGCCTGCTGCGGTATTTGATGCTGAATCAAGGCCGGGTGCTGTCGAAGCTCCAGATCCTCGACTACGTGTGGGAATACGACTTCGATGGCAATGCGGGAGTTGTGGAAACCTACATCAGCTACCTGCGCCGAAAGTTAGGGCCCGAGGTGGCCGAGTGGGTGCGCACGGTCCGTGGTTTCGGGTACATGCTTCGGCATACGGCTGCCTGACGAGATGAGGCTCCGTACCCAGCTAGCGGTGACGTTCACCGTTCTTCTCGTGGTGGTGATCGCAGCCCTCGGCACGGTGGTCGTACAGTCGTCCAGGGCGGTTCTCACCGCACAGGTCGACGAAGTGCTTGCCGGCATTCAGGATCGCACCGGCCCCGACCGACCGCCTCTGAGTGGCCCGTCTGATAGAGAGGATGATCCATCCCAGAAGACCGTCGCCTTTGTAACAGTGGGCGCCGACGGAGCCGTCTTGTTTGCGGACCAATCTGGCTTTGTTGACGACCCGGATCCCATTCCAGATATCCAGGCGTTGACGGCAGACGCCGAGCCGGTCGAGGTCGTAACGGTTGCTGCGGAAGATGACTCGCTGCGCTATCGGGCGTTCTACCGGGTAGCGCCGGACGGTCGTGTGGACGTGTGGGCGTCGCCACTCACTGAGGTAGATGCCGCAATGAACGGTCTGATTCGCACCCTGGTGCTCGCCGGGGTGGGTGTTGCGCTGTTTGGGGCTGCGGTGACTTGGTGGACGGTCCGCCGCGGCTTGCAGCCCGTAGATGAGATGGTCGAAACGGCAACCGCCATCGCCGGCGGCGACTTGACCAAGCGAGTGCGCGAAGCACCGCCGGCATCTGAGCTGGGACAGTTGAGTCTGGCTCTCAACGACATGCTCTCCCAGATCGAGAATGCTTTCGAGCGTGAGACCACCGCCAACGATCGGCTCAAGGCATTTGTGGCAGATGCCTCGCATGAGTTGCGCACACCGATTGCCGCAATCCAGGGCTACGCCGAGCTCTATCAGCGTGGGGCCCTCACCGACGATGCTGCGCTGGACAACGCGATGCGTCGTGTCGGTTCAGACGCGGCGCGGATGAAACGCCTGGTGACTGATCTCCTTCTGCTGGCTCGACTCGACGAGGCTGCCGCCATCGAACACCGATCGGTGAACCTCACGGATGTTGTCCGTGACGCCGTTACCGACAGTCTTGCTATCGAACCGGACCGGCCGACAACGATTGAGGGAGCGACAGCACTTCGCGTCGCCGGGGATGAGCAGCAGCTCAGCCAGGTGATGGCGAACATTCTCGGCAACGTGCGGATGCATACGCCGGCGGGTTCGTCGGTGACGGTTCGAGCTAGCGCTGACGAAGGCAGTGCTGTGATCGAAATCATTGACTCAGGACCGGGCTTGCCGGATGGAGCCGAGAGCCGAATCTTCGACCGCTTCTATCGAGTCGACACATCGCGGGCTCGCAAGAGTGGCGGCAGCGGTCTTGGTCTCGCCATCGTTGCGGCCATCGTTGCTGAACACGGAGGGACGGTCGAGGCGGCGAACGAACCTGGCAGGGGAACGCGTTTCACGGTGCGATTGCCGCTGCTGGCAACGTAGAGGCCGCTTGCTGAGGCGCGTAATCGGTGCTCACGCCGCGCAACTATCGTCTGTTGATGAGCCCGGTGATTGTTCGGTTGTGTCTTCTTGTTGCGACGGCCGTTGTGCTGTCCGGATGCAACGGCGACGCGGGTGGCTCTGCCTCGACCACGTCCACCACGGCAGCGACGGCAGCCAGCTCGTCTACCACGACGCCGAACACTCCCACAACAACTGTCACCGAGGTGACGGATCCGCCAGGTGCATCACCGGAGCCGCCTGTCGCCTCGCAGCCGATCCCAGTGTCCGAGCTCGAAGTTGTTGCGTTTCCGGTTCCTCCCGGGTCTCGGCCTCATGATGTTGCCCCTGCTGCCGACGGAGGCGTCTGGTACACCGCGCAAGGGTCTGGCGAGCTGGGATGGCTCGATCCGGCAACTGGTGAGACACGGCATGTTCCTCTCGGCGGAGGGTCGCGGCCGCACGGCGTGATCGTCGGGCCTGATGGTGCGCCCTGGATCACCGACAGCGGCCTGAATTCCCTAGTCCGCGTCGACCCTGAAACTAGTGAGGTCGTCGAGTATCCGCTCCCAGCCGACCGAGCGGACGCCAACCTCAACACTGCGGCCTTTGACACCGCCGGACAGCTGTGGTTCACCGGCCAGAACGGTATCCATGGTGTTCTCGACCCTGCCACGGGGGACATGGAGGTCTTCGATTCACCGCGAGGTCGCGGCCCATATGGGATCGCGGCAACGCCCACCGGAGCGATCTACTACGCGTCGCTTGCGGGGAACTACGTCGGGTTTATCGGCGCCGACGGCTCGGTCACGGTGCTCGAGCCTCCAACCCCATCTCAGGGCGCAAGGCGCGTTTGGTCTGACTCGGCCGGGTCCATCTGGGTTAGCGAGTGGAATTCGGGCCAACTCAGCCGATACACGCCCGTCGACGAGATGTGGACAACCTGGCCGCTACCCGGCACAGGGGCGCAAGCGTATGCCGTGTACGTGGACGACACCGACATCGTGTGGGTGAGCGATTTCGGCGGGAATGCCATCCACCGCTTCGATCCTGTGAGCGAGGTGTTCGACACGTTTGCGTTGCCGTCGGATCCCAGCAACGTCCGCCAGATCCTTGGCCGACCGGGGGAGGTCTGGGCCCCTGAATCTGCTGCAGACCAACTGGTCGTCATCCGCAGGGCAGGCGGTTAGCGATCCCGCGCTTGGCGAACGATCACTCCCGCCCCACTGCGTTGGTCCATCAACCGGAAGACTGCCGCGCCGACTGGTGCTCGCGGCTAACCGGACGGGTGACACCCCGACCGCTGACGAAACGAAACCCGTTCTGGATGAGCT
>CBDUNF010000238.1:0-4734 GCA_965368515.1 uncultured bacterium
CTCGAGCTTGAAATCGGGGATTCCGTAGCGCAGCAATCCCCCAATCTTCGCGTTCTTCTCGAAGACCTTCACGTGGTGACCCGCTCGGGCCAGTTGCTGCGCCGCGGCTAGACCGGACGGCCCGGAGCCGACAATGGCGACGCGCTTCTCTGTGTGCCTGGCCGCAATCTTCGGCTGGATCCAGCGGTTCTGCCATGCCTTCGCGATGATCGAGTACTCAATCGTCTTGATCGTGACCGGAGCATCGTGGAGGTTGAGCGTGCACGCCTCCTCACAGGGGGCGGGGCAGACCCGACCGGTGAACTCGGGGAAATTGTTGGTCGAGTGCAACACATCGATCGCCTCGCGCCAGTTGTCGCGATACACAAGATCGTTCCAGTCGGGAATGATGTTGTCGACGGGGCAGCCGAAGTGGCAATACGGCACACCACAATCAATGCAGCGGGCGCCCTGCTTGGCAACAGACTCGTCGGTCAGCGGGATCGAGAACTCGCGGAAGTTCGTTTTCCGCTCCGGTACCGGCAAATAGCCCCGGTCCTTCCGCTCGATCTCCTGGAAGCCTGTGGGTGAACCCATCACACGCCTCCCTGTTGATCGGACTGCTGCCCTTCGAGGGCCCTTCTGAACTCGATGGGCGTCACTTTGTAGAAACGAGGCAGGTACGCCTCGAAATTGCTCAGGATCTTCTCCGCCCGCGAGCTGTTGGTGAGCCGAGCGTGGCGTTCGATCAATGTCTTCAGCCGCCACGAGTCGTAGCGGAGAGGCTCAGCCAGCAACTCCTGTGGAGTTGGGTCGACGCCGATCGAGGCCGGGAACGCACCATCATCTCGAATCCGATCGACGGTCACCATCTGATGGTTGACGCGCTGCTCGAAATCGCCGGCGTCGTCGATCACATAGGCGATTCCTCCACTCATTCCAGCACCGAAGTTCCTGCCTGCCTTGCCGAGAACGACGACACAGCCGCCGGTCATGTACTCGCAACCGTGGTCGCCGATCCGTTCCACAACAGCAATGGCGCCTGAGTTGCGGACGGCGAAGCGCTCGCCCGCTCCGCCGTTGAAATAGCAGTCTCCCGAAATGGCTCCGTATAGAACGGTGTTACCGATGATGACATTCTCGCCGGGGACGGTAGGGCCCGACGGTTCTGCCTCGATGATGATGCGACCCCCCGACATGCCCTTGCCTACATAGTCGTTGGCGTCGCCCATCAGATGAAGGGTGACACCGTGGGCCAACCAGGCCCCAAAGCTCTGACCCGCAGTTCCGGCAAGCTCCACATGAATCGTGTCGTTGGGCAGTCCGCTGTGCCCGTATCTGCGAGCTACCTGACCTGACAGCATCGCCCCAACGGCCAGATTGGTATTTGCTATCGGCATCTCGATAGAAACCGGCTCACCATCATCGAGGGCCGGTGCGGATCTTGCGATGAGCTCGTTATCTAATGCAATACCGAGATTGTGATCCTGGCGTTCGGTATTCCGGATTGCGACACCAGGCGCCGGTTCGGGCTTGTACAGAACCCGAGAGAAGTCGAGACCCTGGGCTTTCCAGTGGTCAACGGCCTTCTTCATCTTGATGCGGTCGCTTTGGCCGATCATTTCCGCATAGGTGCGGAAACCCAGTTCGGCCATGATCTCGCGAGCCTCTTCGGCTACGAACATGAAGAAGTTGACCACATGCTCGGGCTGGCCCGGGAACAGCTTGCGCAAGTCCGGATCCTGGGTGGCCACGCCAACCGGGCAAGTGTTGAGATGGCACTTGCGCATCATGATGCAGCCCTGTGAGATAAGAGCCCCCGTGCCAAACCCCACCTCATCTGCGCCGAGCAGCGCAGCGATAACCACGTCACGGCCCGTACGGATGCCTCCGTCGGTCTGCACTGCAATCCGACCGCGCAGCCCGTTGCCGACCAGCGTCTGTTGTGTCTCGGCCAGCCCCAGTTCCCAGTGCGACCCGGCTTGCATCACCGACGTCAACGGGCTGGCGCCGGTGCCACCTTCGTTCCCGCTGATCAGCACGTGATCGGCGTGGGCCTTGGCGACCCCGGCAGCGATGGTTCCAACCCCAACTTCAGAGACGAGCTTGACGCTGATCCGAGCCTGGGGGTTGACGTTCTTGAGGTCGAGGATCAGCTGTTTGAGATCCTCGATCGAGTAGATGTCATGGTGCGGTGGTGGCGAGATCAGACCGACCCCGGGGGTCGAATGGCGTACCTTGGCGATCCACTCGTTGACCTTGTGGCCCGGGAGTTGGCCCCCGTCGCCGGGCTTGGCGCCCTGCGCCATCTTGATCTGGAGGTCATCGGCGTTGACGAGGTACTCCGTGGTGACGCCGAACCGTCCCGAGGCGACCTGTTTGACGGCCGACCGCATCGAGTCCCCGTTGTCCATGACCTCAAAACGACTCGGTTCCTCGCCACCCTCACCCGTATTGGATTTCGCACCCAACCGGTTCATTGCGATCGCAAGATTGGTGTGCGCCTCCCATGAGATCGACCCGAACGACATGGCTCCAGTTGCGAACCTCTTGACGATCTCGGAAGCCGGCTCGACCTCGTCCAGCGGAATCGCTTGTGGGAGGTAGTCGAGCTCGAATAGGCCACGGAGATTCTTCAGCTTGCTCGTCTGGTCATCGATTGCGCCCGTGTACTTCTTGAAGAGCGCATAGTCGCCAGACCGGACGGCGTGTTGCAGCGTCGAGATCGTCTCTGGCGTCCACATGTGCTCTTCGCCACGCAGCCGGAAGGCATAGTCGCCGCCCACCTCGAGCTCGGTTCTCTCGAATGTCTTGGCCCCATAGGCACTCTCGTGTCGTCGTACCGTTTCGGCGGCGATCTCGTCGAGACCGATACCTTCGATCAACGACGGCGTCCCGGTGAAATACTGTTCGATGAAATCGCTCTCGAGCCCGATGGCATCGAAGATCTGTGCCCCGCAGTAGGACTGAAAGGTCGAGATCCCCATTTTGGACATCACCTTCAGCATGCCCTTGTTGATGGCCTTTATGTAGCTCGCCTGAGCCTCCTCGAGCGACTTGCCGGGGATCTCGTCAACGAGGGAGTCGATAACGTCGAACGCCAGGTACGGGTTGATCGCTTCGGCTCCGTATCCGCCCAGCAGACAGAAATCGTGGACCTGCCTGGCCTCCCCGGTCTCGACGACGAGACCCACCTCAGTCCGGAGGCCCTCCTTGATGAGGTGGTGATGGACTGCGGCCGTCGCCAACAGCGCAGGGATGGCGATCTTCTCCGCCTCCTGGCAACGGTCGGAAAGGATCAGGATATTGTTGCCCCGACGCACCACTTCCGTTGCTCGCTCGCACAGCCTGTGCAGCGCCCCGCGCATGCCGGACGCCCCTTCGCTCGCCGGGTAGCAGATGCGCAGCTTCTTGGTGGCAAAGGCACCGTCAACGTGGTTGTGAATGCGGCGGATGCGCTCGAGGTCAACGTTGGTCAGTATCGGGTGGGAAACCTCGAGACGCTTGTGTTTACCGCCGGTGTTGAGATCGAGCAGATTCGGCCGCGGCCCGATCAGCGATACCAGCGACATCACCGTCTCCTCGCGGATCGGGTCGATCGGTGGATTGGTGACCTGGGCGAAACGCTCCTTGAAGTAGTCGTAGAGCATCTTGGGACGATCGGAAAGAACAGCCGGTGGCGTATCCCGTCCCATGGACCCAATCGGGTCCTGGCCGGTCGATGCCATTGGCTTGAGGAAGAACTCAATGTCCTCCCTGGTGTACCCGAATGCCTTCTGGGCAGAACGCAGTGTGCCCGCATCCGGACCCATTGCCGCGACCTCAGGAGGAAGCTCGGTGATGTGGATCTGCGTCTCGTCGAGCCACTGCTGGTACGGCTTGGCGCTGGACAGCGAATCCTTTAGCTCGGCGTCGTCGATGATGCGGCCCTGCTCGAGGTCGATCAGCAGCATCTTGCCCGGCTGGAGACGCCACTTCTTGACGATCTTCTCCTCAGGGATATCGAGCACGCCCATCTCTGAAGCCAGGACGACAAGATCGTCGTCTGTGATGAAGTACCGCGAAGGACGCAATCCGTTGCGGTCGAGGGTGGCCCCAATCTGCCTGCCGTCGGTAAAAGCCACCGCGGCCGGTCCATCCCAGGGTTCCATGACCGCAGCGTGATACTCGTAGAACGCCTTACGGCCTCGGTCCATCAGGGGATTGTCTGCCCAGGCTTCCGGAATCATGAGCATCATGGCGTGACCAAGCGAATAGCCGCCGGCAAGAAGTAGCTCGAGAGCATTGTCGAAGGTTGCAGAATCCGACGCACCGTCTCCGATCAGCGGCCACAGTTTCTCGAGGTCGTCGCCAATGATCTCTGATGACATGTTGTGACGTCGCGCCATCATCCAGTTGACGTTGCCCTGCACCGTGTTGATCTCGCCGTTGTGGCACAAATAGCGGAATGGGTGGGCCAAACGCCACGACGGTGACGTGTTGGTCGAGAACCGTTGGTGGATCAACGCAAGGGCCGATTCGACACGCTCATCGGCGAGGTCTTTGTAGTAGACCGAGAGGTCGGCGGCCAGCATCATCCCTTTGTAGGTGATGGTGCGAGCAGACAACGTCGTTATGTAGAACTGACCGTGGTCGATTAAGTACGGAGCCCGTTGGCCTAGCTGGATATGGGCCTGCTTGCGGATGACGTAGAGCTTCCTCTCGAAGTGCTCGGCATCAACGACTCCGTCTCCCTTTCCAACGAAGAGCTGCCGG
>CBDUNF010000239.1:0-4722 GCA_965368515.1 uncultured bacterium
CCTTCACCATGTCGCCAACATCGCTTGGCTCGTATGGCCCGGCGAGATAGCCGGCGACACCGAGCTCGCGACAGGTGTTGGCGTCGCCACGCCGGCCCGACGGCACTGTGACAACAACGGGCATGCGTTCAACAAAGGCCGACCGGAAGCGCTCGTAGATGTGGAACGGATCATCGCCGACGGCGAGCACTACGGCCTTGATCGGGCTGCCTCGCTCGGCGGCTCGCTGCATCGCACTGAAGGCAGGCTCGATGTGGGCAACCGCGATGGGCGACATTGAATTCTCACCAAGCGTTGTGACCAGTCGTCGTCGCTCGTCCTCCATGTCGGAGATGACCAGAACCGGGATCTCCTCGGAAGCTGCTCGGAACGCATCCATGATGTTTTGCGTCTCATCGGGAGCGTCGCCCAGCTGGAGAGACACCGTGCAGAGGAAGGTGCTGCCCAATCCGGTACGGCTCTCGAACCAGATGCGTCCTCCCATTTTGCTGGCAATCTTGGCGGCGATCGGGAGGCCGAGACCAATGCCTCCGAAGTTGCGTGAGGTGGCAGCGTTGCCCTGGGTGAACCATTCGAAGACACGTTCGCGGGCTTCCTCGGGAATCCCAATCCCGGTGTCGATCACCTCGAACTTCAGATCGATGCCACCGTCTGCGTTGTTCTCGCCGGTCACTGAGACGCGGACGGCACCAACGTTGGTGAACTTGATGGCGTTTTCAACCAGATTGGCAATCATCTGTCGGAACCGACCCGGATCGCCAACCAGCCAATCGGGCAGGCCCGGCTGGAACTCGTGGGTCAGGTCGAGGCCCTTTTGGGCTGCCAGCGGCGATAGCCGTTTGATTAGGTGGTCGATGGTCCGCCGCAGCAGGAATGGCGTGTTCTCGAGGATGAAGTCGCCTTCCTCGAGGCGCGACACGTCATAGAGATCATTGACGAGGGTGAGCAGCGAATCTGCGGACCGCTGCACAGACACCAGCGCGCCACGCTGTTCCAGAGACAGTGTCGTATCGAGAATGGATGCCGTTTGGGTGACGATGTCGTCGACCCGGTGGCGGATCTCCTGGCTGGTGTTGACGAGAAAACGGGAGCGAGCATCGGCGGCCCGGTGTGCGGGCACGTGGCGGTCATCACCGCGCAGATCAATGGCCTCATCCATAGCTGCCACCCCCTTCAGTGTTTCAGGGCAGGACGATCGGTCACCCACACCCATCGGCTCTGCGGACACGCGACTTAATCAACGCATTGTCGGAATCTGGCTGACCGGTGCCAGATATGCTCGTGTGATGAACACTCTCTTCGACTACGACCAAGACGTGCTGGAACGGTTCCCGACGATCCGCGCCGGTGTGATCCACGTCACGGGACTACAGAACCAGCCATCATCACCCGAACTCGCTGCCGCCTATGTGGCCGAACAGGCTGCCGTCGTCGAGGAGATAGGAGAGACGCCGCTCGCCGAGATCCCATCGGTCGCCGCCTGGCGGCGGGCCTTCGCCGCCTTCGGTGTCAAGCCGACGCAATACCGCAGCGCCCTCGAGTCACTCCTGCGGCGGCTCACCAAGAAGGGGGACATCCCCAGCATCAGCACGTTGGTCGACATCGGCAATCTGGTTTCGATCCGTCATCGCCTGCCGGTGGCGTTCCTTGATCTGGCCCACGTCACAGGTGCTACAACGGTCTCGTTCGCCACAGGGAACGAGCGCTTCACCGACCTGGGATCGAGCGAGTCAATCCATCCGGCAGCCGGTGAAGTGATCTTTGCGGATGAGGCGGAGCTGGTCTCGGCGCGGCGCTGGTGCTGGCGACAGAGCGCCGAGAGTGCCACCAAACCGGATACAACCGAGGTGCTCATCACCGTCGAGGGTCACCATGAGGGCGCCGCAGCTGACGTTGCTGCGGCGGTCACCGCGGTTGGAACCCTGCTGGCCACCTATCAACCAGCCGCCCAGATAGAAATGTCTGCAGTGTTCTCCCCAAGCACCGGCTGGACCTCTGTCGCCGTCGCCTGACCCCATCCGTTCCTGTGTAGAGCCAGGCAGGCGGGCGCTAACAGATACGGGGCAACTGCTCTCCGACCTGGGTGTCGACAACCCGGGTTGCGCCGATAGCGGTTTTGGCGACCACGATCCCGGGATGGTTCGCCACGATTTCGGCGATGGCGGTGGCCTTGGCGCCCAACTCGTCGGCGTGCATGATGGCCAGCGCCGCATCTGCCTGGTCGGCGGGCACGACCACAACCACCTTGCCTTCGTTGGCCACATAGAACGGGTCCATACCCAGCATCTCGCACGCTGAGGCAACTGACCTATCAACCGGCAGGTCTCGCTCTTCAACAACGAGACCGACCTCGGCCGCTCCGGCAATCTCATTGAGAGTCGCCGCCAGGCCACCACGGGTCGGGTCCCGCATTGCCCGCACATCGATCTTCGCATCGAGCAACGCAGCGACAAGATGGTTCAGGGCGGCCGTGTCCGACTGGATCGTCGATTCAAACTCCAGACCCTCCCGCACACTCATAATCGCCATGCCGTGATCTCCGATGGTCCCGTTGACCAGCACCACGTCTCCCGGCCGCACGTTGCGCGGATGGATGTCGATGCCCTCGCGCAGGATGCCGATACCGGTGGTGTTGATGTAGACGCCGTCGCCATGGCCGCGGTCGACGACCTTGGTGTCGCCGGTGACCAGCTGCACGCCAGCGGTTGCGGCCGCCTTTGCCATCGATTGCACAATCCATGCCAGCTCATCAATGGGCATGCCCTCTTCGAGGATCATGGCGACGCTGACGTACTTCGGGTCCGCGCCTGCCATGGCAACGTCGTTGACGGTGCCGTTGATCGCCAGCTCGCCGATGTTCCCACCGGGGAATATCCGCGGCCGCACGACAAAGCTGTCGGTAGACATGGCGATCCGACCTGCAGGTAGCTCCATGACTGCTGCGTCGCCGAGCCCGTCGAGGTGTTCGTTACTGAAAGCCGGCAGGAAGAGGTGTTCGATGAGTTCTGCCGAAAGCTTGCCGCCCCCGCCGTGCCCCATGACGATGTTGGGCTGATCGCGCAACGGCATCGGGCACACCCAGCCGTCGATAGTCGCTCCGCCGTCCGTCATGACTTGACCCCTTCTATCTCAATGAAGCGCCCATAGGTGTAGTACGCCGCACAGGCTCCTTCGCTGGAGACCATGGTCGCCCCGAGCGGTTTGCGCGGAGTGCACTCGTTGCCGAACGCCTCGCACTCGTTCGGCTTGATCAAACCTTGGAGGACCTCACCAGACCGGCATATCTCCGGCTCCTTGGTGTCGATATCACCGACATCGAATCGTTCCGCAGCATCGAAGTCGGCATAGCGGCTCGACAGTTCCCAGCCGCTTCCCGGGATCATCCCGATCCCGCGCCAGTTGCGGTCGGTCGTCTCGAAAACATCCTCGATGAGTTTCTGTGCTGCCTTGTTGCCGTCGAAGTTGACCGCCCGGGTGTAGGCATTCTCGGCCGCCGCGGTGCCCGCTTCGAGTTGAGCGACCGTTTTGCGAATCCCTTCGAGCACATCGAGCGGCTCGAACCCGGTGACGACGATCGGGACCTGGTACTCCTCGACGATGGGGACGTATTCGGAGAACCCCATCACCGAGCACACATGCCCGGCGGCAAGGAATCCCTGGACCCGGTTGACCGGCGAGCTGAGTACCGCCCGGATGGCGGGTGGGACGAGAACGTGCGACACGAGCATCGAAAAGTTCGTGAGCCCCATCTGCTTGGCCTGGTACACCGACATTGCGTTGGCGGGAGCCGTGGTCTCAAAGCCAATCCCAAAGAAAACGACTTCTTTGTCGGGGTTCTCCCTGGCGATCTTGATCGCATCGAGAGGTGAATAGACGATGCGGACGTCGCCGCCGTTCCCTTTGACCTGGAATAGATCCTGGGTGCTGCCCGGAACCCGCAGCATGTCGCCAAAGGAACAGAAGATGACGTCCTCGCGGGCGGCGATGGCAAGGGCCTTGTCAATCGTGTCGAGCGGAGTCACACACACGGGGCAGCCCGGCCCGTGGACGAGTTCGATGTTCTCGTTGAGGAGCTTGTCGATGCCGTTACGGATGATCGAGTGGGTTTGCCCTCCGCAGACCTCCATCAGTACCCAGTGCTGGGTGGTGATGCGGTCGATCTCGTCGAACAGCTTGCGCGCCAGCTCCGGATCGCGGTACTCGTCGAGGTATTTCACTTCCGTTCCTCGCCGGCGGCGATTGCCTCCTCTTCGGCGAGAGCGACAGTCGCGTCGAGTTCAGCCTCGAGGATGCCCATCTCCTTCATGAGAGCGAGCGTTTCGTGAGCCGACTCTTCATCGACCTTGGTGATACCGAAGCCGACGTGGACGATTGTGTAGTCGCCGACCTCCGCTTCGGGGACGAAGGAGAGGCAGATCTCTTTGACGATTCCATCGAAGTTGACCTTGCCCATCCGGGCGCCGTCACGCTCATACACCTCGACGACTTTGCCGGGAATTCCGAGACACATATTCGTTTACCTCCGTCCTGCCAGAGCTATTTGTCCAAGTGCGAGCCCGCCATCGTTGGGCGGAACCAACCGGTGGATGAGAACGCCGAAGCCCGACTCTTCCAAGCCCCGTTTGGCAGATTCGAGCAGGGTGACGTTCTGGAACACACCGCCACTCAATGCCGCTGTGTCGATATGGTACCGCCGCCGTGTTTCCTCGGCGGCCGCCACCA
>CBDUNF010000240.1:0-4579 GCA_965368515.1 uncultured bacterium
GCCAGTCTCCCCAAGAACGGAGTGCGGCCGTGACAGTGCGCGTTCTCGTTGCCGATGATCAGGATCTAGTTCGCACCGGCTTATCGATGATTCTCGATGCGCAACCCGGTATCGAGGTGGTCGGCACCGCGGCCGACGGGCGGCAAGCGGTAGCCCTTGCTCGAGAGCTCCTCCCCGATGTGTGCCTGTTCGACATACGTATGCCGGAGATGGATGGAATCGAGGCGACTCGACGACTCGCTGGACCCGATGTCGCCGACCCGATGGCCATTGTGATCATCACCACTTTTGACCTCGACGAATACGTTCATGGGGCGCTCAAGGCTGGAGCACGCGGCTTTCTTCTCAAGGATGCCGGGCCCGAGTTGCTGGTTCAGGCGATCGAGGCAGCCGCCGCCGGCGACGCCCTCATCGCCCCCAGCATCACCGCACGCCTGCTGGCTACGTTCGCCCATTCGGTCAACCAACCGGAACCTACCCAACCGGCATGGCCCCTTACAGACCGTGAGGAAGAGGTCTTGATTACGGTCGCCCGGGGTCACACGAATGCCGAAATCGCTGATGAGCTGCACATCAGCTTGAGCACCGTGAAAGCACACCTATCCAGCCTGATGACGAAGCTGGAGACACGCAACCGGGTGGAATTGGCGATGTGGGCCTACGAGACGGACCGCGTGTAGGAGACATCGACCTAGCAGCGTGACTGTTCCGAGGACAGGCTTGAACCTGAGTTGCGTTTCATCCTCGGGCACCCGGCCACGTAGGCTCTAGACCATGGACAATCAAAGATCCCTGATCGGTATCGCAGCAGCCATCGTTGTCGGAGGGCTGGTGATGCTTGCCGGGACCACCGGCAGCACCGAAGTCGGACCGGTCAGCGTATTTGCACTCTGTGGTTTCCTGGCTTATGCAATCAATTGGCTCGTATTCGTCCCCTCCAACCTGGCCAAGACAGAGCACTACTTCGACCTGACGGGCAGCGCCACCTATGTCACCGTAGTCCTGGTGGCCATTGTGCTCAGCGAGGACCTCGACACCAGATCGTTCATCGTTGGTGGCATGGTTGTCGTGTGGGCGCTCCGGCTTGGGTCGTTCCTATTTCGCCGCGTGCGCCGAGCGGGACGGGATGGGCGATTCGATGAAATCAAGGTGGATCCGCTGCGGTTCTTCATGACCTGGACGCTCCAGGGCCTGTGGGTGCTGCTGACATTGGCGGCTGCACTGGCGATCATCACTAGCGAGGACAGGGAGCCGATCGGGTGGGTTGCGATCATCGGCATCGTCATCTGGATCGCCGGCTTTGCCATCGAGGTGATCGCTGACGGGCAGAAATCTGCATTCAAGAGCGACCCGGCCAACATGGGTCGCTTCATCACCACGGGTCTTTGGGCGTGGTCGCGCCACCCCAATTACTTTGGCGAGATCGTGCTGTGGACCGGCGTTGCGGTTATGGCGGTGCCGGTGCTGTCGGGGTGGCGATGGCTCATGCTCATATCGCCGGTGTTCGTTTTCCTTCTACTGACCAGAGTCAGTGGAATCCCGATGCTCGAAGCCCGAGCCGAGGAACGCTGGGGCGACGACACCGATTTCCAGGCCTATACCAAGAACACTTCAACCCTGCTTCTTCGTCCCGCCACCAAACGTTAAGGCATTGTTCGGTCGTTGTTCTCTGTCCTGCAAGGACTGGCTCGTACTTTCGATCTCAATCGAGATAAGGAGTGGTAGATGAGATCATCTATCCGCGTAGTGGCCACGCTTGTCGTGGCGGTATCAATGCTTGCGGTGCTTCCGGCCGCGGCCGGTGCTGTCGAGGCCTCAAACCGAGCAGGTGAGGTTGTTGTCGCCGACCGGGCGTCCGGCACGATTTCGGTGATCGACGCTGGAACCGAGCAACTGCTCGGGACGTACGCACTACCTGCTGGAGACAACCAGCCGGAACCCATGTACGTGACCCATGTCAAGCGCGGCGACCACGTCTTTGTGGGTGACCGTGCGAACGACCGTGTTGTGGTCTTTGATGCCGCCGACTACTCAGTTGTGACCACGCTTCCCGCGGGTGCCGGTGTATTCCATCAGTGGGCCGACCCGCAAGGAAAGCAGCTGTGGGTCAACAACGACATTGACAACACCGCCACGGTCATCGATGCGCGTTCTTTGTCGGTCATCGGCACCGTCGACATGCCGAGCGACTTGGTGGAAGCGGGGTACAAGCCACATGACGTCATCTTGGATCCGAGTGGCAGGTTCGCCTACGTGACCTTGCTGGGCGGAATCAGCAGTGACTGGTTGGTCCAGTTCGACACAGCCACCATGCTCGAAACCAACCGCGCAGAGGTTGGTTTGGATCCACACGTGTCGATAACTCCCCGCAACAAGCTGATCTACGTACCCGCACAAAACAGCGATGTCGTGACCGTGCTCGACCGGCGCACCCTTGCCCTCGTAGCCGAGATCGAGGTTCCCGGAGCGCACGGCGCGGCCATGACGCCAAGCGGCAAGGTGTTCTACACAACGAATCTTCCCGGCGGCGGGGTCGACGGTCTGTTTGCCATCGACACGCGGACCAACACGGTTATCGGATCGACGGATACTCCGTACGGAGTACCGCACAACCTGGTGGTCACCGCGAACCATAAGCTGTTCGTGACGCACTCTGGCGGCACATCCGACAAGGTGACCGTCTACGACATAGCGAACCGTCATCCAATTCCCGTGTTCAGCGCCGAAGTCACCGTCGGCCTCAACCCGTTTGGCCTGGCCTACGTGCCCTAGGAATCGGCGGGTTGGAAAGTGGGAGGGCCAATAGGGCCCTCCCACGTGGTTTTTGTCTATCTGACCTTCCCCGGAGGGGCACTCAGGAAGAGCAACTGGCCGCCTTCAACTAGATCGCCATCGACCAAGCGTGAGTCCGCGTTGAAGTCATCCTGATCCTCGATCCCGTGCGCTTGCACGTTGAACAGGAACAACGTTCCCGGACGCTCGCCGAACAGCTTCGACACGTCGAGGATGCCGGAACTCTCCCACTCGCCCGCGGAACCAGCGTCTTGATCGACCGGTGTACCCGTGGTTGAAGGGTCGAGAACCACGCTGCGGTCGATGTTGGCAATCCGCGTTACTTGCCTGCCGTTTGGCGTCATCCGGACGATGCCAGCCTCGTTGGGATTGACAGCGCCATCGCCAAACAGCGGCTCGCCGGTCAGGGTCTCTTCCTCTGCCTCATCTTCCTGAACGTAGAGATAGCCATCGTCCGCCCAGTCCAGATTGTCGGGCGACCGCAACTGGCGGTCGGGATCGGCGTCGCCGTCGTAGGCGATCTTGACCGTCGCACTCATGTTCCGGAAGTTGGTCTTGACGGTGTACAGCGTGCCGAAGGTATCTACGCCATCGACATACGTATCAACGCCTGTCGAAGCCAGGACGGCTTCTCGTCCGTCGTGCGGATTGGTTGCGATGTCTTCCGGCCGTGAGAAGCCGAACGCACCCAGCGCCTTGGCCCGCAGCCACAGCGTGCCTTGAGTGGGATAGCCAAACTCGTCGAAACCAGTCGATCCGTCCTCAGATGGGGTCCCGGTTGGACTGTTGTCGATCTCTACCCAGCTACCGGCCCGGGTCCCTGCCGTGTTGAAATCGGCGGGCGAGGTGTCCCCGTTCCGTGCCACCCATACGTACAGACTGCCGCCTCGCAACCCGTTCCGTGCGGGGAAGTCACCGTCTCGGTCCTTCTCCCCCACGTACAGGAACAACGGCGCAGCTTCGTCTTCGCCGTCACCATCAAAGTCGAACGGCGAGGTGTCATCGGCAAGCATGACGGCGACGGTGTGCTTGCTCCCGGTGTCGATGACTGCGACGTTCTCCCATGCACCCCGACCTAGGTCCGGTAGATGCCAGATGCTGCCGGTTTCGGGATCAAGCGCCCATTCAGCGCCTCCGGTGGGACTGAAGAACCCGCCGTCTTCCTCGCCGGCGAAGAAGATCCGGTCTTCCAAGCCGCCGGCATGCCCGAACTGCTTGGCTTCGAATAGCGACCCGGAACAGAATCGGCTGAATCCAGCCAGATCGTTGGCGAGGAAGGATGTATCAGACGCGACATTTCCGTTGGCGTCGTAGATCGTGTTGTAGGCGATTCCGGCATCGACGATCGTGCGGGTGTCTTTGTCGATGTCCCAGTAGCTGATCCGAGCGCCCGGCATGCTGAAGGTACCGCCGGCACCGTCGCTCACCTCGTACTCGTAGCCACGGAAGTTGAGTATCTCGTGGTTGGTGAAGACTCGCACCGTGTCCGCATCGAGCTCGTACGCTCCCATGCCGTCGATCACACCTGGCGGCGAGTATTCGCCCGCCGTCGATGGGTTCAACGCTCCACTCGTGCCCGGAATGGGCTCACCCACCGTATACACCGGGTGAGCGGTCCAGCCGTTTTCACCTGTCGCCATGCTGTGACCGGAACCGAGCGCCGGCGTGGCCGTCGCGATCATTGCACCGACCGACAACGCAATGAGCGCAAGGCGGAACCGTCTCGTGAAGACTCTCATCGTGATTCTCCCTCCCTCTCGGCCGCCATCGAGCGGCCTGCAGGAAT
>CBDUNF010000241.1:0-4574 GCA_965368515.1 uncultured bacterium
TGTCGAGTCCAGCGAATACGGCGTAGCCCGCCTGATGGCGCCCGTAGTCGGGATATCTACGGAAGAAGTAGTCGAACTGCGCTTGGCGTTCATGGAGGCCCCGGCGGAAGTAGAGCTGCGCCATCGTCAGTTGGTACTGATCGGTGAACAGCATGCCTTCGCTGGTTCGGCCGGAGTCTGGAGTCATCTTTCGCTTTCCTCAGCTTTTGGTTGAGTCTGGCATGGATTGAGACTCAATGGCACTCTTCGGTCTGCCGCCCCATGCAAACACGCCGACCGCAGCGAGGTTCAGCGCTGCTGCAACGAATGCGGCGGTGACGATTCCCGATTCGAGGTAGAGCCGCGGACCCACCGCTGATCCGAGCGTTCGACCGACCGACCATCCAACCACCATCCATGCAAGGAACCGTGCTCGGGCGTGGGGATGGATCTCCGATGCGTACGGAACACCGGACACGATGGCCAGTTCGAAGCCGAAATAGGCCACCATCGTTGCCGCGACACCCAACACAAGCGACCTCTCGACCAAACCAAATGCGGCAAAACCGGCGGCAGCAATAAGTATCCCGGCAAAGACCGAGCGTCTCTTCCCGATGTGGTCGGCAAAGCCGGTCATCGCTGCCTCCCCACTCAACTCGGCGAGGCCGATGAACACCGCAATACCGCCGGCTTCCACAAGCGACAGGCCAAACGAGTCTTCGAGCCAGGCGCCCAGCACCACAAACATCAACTCCGCCGCCATCGCATAGAGCGCAGCGACCACGAGAAAGGCCCCCGAGGGCCGATCAAGTCTGAGCCTGCCCTTCTCACCGTGCACATCACCGGTGTCCTCATCGAGCATCCTCACTACCAGGAGCGCACCGACAGCGACCAACGCCCCAAACAGCCAGAAAGGAGACCGCCACCCGCTGGTCCTGATCATCCATCCCGCCAGCGGAGCTCCCACCAGCAGCCCGCCTGCCCAGGTGAGCTCAAAGATGCCAAGGACTCTCCCCCGTTTGTCGTACGGCACCCGATCGGAGAGATACGCCTGTGCTGACACGTCGAAGAGCGGCTTGGCGACACCCATCATGATGAAGCCGATTACCGCACCTACATAAACAGAGGTCGCCGCGGTCACCAGAGCTCCAGCGGAAAACAACCCGAGTCCCAGCCCGATCAGGGTCCGCCGGGGCCTGCCACGACTGAGAGCCGTCATCAGAAGCGGGGTCGGTAACCCTGCTGCCCACCGAATCGAAATGAGATCACCCGCTCGTTCCAGAGGTACGCCCAGACCACGAGCGATGGCAGGCAAAAAGAACGACACGAACCGAGCCGCCGTGTTGATGATCAGCCGGAGACCGGTTAGATAGCTGAGGCTCAGCCGAAAACGCCGGGTGCGATGAGGCATAGCGGCCGAGGATACTGGCCACTATCTCGCCGAGCACCAGACCCAACAGCTTCTTGCGTATCTGGTGTCCATAAGTGGACACCAGATACGCAGGAACGGCGATTCAGCCTGAGTTTGCAAAGCGAACCTCAGTACGTAGTTTTGCGGCTCCGCCGAAACTACGCGATAACCCCGCCCTCGGTCATCCTCTTGATGTCCAGCAGCTCGGTCACTTGCTCTGCGGTTAGCCATCCCTTTTCGATGACCACATCCGCGACATTGCGACCGGAAGCAAACGCCTCTTTGGCGGCGATGGCACCCTTGTCGTAGCCGATGTGAGGATTGAGCGCCGTCACGACGATGATGTTGCGCTCGGCGAGCTCGCGGGCTCGGTCCACGTTGGCCTCGAGTCCGACCACACACTTGTCGGTGAAGGTATCGGCCGCGTGGGCAAGCAAGCTGATCGACTCGAGCAGGTTGTGGGCGATCAAGGGCATCATCACGTTCAACTCGAAATTCCCGTTGGCGCCGCCCCAGGTAATCGCAGCATCATTGCCCATGACCTGGCCGGCAACCTGCATGACCATCTCGGACATGACCGGATTGACCTTGCCCGGCATTATCGAGGAGCCGGGCTGCAGCGATGGCAGTTGGATCTCGGCGATGCCCGTGCGGGGACCGCTCGACAACCAGCGCAAGTCGTTGGCGATCTTGAACATCGATACCGCCACCGTCTTCAGTGCGCCCGAGGCGTTGACCGCGGCGTCTTTGGCAGCCTGGGCCTCGAAGTGATCGTCGGCCTCACGGAAGGCGAATCCGCTGATCGCTGCCATGTCTGCGATGACCGCAGCCGGAAAACCATCTGGCGCATTCAACCCGCTGCCAACCGCCGTGCCGCCAAGAGCCAGCTCCTCCAGCTCGGGAAGAACCTTCTCGACGCGCTCCTTGCCCTTCTTGATCTGGACCGAATAGCCGCCGAACTCCTGGCCGAGTGTCACCGGGGTCGCATCCATGAGATGAGTTCGGCCTGACTTGACGACATCGGCGAACTCATCAGCCTTGGCCGCCAGCGCAGAATTCAGCTTGTCGAGGGCAGGCAGAAGCTCGTCCCGTATCGCCGCGACGGCGGCGACGTGAATGGCCGCTGGTATGACGTCGTTGGATGACTGGCCGAAGTTCACGTGATCGTTGGGGTGGACTTCCTTCGACCCAAACTCGCCGCTGATCATCTCCGAAGCCCGAGTAGCAATCACCTCGTTTGCGTTCGTGTTGGTCGATGTGCCTGATCCCGTTTGAAAGATATCGAGGACGAACTGTCCGTCGAGCGCACCATCACGAACCTCGTCGGCGGCGCGGGCAATCGCCTCGGCTTTGGCGGCGTCTACATAGCCGGCGGGGCCGGATATCCGAGCTGCGGAACCCTTGAGCAGGCCCAGCGCCCAGAAGAAGCGGCGGCTGAATCGCAGATCTGAGATCGGGAAGTTGTCGACCGCACGTTGTGTCGATGCCCCGTAGTAGGCGTCACTGGGTACCTCGACCTCACCCATTGAGTCACGTTCGATGCGCATGGGGTGCTCCCCTCATAGGAATAGGCGTACCCCCGAGACTAGTGACGCTAGGTCCGCAGTTCGAGAGCACGATCGATAGCAGCGGGAATGATCTCGCCAACGTCGCCGTCTATTCGCAGTGTCACCACTGCCAGACGATCGTGATCGGTGGCTCCCTTGTTCACAATGACGTACGGCGTTCCCCGCTCGGTTGCATAGAGCGGGATGGCGGCCGCCGGATTAACCGTCAGCGTCGAGCCAAGAGCAAGGGCCAGATCGCACTGGTCGGCTGCCTTGTAAGCGCGAGCCAGATCGTCGGCGCGAAGGCTCTGTCCAAAACTGATCGTCGCCGCCTTGAGGATGCCGCCACACTCGCATTGCGGAACCTCGCCGGTGCTCTTGAAAAACTCGTAGTGCGGTCCCGGAGCGGAACGGGCTCCGCAGCTTTGGCACTCAATCTCTCGGTTGGTGCCGTGAACCTCGATCAATCGATCTTTGTCGGTCCCGGCAAGGGCATGGAGGCCGTCGACGTTCTGGGTCACGACCATCTCGACCCTCTGTGCCCGCTCGAGGCGAACGATTGCGTGGTGAACCTCGTTGGGCTGGGCGTCGCCCCACGTCTCGGCGTCCTCCATCTTCTGCTGCCAGTACGCCTTCCGACGATCGACTGAATTCATAAATTCGTCGTAGTAGACCGGCGTTCGCGTCTTCCAGACACCTTGCGGCCCGCGGTAGTCGGGGATGCCACTGGCGGTCGAGATCCCCGCTCCGGTGAAGATGAGTATTCGGTCGGCACCGGCGAGCAGCCCAACGAGTTGATCTTCCATCATGGAGCCAACCTAGTGCGCACCACACGCTGTCCGGTCAGCGACCGAGCGGAACGCCGGTCAGATCAAAGGTGACCGACACGGGCACAACCTCCGCGATGGTGAGGCGGTAGTCGACGACGGCGGTAACGGCGCCTTCTTGATCGGTTGGGAACGGCTCCTGCCAGAGGATTTCGTTCCTCCCGCTCGTGGTCGCGTCTCGGATCTCGGGGAATCGCTCGTAGGCGCCCACCGGGTCGCCGGCATCGTCAAGCAACGTGACCGAAATCTCGACGGTCGCTTCTCCCCCTGTCGTTGCCCAATCCACCGATCCAAGAAATCTCCCAAGCTTGATGTTGGGGATAAGAAGCGTCACATCCTGAGTGACAGGAAGAGTTATGGGCTCCGAGGACTCAAACGGCTCACCCGCAAAGGGAATCGTCACAGAGCCGGTGAACTCCACCGGGTCCCATCGCTCGATGAGGGTTGCGGCAGCAAAGTCGGTGGCGCCGTTGAATTGTCGGGCGGGAAAATGAACGGTGAAGGCCGCCGGGCTGAAGCGGCCGACCACGACTCGCGATGACTCAACGGCAGTCCCGGAATCCGTCTCCAACAGCCAGGATCCGCCGCGTGGCCATTCGTTTGCGACGGGGTCGCTGCCCCTAATCGCCGCGGTGGTGAAGGCAACCACAACCAAGTCGTCGTCAATGATGATCTCGCCGCTGTTCGCCGCAATACCAGGAGCGAACTCGACGTAGCCGGGCGGGTAATCCGCCGTCGGAGTCTCTACGACAACGCCGATGGTCGTTGTGGTGGTCGAGGCTGCGTCTTCGCCGACCACGATGTCCCCAT
>CBDUNF010000242.1:0-4539 GCA_965368515.1 uncultured bacterium
TGAGATGACCTTGAGAATGGCTGGCCCCTATTCCCCGGGTTCCGGTGGACGCAGGGACACTCGAACTTTCCAACCCTGCTCCCCCGCTCTGCGCACGAAATCGCGAACGCCGGGATCGGGTCCGCTTGAAAGCTGCTCCCATAGAGTGATCGACTGGTCCTTGCCGGAAACCAGGATGCATGCTTCGTAGGCATCCTCAACGGCAATGGCCAGCATGGCACCGCTCTGCGCCACGCTGAGACCCACCTTGCCGAGACGCTGCGCGAGGTATTCGGCCATGGCAAATGCGGGATCGGCAGACCCAGCTCTGGGCTCTGCAGGCGAGCTCCGCGGTGGGGGTACTACTTGTTCACCGGTCTCAGCGTTGTACCAGTTGGTTATGTGCGATCGATCATGCCCGGCCGCGCACACCCAATCGTCTAGAAAGACATTCTTCTCGCAGACGTCGCAGAAACCTGCTGCACGCATCCGGGTACCGTCCTCAGGTGGCCGCGCATATCATCGGCTGGCACCAAAGGAATCTGTAGCAAGGCTATGCAAGAACACCAGGACGGCACCGGCGCCTCGACGGCAAGGCACTCCTCATGCCGGTCAACGAGCGCAACATCTCGGGTTGCGTCATGCATTCGCGAGCATGATCAGGCCGACCCGAGATCGTGGTTGGCCAGGAATGCCAGCACCGCTGCCACCCGTCGGTGCGTCTCGGATTCGCCATGAGCGAGACCGAGTTTGGCGAAGATCGAATTGATGTGCTTCTCGACGGCCGAGTTCGAGATGAACAGCGCCTCGCCGATAGCCGCATTGGAACGGCCTTCAGCCATCACACCCAACACCTCTCGCTCACGAGCCGTGAGCGTGTCGAGCAAGCGATCGGAACTTTGGCGCTGCCGGTTCAGTAGACCTTCAACCACCAGCGGGTCGATGACCGATCCGCCCGCTACCACCTCGCGCACAGCGCGCAGAAGCTCGTCGAGGTCGCCGACTCTGTCCTTGAGCAAGTAGGCCAGCCCAGCTGTGCCGTCTTTAAACAGTTGGAAGGCATACATCGAGTTGGCATGTTGCGACAGGACGACGACACCAACATCGGGGTGCTTGGCCCGGATGTCGAGCGATGCTTCGATGCCCTCCATCTTGTGCGTTGGCGGCATGCGGATGTCCACGAGCACACAATCTGGCTTCAACCGATCAACTGCATCTCTGAGTTGAACCCCGTCCTCGACGGTGGCCATCACGTCTACTTCGCCGGATGCCTCAAGCAGCTGCCGGGTTCCCTCTCGAACCAGGTAGTGATCATCGGCGATTATGACTCTGATCACGCCGGTGTCTCAATAGGAATGCGCCCTTGGAGGACGGTCCCGCGGTCGGACCCAGCCTCGACGGTGACGTTCCCGGCCAGTGCGGTAAACCGGTCGGTAAGGCCGGCGAGGCCGTTCCAGCGAATCGCTTGCGGATCGAAGCCTTCACCATTGTCCGTCACGGTCAGTTCGAGGTTGCCGTTGGAGCGGCGCAGCTCGACACGGGCAGCAGAGGCCTCCGCATGTTTCAAGACATTGGCGAGTCCCTCGGTAACGAAGAAATAGGCGGCTCCTTCGACATCGTCTTCGAACCTGTGGGAGCGCAGACCCGGCGATGTATCGACGACGACATCGATGGGGAGCCGACTGCAGCGGTCCTCGACGGCCTCCACGAGGCCACCGTCGGTGAGGACGGTGGGGTGGATTCCTTGCGCCAGATCCCGCAGGTCCCTGAGAATTGTCCCGGCGTCACGCTGCAATTCAATCAGGGTTGTTTCGTCCAGGTTGCCGCTCTGGTTCTTGGCGCGTGCCAACCCGAGCTTGGCTACGAGGGCAACCAATTCCTGTTGGGCGCCATCATGAATGTTGCGTTCCAGACGTCGACGTTCCGCTTCCTGGGCATGAACGATTCTGCCAGCCAAACGGGCGTTCGAGACAATCAGGCCTGCCTGACCCGCCAGTGCCTGCACCAGACTGGCGTCCACATCCTTGAACTGTCCGCTCACCTTGGGGCCGCACCGAATTGTCCCGTATTCCTCGTCACCGTGAGCTATCGACGCGGTGTAGACCGCCTCCCCAGACTGCGCTCCTGAGGTGAAACGAGGCTCTGGAGCTAGTTCGACGGTGGCCCAGCGCAATCGAGCTGCCCTTTGCGCCGTTTCTGCCAGGCGCCTGTTGAGTTCGACTCCCTCCCGCCCGTAGAGTGAGCGATCGAAGTCGGCGATGGCGGCGATTGGCGTAGGACGCTCCCCGAAGATCCATCGATCGGCGATCCGCTGCAATCGCGCCCGCACCGGCTGGAAGCCAAAAGCCAATGCGGCGGTCACGATCATGGCGACCTCGAGAGGGAGGCGCGCCCCCGCAGCCAAGCCCAAACCGGCGGCAATTGACGCGTAGATGACGAAGATTCCGATTGACAGCGCCCCGTAGATGAAGGACTTCCGAATCACCGCGTCGGTGTCAAGCCACTTCGGCTGCTCGATCGCTACGACGATCGTTGTCGGTATCAGGAGTAGTGCCAACGAACCAAGCGTCAAGGTCAACCGGCCGTGGATGAAGGAGTCGGGATCGAGAAGGGGTTGAACGATGAACGGGACGATTCCGATCAGCATGGCAAATACGGATCCGAACAGAACCCACCTGATCTGCCGCCTTTCCTGGGTGGCCTCCCGGCGATATCGCACCACCAGCATCCCAATGGCGAGAAGCAGCGCGGACCCGAGGATGGGACGGACCGAGGCGGTGGTGGGGCCTAGCGAGCTCAAAGCCTCAATGTGCAAGGGATTGGCGAACGGACCGACAGCAGCGTAAGAAATCGTATCAACCAGGACCTCCTCGTTAGCAAGCAGCCCGATCAGCATCGGCACAGGGAGGAACCGCAGCGACTTGGCGAATCGCAGTTGGCCCTTGGTCTTGGCCGTTCCGGCTGGGAAGAAACCGATGAGCAACGCCAGGCACGCCAGCCCGACGGTCATCAACAGCGCTTCGCCGAACAACGCCCACGACATCCACGAATCTGTGCCGCTCGCCTGGAACTGGCTGACAACGACACGTTCAAGCAGCACCGCATAGGCCATGGTTGCTGCCGTTCCGCAGACGAGCAGCCAGCCAGATCGATTCTCCGGCTGCCGCCACAGCAGGAAAATCCCCGCGGAGAGAAAGGGAATCGGCACGGTCAATATGTACTGAATCGATGACCCGGGAAGTGGTCTCTGGCCGAGCGAGACTGCCAGCGCAGCGATAAGTGCTGCGGCCGAGGTCAGCGCAACGAGCCAAAGAAACCGTCTCACGGGTCGCATTGTGCAGCCTGGCACCGCCACCTGTCCATTGAGGCCAGCCTCACTATTGCGGTCTTCTCAATCTGTGGCTGGCCCCCGCCCACAAGTGTGGGAGGCACGGTTCCGCCGTTCTCCTCTCCTTCGTACGTTGCATGAGTACTCGAAACCAGGAGGACAGACATGGCAACAGCAACCCTCGAAAGGGTCACAGAACACGTAGCGGAGGGGTCGACGGTGCCCGCGTGGATGAGGCTGGCTCGAGCCGGTGCAATCGTGATGGTGGCCTTTGCTGTCACGTTGCAGGCAACAGCGCGATCGATCATCCCACCAGTCCTCGTGATTGGATTGGTGTTCCTGGCGCTCAGTCCCTACTTGAAAGGAGAGCGGCGGCGGCTGGGCCTAGCCAGTGCGATCTTCGGGTTGGCCGCCTACATAGGGAATCTCCCGATCATTCTCGACGATCTGCAGAACCCTGATTCGGCTCCCTCGTTCATCCTGCAATTGCTATCGACCGTCGGTGTGTTCCTGGTAATAGCCGGCGGTCTCGGAGCGTTCTTCGGTCGGTCGACGCGATTGGTGCGTCCCTTTGCCATGGCCGCCGCGGGCGTCTTCCTTGCCGGGACATTCGGTTCGGTGGCCATCGCCGCCAATACCGACTCCGCGTTGGCACTGCCGGATGACGTGCAGGTGACAGCCCAACAGCTGATGTGGGCTCCAGAGGAAATCCTCATCGACAGCACGGCATCGGGCATCTGGATCGACAACGAAGACGGGGTTCGCCACACATTCACGATCCCCGAACTGGGGATCGACATCTCGGTTCCTGGACTCAAGGCACGTCGGATCGACATCAATGCCCCAGCAGCGACATATCAGATCATCTGCACCGTTCCCGGCCACGACAACATGACCGGAACCCTGACTATCTCGGGCTGAGGAGGCCAACAATGAACGAAACAAGGTATCGCGAAGCAGAAAACCGACTCTGGAAGTCCGTAGGCCTCCAACCAAAGGAGAGGTACGTAGCGTTGCCCCGGATCGGGGTGCAGGTACGAGTGCAAGAGCTCGGCGAGGGCGAGCCGGTGTTGTTCATTCATGGTGGACCGAATTCAGGGTCGACGTGGGCGCCACTTGTCGAGCACATGGCGGGGTATCGATGCCTTCTAGTCGACCGGCCGGGCACCGGATTGAGTGACGCGTATCCCATCAACGCCAACAACTACGAAGCGTTCGGAGACTTGTTCGTA
>CBDUNF010000243.1:0-4460 GCA_965368515.1 uncultured bacterium
ACCCCATGTGCCCTGCGGGCACACGGGAACCCTTCCAGCGTTTGGGTGCGTCCTAGGGGCATCGCATGGTTTGGCCATGCGCCCAAGTGGGAGGCAAGAAATGATGAAGCACAGGAAGATCGCAATAGGCACATTGGCGGTCGCTCTGATCATGTCTGCATGTGGGGACAGCGACGACAGCGACACAACGTCGGGTCGAATCGACCGGCCGGCGACGACCCAGGCTATCTCTGGAGATCCCAGACGAGCCACCGAGACGACGGCAGCTGCATCCGAGACTACGGCGGCGGCAACCGAGACCACAGAGGCCATGGCTGCTGCCGCGGAGACCACTACCACTCAGGCTTCGAGCCTGGTTGCGGGTGGCGACGAATCCGCGGATCTACGAGACCGGGCCGAGTCTCCTCCGGAGACCACGATTCCGGGGACAACGATCCCCGACAACACGCGTTTTGAGGATTACGGGGCGAACCCATTCGAGGATCCCGAGATTGATGCGCTATCGACCTTTGCGGTAGACGTCGATACCGGGTCGTATACGCTGATGCGAGCTTGGGTCAACGGTGGGGTCCTGCCGCCGACCGACTCGGTTCGGGTCGAGGAGTATGTCAATTACTTCGACGGGGGCTACCCCGCTCCCGAGGATTCCACTTTTGCCGTTTTCGCTGACGGTGGGCCCGCGCCGTTCTGGGACTCTCGCAACGACATTCTCCGTATCGGGATTCAGGCTCGAGAAGTGACGGAGCGGCAGCGACAGGACGTGAATCTGACGCTGGTGGTCGATGTGTCGGGTTCCATGCGGGACGACGGAAAGATGGAAATGGTCCAGGGTTCCCTCGAGATCCTTCTCGATGAGCTGGACAGTCACGACACAGTCGCGATTGTTGCCTATTCCTCCAGAGCCGATGTGATCCTGGAGCCGACATCGGTTGGCGACCGCGACGACATCCTGCGTGCGATCGATCGTCTGGATGCAGGCGGCAGCACCAACGCTGAGGCGGGGCTAATCCTCGGGTACGACCTGGCTGATGAGTCCTTCCAGCGTGACGCAGTCAATCGGGTGATGCTGTTGTCCGATGGCGTGGCGAATGTCGGCAACACCGGGCCTGGCTCGATCCTCGAAGAGATCGGCGAACAGGCTCGCCGTGGCATCGATCTAGTCACTATCGGTGTCGGCATTTCGACATACAACGATGTCCTCCTTGAACAACTGGCCGATCAAGGAGATGGTTGGTACGCGTACGTTGATACCCAGGACGAGGCCGAGCGCCTGTTCCAAGACCAACTGACCACCAGCCTCGAGACAGTGGCCCGTGACGTGAAGGTTCAGGTCGAGTTCGATCCCGAGTACGTGGAGGAGTACCGGCTGATTGGTTTCGAGAACCGGGACATCGCAGATGAGGACTTCCGCGATGACGAGGTCGATGCCGGTGAAGTCAACGCCGGGCACACGGTGACGGCGCTCTATGAGGTGGCGCTTACGCGCGATGCCTATCGCACCGACGATGCCTTTGCGACGGTGTTCTTGAGGTGGATCGATGCGGACTCAGGACGTACCGAGGAGATCTCAGGCGACATCGGATCCGGGTTGCTGTCGGATCGTTTCGATGAGACACCGGCCGAGTTCCAACTGGCGGCATCGGTCGCTGCCTACGCCGAGGTGTTGCGAGACAGCCGGTGGGTGCGAGGCCTTGATCTGGAAGACGTGCTCGATGAAGTCGAGGATCTCCCGTGGCGCGAGATCGATGACGAGGCGGCGGACGAGTTCATGGAGCTGTTGGAAGATGCGGTTCGCCTCGATCGATAGATGACCTTCTGACCTGAGGCGAGCAGGTGGCCCCTCATTGCGAGGGGCCACCTAGTTCTTTGCGCCGCGAATGACCAGCCCGTCCAGCAGCTCCTGCGAGGATGCGGATATCTCTGCAACGGCGCGGGTGAACACCTCGGTGTTGTGGCTAGCCGGTTGCCGGAAGCCGCTGATCTTGCGGACGAACTGAAGCGCGGCCGCCTCGATCTCCTCGGGGGTGGCGGGGACGGTGCCCTCACGAAGACGTTTGATTGATCTACACATAGGATGACCCTACATGTCAGATACTGAACGCGAACACTGGGATCACCGCTACGCAACCGAGGGCGCTCGCACCACTGATCCTGCCGCCTTCCTCGTCGAAGCGGCCCAGTATCTGCCGCCGCAAGCACAAATCCTCGATGTCGGGGGCGGCAGCGGCCGTAATGCGGTCTGGCTAGCCAAGCACGGCCATGCTGTCACCATCGCAGACATCTCGGCGCTAGGTCTGGAGTTGGCACAGCGGGCCGCAGCGGCTGCCGGGGTTGAGATTGCGACCATTCTCATGGACTTCGACACCGATCCCATGCCACCCGGCCCGTGGGATGCCATCGTTGACTTCCATTTCATCAAACGACACCTCTTTCCAGCGTTCCTCGAGGTGATTCGGCCCGGCGGTCATCTCATTTTCTGCCGGGCAACGCTACGGAATCTCGAGCGCAACGATCGTCCACCGCGGCCCTACTTGCTGGCCGAGGGTGAGGGTTGGGAGCTAATCAGCGACTTCGAGGTAGTCATAGGTCGGGAAGGGTGGTCGGTCGAGGGAAGGCACGAATTCGAGGCGTTGGCTCGCGTTCCCGAAACTGCCACCCGAGGCAAGCCGAGCGGCTGACGTCCCATGGGTCGGCGGTCGATTTGTATTCAGGTTTCGGCATCTAGCATCAGCCCGTATCGCCATGTGAGGATCTGCCAATGAGTGAAGCCGAATACCGTCTCCCCAGGACAGTTGTCCCGTCCCGTTACGAATTGACGCTTGCTCCGGACTTGAAGTCAGCTTCCTTCGTCGGGTCGCAGATCGTCGATGTCGATGTTGTGGAATCGGTTCGGCAAGTGGCACTCAACGCGACTGAGCTCGACATAACGTCGGCGACGATGGTGAGTGCTGACGGCGTCGAGTACGCGGCGTCCGGCATCAGCTACGAAGAGTCGAAAGAGCGCGCAACGTTCTCGTTCGACGCCGAGCTAGCGCCGGGAGCCTGGAAACTGCACACGTCGTTCAACGGGATCCTCAACGACAACCTCCATGGCTTCTATCGCTCGACCTATAAGGACGCCGACGGCAATGAGCAAGTCATCGCCACCACTCAGTTCGAGGCAACCGACGCCCGGCGGGCGTTCCCCTGCTGGGATGAGCCAGACCTCAAGGCAACTTTTGCAGTAACCCTGATTGTCGATGACGGTTTGGTCGCCGTGTCCAACGCGTCGGAGGTCTCTGCCACACCAAACGCCGACGGCAAGGTCGTTCACAAGTTTGCGGAGACCATGAAGATGGCCACTTATCTCGTGGCCTTCATCGTTGGTGACTTTGAAATCAGCGGTCCTGTGGATGCGGCAGGGGTTCCGCTGCGTGTGTTGCACACCCCCGGCAAGGGTCACCTGGCCGGGTTTGCGCTCGAGGCCGGCGCCTTTGCGCTCGAGTACCTGGCTACCTATTACGACATCCCGTACCCGGGTGACAAACTCGACATGATCGGGGTGCCCGACTTCGCCTGGGGTGCGATGGAGAACCTTGGTGCAGTCACATATCGCGAAACTGCTCTGCTAGTCGACATGAAGCGGGCAACCCAGGACGAAATGGCGCGAGTCGCGGATGTCATCGCTCACGAGCTGGCACACATGTGGTTCGGTGATCTCGTGACGATGAAATGGTGGAACGGGATTTGGCTGAATGAGGCCTTCGCCACGTTCATGGAACTGAAATGCGTAGATGCCTTCCGCCCCGACTGGAAGCGTTGGCTCAGCTTCGCTCACTTCCGTGCCGCCTCTATGGACGTTGACGGGCTGTCCTCGACCCGTCCGGTCGAGTTCCCCGTTGCCTCCCCAGAGGAAGCGAACGCAATGTTCGACACGCTCACCTACGGAAAGGGCTCCTCGGTGTTACGGATGCTCGAGCAGTATCTCGGGGAAGAGACCTTCCGGAACGGAATCCGGCGCTATCTCAAGAAGCATGCCTACTCGAACACCGAGACCGATGACCTGTGGCATGCGCTCGAAGCTGAGTCGGGCGAACCAGTGGGCGACATCATGAGCGGCTGGATCTATCAGGGTGGCTATCCACAGATAGATGTTTCGAACTCGGGCGACAGCTTTGAGCTGGAACAACGCCACTTCCGTTTTCTCGGCAGCGGCAAGTCAACCTGGCAGGTTCCGGCCCTCTACCGCAGTGGCGCCGACGAGGGCAGGATCATCGTTGGCGACCAGGCGGTGCGAATTCGTGCCGCTGATGACTTCCTGCTGAATCGTGGGGGCGACGGTTTCTACAGGATCAACTATCCAGTAGACGTCCTCAACGAACTTGCGGCGGGATTTGCCGACCTCGAGCCTGCCGAGCGATACACGATTATCGCCGATACCTGGGCGAATGTCCTTGCCGGCGAGTCGGCAGCCTCGAGCT
>CBDUNF010000244.1:0-4448 GCA_965368515.1 uncultured bacterium
ACGGTGGGCGACTCTCATCGTCGTCGAGGTCAAGAGCTGAGTCCGGGGGGACTCGTCGGGCCTTCTTGCGATACCGCCTACGGAGGATCCGACGCCGCAGCAACTACATTCGAATGACGTCGGCGAGATTCTGATGCTCGAAGATCATCTCCTGTTGGAGCGTCAACGTCTGGCCGCGGCCGGCCTCCTTCGCGCGTTGATACATCGCATGCGCAATCGCCACGTCGACGTACGCCAAACCGACGGCATTGAAATACACCCTCTCATCGGATGACGTGCGACCGCTCTTTTCACCGGCGACCACTTCGACAAGGTCTGCGGCGATGTCGGCGTCGGTGAGCTCACCAGCCTTGTACATCCGGCTAAGTGTCTGCGTGCGGTGTTTCACGGTCTCCCAATCGTCACACACGATCGTGTCGCACAGAGCAGCGACCGCGAACTCGTCCTCCCAGCCGCCGATGTGGCTGTAGAAACTGCCGGGCTGCATCCAGTCGGCCTTCAACAACGGGGCCTGCGCGCTGGTGGCGGTGACGAGGATGTCGGCACCCTCCATCGCGGCCCGGCCGTCATCGCCCACACACACAAACGAGATGTCGGGGAAGAGCGAACCCATCTCCTTCGCGAACTGCGTGTCCTCGCCCTCGTACTTCGCCGACACGCGACACTCGCTGAGGCCCGGGATCACGGTCTTCATCGCGATGAGGTGCATCTTGGCCTGCTCTCCGGCCCCGATGAACCCGATGCGTTCGGCATCAGGACGGGCAAAGTGCTTGGCGGCGATTCCGCCCATAGCGCCGACGCGCATGTTCGAGCACAAGGTGCCATCCATGAACACGATCGGGAACCCCGTCTCGATCTCCGAGAGCACAATCACCGCCGAGAGGTTCTGGCTACCGTGCTTGACGGGGTTCATCGGAAACACCGATACCCACTTCATGCCGCACACCTGTTCGTCCAGCAGCGTCGCGGGGAGGCAGTTGATGCGTTCTTGGGTCTCATCGTTGAAGATCTGGACGATCTTATCCGGGAACATGATGCGGCCATCACGGAAGGCGAGCATCGCCTCCTCAGCAGCCGTCATCGCCAGGTTGAGATCGAGGCATCCTGCCTCGAGAAGGTCCTCCTGCGAAAGGTACAAGCAATCGATCTGGTGCGGTGTTGACAAGGGTCCATACCTCGCTGGTCGTTCGATGGCCGGGCGGCACTTGGTTGTACGCGAGGAGCGGACTGTACACGGGAAGCGGCGCGTCCGGGGTGCCGGCTCGCTCGGAACCTGCCCAATCAGGAGCGCTCTGGACAGAGAATCTGCTGTTTGAAGGGGTCGATGGGACGGGAGCAGCGAGCCTCGACGCGTCCCGTCAGCGGCCCGGTCGGATTCTGTGCAGACCGCGAGACCCTCATAGGACCGCAGCGGGGACCGGCGGCGCGCCACGACCCATGCGCAGCAAGAGGTTCCATTGGAGCCGGGCCAGGGACGTTCCGGGGATCCTCCAATCAGGCCGGCGGCTCATTGCGCAGGGCGTTGGAGGAGCCGTCTGTTGACAGCGTTTCTCTCCAAGAGGAGAGAGGCCGAGCAGTATGACGAGAACGGCTCGTCGCGTTACTACGTCCCCGCGCCCGACCCGATTCGAATGTGATGATGGTCGACGATGCCCAAGCGAACTGATGACGACCGACAGGGCCGACCTCCGAAACGCCACGGGAGACGTCGAGGTCATTCGTTTGCCTGGATGGACTCACCCAGATGCGATAGCGCTCATGAGCCGTTCTGTGTCGTCGCTGAGTGAGAGCACACGCTGCGGAAAGGCGATTTCGATGCCCTCATCGCGCAAGGCCCGGCGCACTCCGATGGCAACGGCACTACGCGCCTCCACTTCTTGGTCGATCCCGGGTCCGTGCCAGTACCGCAACTCGAAGTCAATCGTGGAATCCTCGAACGTCGCTACGAGGGCACGCGGCAGGGGCTGCTGACGCACCGCTTCCAGCTCCATCATCGCCTGTTGCATGACATCTTGCGCTCGCTGCAAATCTGTCTCGTATGCCACGGACATCGTCAGCGACGATCGACGGTGACCCTGCTGGGTCAGGTTGACAACTGTTTCGTTCAGCAGATTGATGTTCGGCTCGTAGACGGTGCGACCGTCGACGCCCCGGATGACCGTCACCCGGCTGTTCACTTCTTCAACGGTGCCCTCATAGTCGAGGTGGCGCACTTGATCTCCGATGTGAAACGGACCCTTTGCTTGCAGCACGGCCGCTGCCGCCAGATTGCGCAGTAGGTCGCGGCCGGCAAAGGCCATCACGACCACGGCGATCATGAAGAACATCAGGACACTGTTGAGATTGGCTCCCAGGAAGTCGACCGCTACAACCACGCCCAGCAGTATCACCGCCCAACTCGCAAACCGGCCGCTCACTGGTGCGAGGTAATCGGGAGCTTGCTCCCATGCACCCACTCGGCTGCGAACCCAGCGCCGTACGAGCGCAGCCAGCACCGCGGCCAGGATGATGACGGCAACTGCGATGATCACGTCCAGGACCGTGACGCGGTGAATGTCGATGGCCCCGCCGAGATCCACCCTCTGAACTACATCTGTAACACCCTGCGCGCTGGGCATGCCTTCCTTGTCCATTGCTCCTCCACTGGTTGTCGAGTTGGACGTGAAACCTACCAAGCTGACCACTGGCGAGCCAGCTGCCGAGATCAGCTCGGCGTCACGCACGGTCTTCGGGCGGGCAATGACCCCTTGAAGCGACAGCCGATATGTGCGGGGTGTGACGTTTGGCTCTGGTCGGTCGTTGTTGGCTGGACGGAGTATCTGGGGTGAGGCTTTCATGGAGGTGCGTTGTGGCTCCTCGTATCCCGAAGTGGGCCACGAGGGCGGTTGCGGTGGTGGTTGGGGTCGTCGTCTCCATGTTGGTGTTCGACCAATTGACCACGTTGATCGCCATCTACAAGCCCCAACGGTTGCACCGGGCAGCACGGAGGCTGGCCAAGCAATCGAACAGGGCGTGGCTGTCGGCGATAGAACGTTTTGGACTCGACCGGAACTCCGAATCGGTTGTGGTGTATCACAAGGGACGCAAGTCGGGGCGTGAATACGCCACTCCGTTGTGTGTGTCACGCTGTGGCGACGATTTCATTGTTGGGGCCTACTGGGGACCAAACGCTGACTGGTTCCTGAATCTCAAGGCAACACCTCGAGCCAGACTCCGCTACCAAGGTGACTACCACGATGTCGAGGGCGAAGTCATCGACATCGACGCGGCACACGTCCTGCTCGGCGGACCTTCCACCTGCGGGTGTTGGGAGCAGGGACGGACGCAACAATGCGTCCTCTTCCGACCGATCACCGAAGACGTCGAAGATCCATATGAGGCGGACACCCCGGCCCTCGCGACGTCAAGGAACGGCTAGCGCCGAAACAGCACCCACCTTGAGCGCGCATAGGTGCCCGATATGGGCGGGTGGGGCTTGCTACTCGGAGAGCGCTGACGGGTCCTCAGCGAACAGAGCGGTGAAGCCACATTCCAAGCACGCTCGGGCGGCGAGGCGAGCGCCGGAGGCTTTCGATGCTCTGGAGCGACCGTGTCGGGTCGTCACCTTGTGGTTGCCAGCCGGGTAGGCGCCGTCGTCTTCCACGGCGAGTGAGCTCGTGAGATTGTCAGATCCACAGTTCAAGCACTTCATTCGCAGCCTTTCGGTGGCGTCATCGTGATGCGGCATTGTCCCACGCCCAGGTGGCCGCCCATAGGTGCCGATATGTTGCGGGCAGGCGTCTCGGGCCTAGGGTGGTGTGGACTACCTGGGGAGGTACGTGATGGGTGCGCGTCGTCCAGACGAGGCGAGCCGGTTGTTCGAGGAGAGGTTCGCCAGTTCCGATCTCGATGGGTTGATGGACCTCTACGAGGACGGCGCCGTGTTTACGAACGCCCAAGGAGCCCACGAAGGGTCCGATGCCATCCGTGAGGTGCTTGCTGGATACCTTTCGACGGGTGCGTCCATCGCTATGGACAATTCTGTTTCGTTCGAGGCGGGTGAGCTTGCCCTGGTTCACTGGGCGTGGACGATGACCTTCCCCGACGGCCGTGTAGCTGAGGGGGCAACTGCCGAGGTGCTGCGTCGCCAATCAGATGGGTCTTGGAAGTTCATCATTGACAACCCAGACGGCCCTGCCCTCATCGGTCACGACTGATCAGCACAACCCACCCATAGGTGCCGACATGAGCGGGTTAGATAGATCCTGAGAGGTGGTCGAGTTCGATCGTCTGAGTAGGGTCTGGGTGATGGACTACTGATGGTTGCGGCGATGGTTGTGGTTGCGGTTCTCGCTGCAATGGCGCAGGCCGCACCGCCTGACAGGAATGTCGAGTGGTGGATTGACGAATCCGACTCGCTGGACTGTGCCGGTGTGTCGCTCGTCAAGAACAGTGTCGGTTGGGTCACC
>CBDUNF010000245.1:0-4394 GCA_965368515.1 uncultured bacterium
CATTGCGGTGTTCAAGAGATCGTACCTCCGGTCACGACAGTGGTCTTTTCCACCATCTGTTACGTCTGTCGGCGCCAAGTGTACCCCGTGGTATGCGAACCAGTGGCGTGTTCTAGGGTGTCGGCAAACGCACTTAATGCGAGTTTCTTCAATGGATTCGGGCTGATTGGCGGGTTGCCACGGGGGCCGCTTTGATTGGAATGGGTCGCACCGGATTGGCGGCTGGTACCATCCCGCGCCCGTGGAATCATCAAACAAACCCCGCAAAATACTCGTGGCGGTCGCCTGGCCTTATGCCAGCGGATCTCGTCACCTCGGTCACCTGGCAGGCGCATACCTGCCATCAGATATCTTCGCCCGCTACCAGCGAGCTCGCGGCAACGACGTGCTCATGGTGTCAGGCTCGGACGTGCACGGCACCCCGATAACGGTGCGGGCCGAATCCGAAGGAGTGGCTCCGCAGGAGATCGTCGACCGCTACCACAGTGAGTTCGTCTCGCAGTGGGAGGCCCTCGGTTTTGACTGGGACCTATTCACCACAACCGGCACCGCCAACCATCACGCCGTCACCCAAGATGTTTTCCGACGTCTGTATGACCGCGGATTCATCGACAAGCGCACCTCGGACCAGTTCTTTGACCCTGAGGCCGGTCGCTTCCTCCCCGATCGGTATGTCGAGGGCACCTGCCCGCACTGCGACTACGCCGAGGCAAGGGGAGACCAATGCGACAACTGTGGTCGCACCCTTGATCCGACTGACCTGGTGGATCCTCGTTCCAGTCTCACTGGGACGACCCCAACCCTCCGGACGACCGACCACTTCTACCTCCGGCTTTCCGACTTCTCCGACCAGCTGAAGGAGTGGCTCGGGACCCGGAAGGGGTGGCGCAAGCACGTGCTCAACTTCTCGCTTGGTTGGATCGAAGAGGGTCTTCACGATCGTGCCATCACCAGAGACATCGACTGGGGTGTTGAGATTCCCATCGAAGGCCTCGGAGAGGGCAAACGAATCTACGTCTGGTTCGATGCTGTGATCGGATATCTCTCTGCCTCCAAGGAGTGGTCAATCGCCAATGGCCGTCCCGATGCTTGGCAGGAGTGGTGGCAGAACGACGACGCCGACCACTACTACTTCATCGGCAAGGACAACGTACCGTTCCACACGATCATCTGGCCGGCGATCCTGCTCGGCTACGGAGATCTTCATCTGCCGACCGATGTGCCCGCCAACCAGTACGTCACATTCAAGGGAGGCAAAGCATCCGCCAGCCGCGGCATCGGCCTCACCATCGGCGATGCTCTCGAGCGTTATGAACCGGATGCGCTGCGCTATGCCCTTGCCGCCAACCTGCCCGAAACCTCAGATGTAGACATAACCGAGGGCGAGTTGGTGCGGCGGATCAACGAGGAGTTGGTCGCAACGTGGGGCAACCTGGTGAACAGGGTGGTCTCGATGACTCACCGCTACTTCGACGGTGTCGTTCCGCCATGCGCTGATCTCTCCTTGGCTGACCACGAGCTGCTGCGCTCAGTCGACGACGCGCTCGACGAGGCCGCAGCCAATCTGGATGCGGTGCGGTTGCGCGCCGCGTTAGCGACGCTGCTCAGCGGAGCCCAAGCCACCAACCAGTACCTATCGGAGATGGAGCCGTGGAAGACGGCTAAGACGGACATGGACCGAACCGGAACGACCTTGAACACCGCTCTCCAGGCCATCTCCGGGCTGGCCACGGGGTTTGCGCCGTTCCTGCCTGCTACATCGGCCACTGTGCTGCGGACGCTTGGCTTGGACACGTCCGCAAGGCAGCCTGCTTGGGCACGGCGAGAGGTTGCGCAAGGCACCGCCCTGGGACCTGCAGTGCCGTTGTTCTCCAAGGTCGAGCTGCCTGCCGACGTCGACTGAACATGGTGACGGAGCAACCGCGTTGGGTGGACAGCCATTGTCACCTCTTTGCGTCTGAGGACGACCCCGCCGCCCTGCTCGAGCGAGCCGACCATGCGGGCATCGACTGGCTGATGTGTCCAGGTATCGACCTCGAAACGTCGTTGCAGGCCCGTCGCCTGTCGATCGGCGATCCGCGCCGGATCCGCTGGGCAGCCGGTCTCCATCCCCACGACGCGACCCGGTGGGCGGAGGAAGGCGCTCGTCTGACTGCGTTGATTGCCGGGGCAGACGGCATCGGGGAATGCGGGCTTGACTACTACCGGGACCTGTCGCCGCGTGCGGTACAGCGTGACGTTTTTGGCGAGCAACTCCGGCTTGCCTCCGAGCTGGACAAGCCGATCATCGTCCATTGCCGAGACGCGTTCAGTGACGTCTTTGCGGACCTGGAGGCCGCCGCCCTCGGGGAGAAGGCAATTCTGCACAGCTGGACGGGAGGGCCCAAGTGGACCAAGCGATTCGCCGCCCTTGGCCAACCGCCGACACGGTGCGACGGGCGGTTGCTGTTGCGCCGCCGGAACGGTGCATGGTCGAGACCGACACCCCCTATCTACCTCCGCAAGCCCATCGCGACGAAGCCAACGAGCCCGCCTTCGTTCCCTTTGTGGGACAACAGCTTGCCGAGATCTGGGGTATCGAGGTCGCCGAGGTGGCTCGCATGACGGCTGCGACGGCGCGTCGTGTTTTCAGCTACAGCGGTTCCTGATGTCGCAGGGTCGCAACGAGATCAAAGCCCTACTCGAGGCACATGGACTCCGCCCGCAGCGGAATCTGGGGCAGAATTTCCTGGCGGATCCCAATCTCGTCGACCGGATCGTCCGCACCGCAGCGGTCGGCCCCGGGGATCAAGTTGTTGAGGTCGGTGCGGGAACAGGGACATTGACCCGCGGTCTGGCTGCGACCGGAGCGACGATCGTGGCCTACGAGATTGATCAGCGGCTGCTCCCCGTACTGGCGGAGGTATTGCAGGACACCGATGTCGAGCTCCGGGGTCAGGACATCACAAAGGTGGATCTCGCTGCGGTCCTGACTCCCGGATCCTGGACCATGGTTGCCAACCTGCCTTACAACGTGGGAACGCCGCTTGTCCTTGACGTGTTGCGGCTGGTTCCTGCCATAACCCGTCTTGTCGTCATGGTGCAGCGCGAGGTGGCCGAACGTTTTGTGGCCACACCGGGATCCAAGGCTTACGGGGTCCCCTCCATTGTCACTGCACTCCATACCAAGACCGGTCTCGCATTCACCGTGCCGCCTGCAGTTTTCTATCCAGCCCCGGATGTCGACTCGGCTGTTGTGGAAATGGTCCGCATAGAAGCGCCGCCACAGGCCGAGGTCGCCATCGAGATCGCGGGTGCTGTCTTTCGGCAGCGCCGCAAGATGTTGCGGCGTTCGCTTGCTTCCGTCGTCGAGAACCCTGCCGCCGTGTTGGCTGCCGCCGGGATCGATGAAACCGCTCGCCCCGAGGATCTTCCTCCGCAAGCGTTTGTGCGGCTCGCTGAGGTGTTGCCGTGATCGCCGGATTGGCATACGCCAAGATCAACATCGGTCTTCGGGTCGGTCGATTGCGGGAGGATGGATTTCATCCGATCGACGGCATCTTCCAATCGGTCGCCATTGTCGACCACCTCACTCTCGCCGATTCCGACCGAGACACCATCGTGTCGTTGGGGGCTCGACCCGTAGCCGACGACCTCGACAATCTTGCGTTTCGGGCGACCGCAGCGGTTCGGGAAGCTGCACGGTCTGCACAGCCCATTGTCCTTTCTCTCGATAAGGCCATACCGGCTGCGGCAGGACTTGGCGGAGGCAGTGCCGATGCCGCGGCGGGCCTCGCACTGGCCGGCCGTCGTTTCGGAGTGGAGTCTTCGGTGCTGCGAAGTCTCGCCCCCCAGCTCGGGTCTGATGTTCCGTTCTGCTTCACCGGCGGTACTGCCCGGGTGGCCGGGCGTGGCGAGCTTGTAGAGGCGATGGACCCACTGTCGGGGTTTGCCCTCGCGATCGTGGTTCCGCCCGTCGAGATTTCAACCCCGGCCGCATTCCGGCAATGGGACGACATGGGAGGTCCGGATGGATTGCGAGTTCCCGAGAGGGCCCTCCCCCCGGTGCTGCGCACCGAAGGCGATCTCTACAACGACTTGTACCCCGCAGCCAGAACCCTGATCCCTGAGTTGGATGACTGGCGCTCCGATCTCGAGGCCACGTGGGGCCAGCCGGTGATGCTATCGGGCAGCGGTCCCTCGCTGTTCGGGTTCTTCGTGGATCTCGAGGAGGCGGCTGATGCGGTTGCTTCGGTCCCGGCCGGCGCACGGTTCGCCGAAGCGTGCGATTTGTCTCGAGTTGGCTGGACTATCACCGAGGATTCCCAGGGTTAGCTACAATCCCTATCCGCCCCAACAGTGGGGGATGGTGTAATAGGCAGCACCCGTGGTTTTGGTCCACGCAGTCCGGGTTC
>CBDUNF010000246.1:0-4389 GCA_965368515.1 uncultured bacterium
CATGACGTTCCTTTCGATCAGACCGACGTGAGACGCAGAAAGACATCCTCGAGGCTCGGCTCGCTGATGGTCAGCGAGATGACCTCAATACCGCCGCGAGTCAGTTCGACAAGCTGGTGGGGTGCACCATCGGCTGCGATGACCAGCCGCAATTCGCTCCGTCTCCCCTCGTCCACGTGGCCACCCACGAGTTCGCGGGCTCGGATCGCGGACTCGGCATCCGCAAAGCCGAGCAACAGAGCCCGCTCCCCGAGTCCATCCTTCAACTCCGCCGGCGTTGCGGTGACGATCCGCTGGCCGTCGCGAAGAATGCTGACCTCGTCGGCCAGGTGGTCGGCCTCTTCGAGGTATTGGGTCGTCAGGAATACCGTGACGCCTTCTTGCCGATTGAGGCGTCGGATCTCCTCCCACAACGCACGCCGGCTTGCGGGGTCGAGACCGGTCGTGGGCTCATCGAGGAAGAGCAGCTGAGGTCGATGAACCAGTGCCGCCCCGAGATCCATGCGGCGCCGCAGGCCACCGCTCCATGTTTCCATTCGGGTGTCGATATGCGAGCCGAGATCCAACAGATCAACCAGTTCGGTGACACGCTGGTTACGTGCATTGCGACCAAGGCCGTGCAGCGTTGCCTGGAGTGACAGCATCTCACGCCCCGTCATCAGGTCATCGACGCCGGTGTGCTGCAGTGTGACACCAATCATTGATCTGATCTTCTGAGGATCGCTCCGAATGTCGTAACCACAGACGGTCGCACTCCCGGAAGTCGGCAGAAGCGCCGTCGTTAGCATCGCCACAGTCGTCGTCTTCCCTGATCCGTTCGGTCCCAATAGACACGAGATGCGTCCTGCGGAGACGACGAGATCGAGATTGGCAACGGCGACGCTATCCCCGTACCTACGGGTCAGTTGATGCGTCTCGATTGCCCTGGCGGTGTCCATGAGAGCCCCTCTGTTGATGCAATTCAGTCGACCCTACCTACCTGTAGGTTGGTAGTCAAGACAGAAACAATGCGGTCATGCGGCGGTAGTCGGCTACACTCACATCAAGCACACACCGTGTGTGCATCGCCTACTCCACCCTCAAGTCCGTCTGGTGGGGTTTTCGCAGGACATATCGATCGTCGTCGACGCTTACGGCTCGGCTCCCGAACGCAAGTCAGGCAGGGCGTCGGCCCCCGACGGTTCAACGCTTCAAGGAGCATGCAATGTCCACCAACATCTATGTCGGCAATCTCACGTTCAATACGTCCTCAGCGGACCTCGAGAATCTCTTCTCCGAGTTCGGCGAGGTAACCAAGGCTCAGGTCATCAGCGATCGCGACACCGGCCGCTCACGCGGTTTCGGCTTCGTCGAGATGGCTTCCTCCGAAGAAGGCGCAGCTGCCATCAGCGCGCTCAACGGGCGGAACGTCGACGGTCGTGACCTCACGGTTAACCAGGCCAAAGAACGCTCCCGGTGAGCACCCCCCGTCCGCGCCCTGTGGACGGAGGTAGACAACGGTGTGTTGGCTGCGGCCATCCCCGTGTCGAACATCGAGGAGACATCGGCTGCACAGTGCCCAAGTGCCCGTGCGCTGACTACCTTCTCCCGGACGAGGAGCCAGCCCGGCGCAAGAGCGCAAAGAGCTAGCTGACGAGTCCGTTAGAACATGAGAGCCCCTGCCATCACGGCAGGGGCTCTTGTACGTCCGAAGCAGGAACTGCTCTGCCCAAGGGGCCGCGCCCACGTACCGCACCCTCGCCGGTGAGGAGGCGTATCCTGGCCGAAGCTTCGGATGGCACCGCGGGAGGTGATCAGCTGTGGAATGGGTAACCGACAACCTCGGCGTGTCGGTCGACACGCAAGAGAAACTCCTGGCTTCGATCATCGCCATCACAGTCTTGGTCCTGACGAGATGGCTCGTGCTCCGGACCGTGCATCAGCGATTCGAGGAAGCATGGGTTGGCTATCGCGCCCGGAAAGTCGCCACCTACACCACGACGATCCTCGGCCTGCTGATCCTCGCGTGGATCTGGATTGACGCATTTACCGATCTGCCGACGTTCCTCGGCCTGGTTTCCGCCGGTGTTGCGATCGCGCTTGCCGACGTGCTGCGCAACATCGCCGGCTGGGTCTACATCCTGAGCCGCCGGCCGTTTCGCGTCGGCGATCGCATCGAGACGGGCGGCTCCAAGGGCGACGTGATCGATATCAGACTGTTTCGGTTCTCCATAATGGAAGTAGGCAACTGGGTTGATGCCGATCAATCCACCGGGCGCATCGTCCACATTCCGAATGGCCTGTTGTTCACAAATCAGATAGCCAATTACACCGAGGGTTTCGAGTACATCTGGCACGAGATCCCCGTCCTGATCACGTTCGAGTCGGATCATCGCCGTGCCCGATCGCTAATCGAAAAGGCCGTGCGTGACAACGCTCCCGATGTCGAGCGTGCCGCCGGATCGCGCATTCGCGAAACAGCCAAGAACTACCACATCAAGATCGGCAAGCTCACCCCGATTGTGTACCTGTCGGTAGAAGACAGCGGTGTACTGCTGACCTGCCGGTTCTTGGTCGGCGCACGCCAACAGAGAGAAGTGACCCAGTCAATCTGGGAGGCGATCCTCACCGAACTCAGCAGAACGCCATCGGTCGAGTTGGCGTACCCCACCGTGCGAACCCACCTGCAAGGTGCCATCCCGATTGTGACGATGCCACCCAAAGACGAGGGAGCTCAGCGCTGATCGGGATCCCGGAGGGGATCATCAGCGGGTGCGGGTACCGCGCCATGATTTCGAGTTGGATTCGGAAGGAGCCCGGTAACTGCTCGCAGCGGTGCCGCCCCCATGTGCACCAGACCCAGGCCGACACTCTTGGGGATCTCACGGAGCTTGGGCCCTCCGACAAATCCCCTCCGTACGAAGTATGCCCAGAGACCGCCGCCCAACGTCGCCATGGTCGCCAGCAATACCGTGAAACCCCATCGTGCGTCGGACCCCGGCAAGTCCGCAAAGTTCATACCCCATATGCCTGCGATCAGCGTGAGCGGCAGCATGATCACCGAAAAGACTGTGAGCACCTTCATGACCTCGTTGGTTCGCTCTGCGACGGCGCCTCGATACGTATCGAGAACGACGCCGAGCAAAGCTCGCGCCGCGTCCAGAGATTCGACCAGTCTGAAGTAGTGGTCGTACACATCGCGGAAGGCCCTGGAGCTGTCCTCGATCACCCGAGACGATGAACTGCTCAGCTGATGCAACACCTCGCGCTGCGGTCCCAAAGTCCGCCGCAACATGATCACATCGTGACGAAGCGCCTGGCTCTCCGACAGGGTTCGGGGGTCTGCGGCCATGGCATGGTCCTCGAGAGCCTCGATCCTGTCATCCAGGGCGTCCAGTAGCGGCAGGTAGCGACGGCTGCCCGCCTCGGCAATTGCCGCGGCGATCCCCGCCGGGCCGCACGCTGCCAAACGTGAGCTGGTAGCCATCTGGCTTGCGACGAAATCCACCGAAGCCATCGGCTGGCGGTGAGCCGTCACGAGGTAGCGTTCACCGATGAAGATATCGAGTTCCTCGGTCCGCAGACGCCCATCTTCACCCAGATCGACCCCGTGCAGGACCACGTACACGTACTCATCATGATGATCGATCTTGGGCAGTAGCGTTACGTCCAAGATGTCGCTCACGCTCAGGGAATCAAGCCCGAACATCTCACCGACCGCAGCGACCTCGTTCTCATCCACCCCTGTGACATCTAGCCACACCCAACCTTCGCTGGAGCGGGCGGCTGCCAACTCCTCTTGTCTCAGGCTGCGCGGGACGTCTTCGGAGGGGACCATGTGGTAGATGTGCTGCATTGCGGATCATTATGGCCGTGATTGCTGCGCGTTGAGTGTCAAGCCCAACCGAATGGACGGTGGCCTAGCGCTCGGCGAGCCGGATTATCGGAACCGGACGGGTCAGCGCCTCGAGATAGTCCTCGTAACCGGGGTTGGCCTGCACCGCTGCCGCCCATACCTGGCCGTACTCTTCGCCTTCGAGTTCGGAGGCCGTGACGTGGTGCCACCGCCCATCCCATCTTGCTCGGGCAGCCGCATTGCTTCGCAGGTTCAGAACCCAGGCCGGATCCGTGTCCCGCCCTGCATTGGTTCCGATAATGGCGGGGGCGCCATCACTGTCGACATAGGTGATCAGGATCTGACGAGACTGGCCGCTCTTTCTACCAATGGTTTCGAGTTCAAGTACCGGCATGCCGGCCACCTTGCGCCCGAGACGGCCGCCGGACACCCCCCAGATCAGCTTGTGCATCTTCCATTGGAGCCGCATATAGCGGCGGTTGCTTTCCGGCACGTGCCCTCCTCGCTAGTGGCAGGATCGCACATCCAGTTGCGCCGCGTGACGACTAGGTGAG
>CBDUNF010000247.1:0-4378 GCA_965368515.1 uncultured bacterium
GTTCCCGCCGACCTACGAAGGCCACGAGGTCACCGGAACTGTCACCGCTAGCGCAGCAGCCGCTACCGGGCTAGCCGTTGGCACTCCGATCGTTGCGGGTGCAGGGGATCAAGCAGCGAACGGTGTGGCGGTTGGCGCGATTGACCCCGGTGTTGTCGGCTTGTCCCTAGGGACCTCCGGGGTCGTCTTCACCGCCACCGACTCGCCTATGGTTGAGCCAGAGGGTCGACTGCATGCGTTCTGTCACGGTGTCGCCGGTCGTTGGCACTTCATGGGTGTGATGCTGTCGGCAGCCGGCAGCTTTCGCTGGCTGCGAGACACAGTGGCCCCGGAAGCGGATTTTGGCGACCTGGCCACCGCTGCCGGCGACATCCGAGCCGGCAGTGACGGCCTCCTCTTCTTGCCATACCTCACCGGCGAGCGCACTCCCCATCCCGACCCGCTGGCAAGAGGCGCATTCGTCGGGCTGACAGTCCGCCACGGCCGCGACCACATGACCCGAGCCGTCCTCGAAGGCGTGACGTTCGGGCTGCGCGACAGCTTCGACCTCATTCGCGCTGCTGGGGGCGCCGACCTCAGCGAGGTGCGGGCTTCCGGCGGAGGTACCCGCAGTTCCGTTTGGAGGCAGATCCTTGCCGACGTACTCAACGCCGAAGTCAGCACCGTCTCCACCGCCGAGGGTGCCGCACAGGGTGCGGCGATGCTCGCTGCTGTTGGTGCCGGATGGTTCGACAACGCACAGGAATGCTCTGCATCCTGGCTGCGGGTCGACCCGCCAACGTCCCCGAGCGTCGACGCAGAGAAGTACGACGATATCTATCCGAGCTACCGCGGCTTGTACCCGATTCTCAAAGACACGATGCATCGGCTCAGCGAAGTCTGACCCGGCGAGCCAATCTTGCTAGCGTCGCAATGGTGAACGCCACTGCGAAACGTGACCACTACGTAGATTTCCTTCGTGCCTTCTCGCTTGTCATCGTCGTGATCTGGCATTGGGTCTTCACCATCCTCGAGCTGACCGCGGACACTGTGTCGCCCACCAACCCAATCGGCTTCACTCGCGGTATGTGGGCGATCACATGGGTGCTCCAGGTCATGCCGGTCTTCTTCTTCGTCGGCGGCTACACCCATCGTCTGGCATTCGACAACTACGAGAAAGGCACTTCCCGACGCTTCCTGAAACGACGCTCCAAACGACTCCTGGTCCCTTCCCTGAGCCTGGTGGCGATCTGGGTCGGCCTCGGGTTCATCCTCAGCGCTGCCCTAGATGCCGAATGGACATGGCCTGCTGTCATCCTCGTCTTGTCCCCGCTCTGGTTCCTTGTCGTCTATCTGGTCTTGGTTGGGATCGCACCGCTGGCCATCCGGGCGCATTGGCGCTGGGGCGAACTCGTCCTCGTTTGGTTGGTCGGGCTGGCGGCTGTGCTCGACGTACTCCGTTTCCATCACCTGCAGGGGTGGGCCGCTTGGCTGAATTTCCTTGTCATCTGGGGTCTCGCTCATCAACTGGGGTTCTTCTACGACCGGCTGATTGCGGCACCGAATCGGGTGGGCTGGATGTTTCTCTGGGGAGGCCTGTTCAGTCTCATCGCACTGACCAACATGGGCTTCTACCCGCGCTCGGTCGTCGGCGTACCAGGCGAACGCTTCTCCAACATGGGTCCACCAACGCTTGCGATCGTTGCTCTGACTCTGCTTCAGGTCGGGTTGGTGCTCCTGATCCGCGACTGGGTCCAGAACAAGCTGGAGACCAGTACGGGCTGGAAACGAGCCTTTAGATGGGTCAACGCCAATTCATTGCCGCTCTACTTGCTGCACACCACCGGTATGGCGATCGCAATCGCCGTCATCTTCCTGGTCTTCGACTACCTGCCCCCGGCTGAGCCGACGACCGAATGGTGGGTCAGTCGGCCTCTCTGGTTCCTGGCCCCTGCCGTGGCCACCTATCCGTTCTTGCTGCTCTACGCCAGGGTGACTGGTGGCCGATCCAAGTCGGCCGGTGCAGACGAACTCGCTCGCTCCTAGCCTGCACTCATGGCAAGACCATTCTTGACAGGTGTGCAACTTCCGGAAGTCGAACGGGAGGTCCGGTGGCCCGAATTGCGCGACATGGCAATCGCCGCAGAGTCGGTCGGCTTCGACTCGGTTTGGGTCGGCGATCATCTCTTGTACCGATTGGACGATGGTCCGCGCGGGCCGTGGGAAGCGTGGTCTTTGTTGGCTGCAATCGGTGCGGTAACCGAGCGGGTCCAGATCGGCCCGCTGGTAGCGGCCACGTCGTTCCACAACCCAGCCATGCTCGCCAAGAAGGCAGCAACGGTTGACGAAATCTCCAGCGGGCGGCTGATCGTCGGCCTCGGTGCCGGTTGGAACCGTACTGAGTACGACGCGTTTGGGTTCCCCTTCGACCATCGAGCCAGCCGGTTCGAGGAGGCCTTCACCATTATCCGGACGTTGCTGCGCGACGGCTACATCGATTTCGCCGGCGACTACTACAGCGCCCGCGAGTGCGAGTTGGTCCCCCGTCCGCGCCCTGGAGGACCACCGCTGATGGTCGGTTCGATCGGCCCCCGGGTACTCGCTGCCACACTGCCTCACGCCGACCTATGGAATGCGTGGCACGCCTGGTACGGGAATACGCCTGAGGGTTTGTCCAAGATGCTTGCCAGAATCGACCAAGCAGCGACGGCCGTGGGAAGAGACCCTGCGGAGATCGGGCGGACTGCGGCAGTGATGGTGCAGGCTCCGGGCGGTGCCGGAAGGATCTACGGGGACTCCGAACACGAGAGCTCGGAGGCCATCGTCGGATCCCAGGCTGAAGTTGCTGAGGCGTTGCGAGCGTTTGCTACGACCGGCATCGATCACATCCAGCTGGTCGTGGATCCGATCACGATCGAATCAATCGAGTGGTTGGGCCCGGTGCTCGCCGCGATTGAGTCCGCCTAGCTGCCGCCGCCGACCGCACCTCTTATCTGCCGACCGACGCGCCATCGAGGAAGAGGTCGACTACCTGCGCAGCCAGGACAGTCTGCGGTGGACGTGGCCCGCCGCTTCGCTCAGCGACAGGCATGCCGACGTCCTCAGGGATCCCCTGCGCCGCTCCCGCCATCCCAAAGAAGCTCTGCATCAGAAGCTCCGGGTCGATGTCACGCAGTTCGCCTGCACCTACAGCTGCGGCCATGAGATCGCGCACCGGGACGAGAAGACCCTCCACGTAGCGAGTCGAGACAAGAGTCCGCGTCTCGTCGCTGACGTACCGAGTCGCGTCGTACAGCCGTTGATCCAGGGCAGCCTTGCGAGCGTCGCCATCGTGCAGCATTGCCAGAGCGACCAGTCGATCCCGCAGGCCTTCGTTGGCGGCCAGGGCAGATTCGAGGCGATCTATGTCGGCGTCGATCATCCGTAGCGCAACCTCGGCGTAGATCTGCTCCTTTCCGTCTGGGAAATGGTGGTAGAGGCTCGGCCGCTTTATCCCTGCCGCATCGGTTATGGCTTGCAGCGAGATGCCGCGATAGCCGAGATCAAGCAACTGGTCCGCGAACCCATCCAGTATTTGCTCCCGTGTCGTATCGGAACTCATCGGTCTACCTCCTGGGAGTGGCGCCGCAATCCAAACCATACCGCCAGGACACCAATCGCCAGGATGCCTCCGGCGGCCAGTGCACCACGACCCAGCACCACCGCATCCCAGCCCGGAGTCAACGCCTCCCGCATACCTTCGAGCAGGTAGGTAAGCGGGTTCAGATCGGCCGCGACCGCCATCCACCCGCGCAGTTGTTCGCGGGGCACAAATGTCGTAGTCATGAACGACAGCGGGAAGAAGATATAGGTGACCGCATTGACCGCACCGATGTTGCGCCCGATGAATGCAGCCGCCAGCGCCAGGAGAAGGAACCCGCCGCCCGCGACGACGGTAAACCCGACGACCAGGCTCGTACCGGCGATTCCGTGCGGCTGGTTCAGTCCGAGTAGCGATCCGAGACCTACCAACACAACGGATTGCACTGCGATAACGAGCAGCCCCGCGGCAGTCGGTGCGGCTACGTACAGACTTCGCCTGGTGGGAGTAAGGGCTACGCAGGCGTAGTAACCGGAGTCGAGGTCACGAAGCAGCAACTGCCCGGCGATGGCCCCGCCGCTGAACGCCGTCGTCAGAAGTACAAGCGGCACGAGAAACGATACGTAGCTCCCCCCGGGCACGAACTGGGCAGCGGCCGGCGAAAGCTGCCCGTCATAGATGATCAGGAAGAACGCGCTCATGATCAGCGGCCCCGTAACGAGCGCCGGCATTCGAAGACAGGTTTTGATTGATCGTGCAATTAGCGCGGCGAGCGGACGTCGTCGGCGAGTCTCCCGCAAGACAGTCGTGGTCATGACG
>CBDUNF010000248.1:0-4366 GCA_965368515.1 uncultured bacterium
GCGGGGCCGTCCGACCTGCAGCTTCGATTCCACGGCTTTGTCACCCCGGACCGGGCGTTGGAGATCGCGGCCGGTGCCACCATTGGGGTATCCCCGCTTCTGGACACACCGAACTACCGCAGATCGCTGCCTACAAAGGTTCTCGAGTACCTGGCTGTGGGTGTTCCCACTCTCGCTTCCGACCTTCCCGGCACCCGTGAAGTCGTTGCCGACAGGCCGGGAGTCGTTCTGATCCCACCGGGCGATCTGGAGGCTTGGACGGCTGCAATTGCTGATGCGATGACATCGGAGAAGCTGCGCCAAGAGGCTTCCCGCGGTGCGGAATCGATTCGGGAGACCTTTGCGTGGCCGGGCGAGGATGTCAGGACCTTCTATCTGGGCCGGGTTCGCGCCTAGGCCTCAGGTGCTGGCAAGAAAGCCGATTCCCCAGGTCAGGTGCATCGTTGCCACCGCCAGCGGGAATCCGAGTGCCGCAGAGTCTCGGGTCTTGATGAGGACGCCGACGGTGCCGACTATGAGCACGGCAAGGTAGAGAACCGGCACGAGTAGGCCCAGTACGCGCCAGGGTGTGAACACGAGCACCCCCGACGCCAGCAGGGCGATCACGAATAGCGGGGGGATGAGCTGGCGCAGCCGGGTGGACTCGGGGTGCATGCGGAGCACCCGCCGCTTCCACGTTCCGTATTGGTAGTACTGACTACCAAGCGTGCGCAGGCTACGGCGTGGCCGGTACACCACTCGAAGCCGGGGATCGAACCACACTACGCCGCCGTTGGCCCGCAACCGGATGTTGAGCTCGTAGTCCTGGTTTCGGGTGAGATCCTCGTCGAACAACCCGGCGGCGAACAAAGGCTCTCTGAGAAAGACGCCGAGATAGACGGTATCGACCGGGCCTGCTTCGCCTCCGTAGTGAAAGCGTGCATCGCCCACGCCGATCCGTGATGTCATCGCATGGGCGATGGCCCGCTGCATCCACCCGACGCCCACTGCATGCTGGATGCCGCCGACGTTGACTGCGCCGGTCTCGTCGAGCACCTCGACGGCAGTCCGCACATAGTCCGGAGGCAGCTCAGCGTGGCCATCGCAGCGGACGATGATGTCGCCGTGCGACGCGTGAATGGCAAGGTTGAGACCGTTGGGTGTTCGGCTCGTGGGACTGTCGACATAACGTACCTGGTCATAGCGGCTCGCCAGGTCGTCCAGAATCTCTCTGGTGCCATCGGTACTCATGCCATCAGCAATGACGACCTCGATCGGGCCGGTGTAGTCCTGAGCCAGGATCGACTCCACAGTGGCCGAGATGAAGGGAGCTTCGTTTCGAACCGGGATGATCACCGATACGAGGCGATCTGGCGCCTGGTCATTCGGCAAGAGCGACCGCCTTCCGCATCCAAACATCGCCAACGTCCCCAAACGGTTCGTGGCGAGCTTCAACTGCGACGGCGATGCGGGCGGTCGTTGCCCGTGCCGTGTCGATCAACCGTTGCGGATACTCCATCTCGACTTGATGCTGCTCGAACTCGTCCTCATCAGCAATCTCGACATGGCCATCGGGCATTCGCATTACGTCCAGATCAATGTCAACCATGGTCACGGTCGACCCACTCCACGTTGGCGGCGTGATTATGTCGATGTAGAGATCGATGTGGCTTTGCCAGGACCAAATGGCCGTCCACCATTTGTTGTCGGGGATCAGCTTCACGTTGATGGTCTTGGACTGACGGACCGGCTCATGACCGCGCTGCATGTCCGTTCCCGGCGGGGACCACAGCCACAGACCGTGCTCATCCTCGCCGAGGCGGCGCATGGCGAACTGCCAGTGGCGCTGTCCGTTCCACTTCTGGAAATCGATATGAACGCTTGTTTTGTCCATCGCAGACGGACCCTACGTGCTATTCGACCGTCCAGGTTCCATGCTGCTGTACGAGGTCTGAGATCGACGTTGCCTTGTTGCGCTCCTGGGCATCCTCGATCTGGCTGACCATCATGTCGCCATAGGTCGCACGCTGGACGCTGCGGAAGATCCCGATCGGTGTCGGACCGCTCGGCCCGTGGGCGAGTCGACTCAGAGCGAAAGCGACGCCGGGGTTGGGCCGCGCCGGATCGTGAATCTGGATGGCCTCAATACCAACATCGGCCACCCGAACGATTTCAGCGCCGCCGACGCCAACTACGACACCCATCTCGTTGTCGGGTCCGAACACGATTGGCTTACCGGCCTCGAGGTATATGCGATTGGCGTCTCGCTCCTGGCGGCCGGTGAGCAGCTGGAACGCCTTGTCGTTGAAGACGTTGCAGTTCTGATAGATCTCGACGAAGGCCGTCCCATGGTGCTCATAGGCAGCCTGCAGCATCTCGGTTGTATGTCCGCGATCCATGTCGATGGTCCGGGCGACAAATGTGGACTCTGCGCCCAACGCCAAGCTGACCGGATTGAATGGATGGTCGAGGGACCCGAGCGGACTTGTCTTGGTCCGCTTGCCCTTTTCGCTAGTGGGCGAGTATTGACCCTTGGTGAGCCCGTAGATCTGGTTGTTGAACAACAGCACCTTGAGGTTCACGTTTCGACGAAGTGCGTGGATGATGTGATTGCCACCGATCGACAGTCCGTCACCATCGCCGGTGATAACCCACACCGTGAGGTCCGGATTCGCCAGAGCGACGCCGGTAGCGATTGCAGGAGCCCGACCGTGGATCGAGTGCATGCCATAGGTGTTCATGTAGTAGGGGAACCGTGAGGAACACCCGATGCCCGAGATGAATACGTGGTTCTCTCGGTCGATGTCGAGCGTTGCTAGGAAGTTCTGCACCGATGCCAGGATTGTGTAGTCACCACATCCCGGGCACCATTTGACCTCTTGGTTCGACTGGAAGTCTGCTCGCGTGTATCGAGTGTCTGTGGTCATGACTGGTCCTCGAGTAGGTCGATGATCTTCTTGGTGATCTCGGTTGCCATGAACGGTGCGCCCTGGACCTTGCTCAGGGTGACCGTTGGCGTCAAGTACTCAGACCGTAGGACTTTCGACAGTTGGCCTCGATTCAACTCGGGTACCAACACCTTGTCGTGCCCGGCAAGTACGTCGCCGAGGTTGCGGGGGAATGGGTTGAGATGGCGAAGGTGCACATGTGCCACTGAGTAGCCGCCGCTGATGGCGTTGTTGACGCCGGCACGCACGCTGCCGAACGTGGAACCCCACGAGACGACAAGCAGGCCCGCCTCATCGGAACCGAATACTTCGCATTCGGGGATATCGTTGGCGATTCCAGCGACCTTGGCCGCGCGGGCCGCGGTCATCATCTCGTGGTTGTCGGGGTCGTACGAGACGTTACCGGTCAGCGCCTCCTTCTCCAGGCCTCCAACCCGATGCTCCAAACCGGGGGTGCCGGGCACTGCCCACGGTCGAGCACCGGTTATCTCATCACGTTGGTACGGATAGAAGACGCCATCTGGCCCATTGGGCTCAGTGATGTGGTGGACATCGATTGAAGGCAGGTCGTCGAAGTCCGGAAGCTTCCATGGTTCGGCGCCATTCGCGAGGTACCCATCCGACAACAAGATGACCGGGGTCATGTACTTGAGGGCGATGCGTGCAGCCTCCATGGCGACCGCAAAGGCGTCACTCGGCGAGGACGGTGCGAGCACAGGGAGCGGGGCCTCACCGTGCCGTCCGTAGAGGGCCATCATGAGATCCGACTGTTCGACCTTGGTGGGAAGACCGGTCGATGGTCCAGCTCGCTGCACATCGACGAGGATCAATGGCAGTTCGGTCATCAGCGCCAAACTCAGCGTCTCGCTCTTTAGGGCAACGCCGGGGCCCGATGTCGTGGTGACCGCAAGATGACCTGTGAAGGCAGCACCGAGCGACACACCAACGCCCGCAATCTCGTCCTCGGCCTGGAAGGTCTTCACGCCGAAGTGCTTCAGCCTTGCAACCTCTTCGAGGATGGATGTTGCCGGCGTAATCGGGTACGAGCCCAGGAACAAGGTCAGGCCGGCCGACTTCGCTGCCGCAACCAAACCCCAGGCCAGCGCCTGATTGCCGGTGATGTTGGTGTAGGTGCCGGCAGGCAGCTTGGCGGGGAGAATCTCGTAGGTGTGGTGGAACTCTTCGGTTGTGTTTCCGAAGTTGAATCCTGCCCGGAACGCCTCGATGTTGGCCTGGCCAACCGGCGTTTCCTTGCCGAACTTCTTTTCGACCCATTCGTAGATTGGTTCGGTTGGCCGATTGAACATCCAGGAGATCAAGCCAAGAGCGAAGAAGTTCTTGGAACGGAGAACCGACCGACCCTTCACACCGGTGTCCGCAACGGCCAGCTTCGTCAGCTTCTCCATAGGCGCGGTGAGCACGTGATAGCCAGCGAGGCT
>CBDUNF010000249.1:0-4362 GCA_965368515.1 uncultured bacterium
GACACAACTCGATCGACTCCGATGGCAAACCCCGCATGCGGCGGTGTGCCATACCGCAGCGCCTCCAAGAACCATCCGAACCGCGCTTCGGCTTCGTCTGCCGAGATACCCAGTACTTCGAAGACCTGGGATTGCAGCTCCGGGTCGTGGATCCTCACGCTTCCGGAGCCGAGTTCGGCGCCGTTGAGGACCATGTCATACGAGCGGGAGATCGCCGTTTCTGGTGAGTTGCGCATTTCGTCTACGTCAAGCGGTGCGGTGAATGGATGGTGGGCTGCCACCAGACCGCCATCAGCGGTCTTCTCAAACACGGGGAAGTCAACAACGAACAAGAACTCGAGGTCTTCGTGGTTGTCGGGCTGTCCGAGATTGAGCCGCAAGGTGCCCAGGATCGATCCCGTCAGTTCGACCTCGTCGGCGACGATCAACAACGCATCGCCGGGCTTCGCCGCCATTGCTGCCGAGATGCCCGCCAACTCCTCATCAGTGAGGAACTTCGCTACCGGTGAGCGGAGGCTGCCGTCTTCCTCGGCCACCATCCACACCAAACCCTTGGCCCCGAGATCCTGCGCTTCTGAGACGAGCTTGTCGAAACCGGCTCGCGACAGCCCCTGGTTGCCCGCATTGATCCCGCGCACCGTCCCACCGGAGGTGAGGGCGCCGGAGAATGCACGAAATTCGGAGTCGGCAAACACCTCTCCGAGGTCAACAATCTCCATTCCGAATCGGGTGTCGGGCTTGTCCGTGCCATACCGAGCCTGCGCGTCGGCGTAGGTCATCCTCGGAATCGGCCGCGGGATATCAACCCCACGCACGTCCTTGACAACCCGTGCCACGATGGCTTCCAGCGTGTCCAGTACGTCCTCCTGATCCCAGAAGGAGCCTTCGAGATCGAGCTGAGTGAACTCAACCTGACGATCAGATCGGAAATCCTCATCCCGGTAGCACCTGGCGACCTGGTAGTACCGCTCCACCCCGGCAACCATCAGGAGTTGCTTGAAGAGCTGCGGTGACTGTGGCAGCGCATAGAACTGCCCGGGCCGTAGTCGGCTTGGTACAAGCATGTCCCTGGCGCCTTCGGGCGTCGACACCACCAGCGTGGGCGTCTCCACTTCGAGGAAGTCGCGATCATCGAGCACCCGACGCATCGCCCTGATTGCGGTAGATCGGTTGCGGAGATTGGCGGCCATGCGTTCCCGGCGGAGATCGAGGTACCGGTACTTGAGACGACGGCCTTCATCAGCGTCGAACCGTTCATCGATCTGGAACGGCAACACGTCAGCCGTCGAGAGGATTGCGAGCTTGGTGACCCCGACTTCGATCTCACCGGTCGGCATGTCAGTGTTTCGCTTGTCGTCGGGTCGCTGGCGCACGAGGCCCGTCACCATGATGCAGAACTCATTACGCAGGCTACGGAGCACATCGCTTGACGCAGGAGCATCATCAGGATTCAGCACAACTTGGACTAGTCCAGAAGCATCGCGTAGATCGATGAAGGTGACGCCGCCGTGGTCGCGCCTTTTGGCGACCCAGCCTGCCAGTTGCACCTCGGTGCCGATATCACTCGCTCGGAGGGTGCCTCCGTGCGTGCTCCTGTACTTCGTCATGGTTTCCTCGCTATCAGTGCGCTTCACCGAAACGTCTTTAGAGATCGGTCAAGAAAGGGTTGGTGAGGCGTTCGCGCGAGATCGTAGTCGCAGGACCGTGACCGGGGAGAACCCTCGTTTCGTCGTCAAGGGTCAGCACGCGCTGTTGCATAGACCGCATCAGCGCGCCGTAGTCACCGCCGGGCAGATCGGTGCGACCGATGGAGCCGGCGAACAGTTGGTCACCGGAAAAGAGAATGCCCTCGCCGGGAAGATGGAAACAGCAATGCCCTGGGGTGTGGCCGGGGGTGTGGAGCACGTCAAACTCGATCCCGGCCAACTCGATGTGCTGACCGCCCTCCAATGCAACCCACTCTTGAGGGGGCGCAAAGCCACCGTCAAGCCAAGCCGGCAACTGGCCCCCGAAAAGAGATTTGAGCTGGGACATCGGGTCGGCCGCCAACCAGTCGTCATCGGGGTGGAGATACGCGCTGATCGAGTACTTGTCGACAACCGCGCCGGCGCCACCGGCGTGATCAATGTGGGCGTGCGTCACGAGAAGCGCCTGTGGGTAGAGGTCGTTCGCCGCCAACAAGGACGTGATGCCCTCCAAGTCATCCGGGGCATCAACGATGACACATGGGCCCCCACGCTCGGGAGCGACTACATAGCAGTTGGTCTCCGCCAACCAGAGCGAGCGACCGTCGATGAGGAGTGTCATTCTGAGGAGCCCTGAGGGACAAGTCGGTACGCGTCGAACACTGCGTCGACGCGCTTTGTCTCTGCGATGACGCGGTCGAGTTGGGTCGGGTCTGAGAATTGGACCTCGAATCGCAGGATGGCGACGCGATCGCGGCCGGTCGCCGACGATGCGGCCTGAATATTGCCACCGTGGTCGGAAATCACTTCTGTGACGTCTCGCAGCAGCCGGGCTCGGTCGAGGGCCTCGATTTGGATCCAAGCGAAGAAAGCCCCGGCATAGTCCATGTCCCAGGCGACGTCGATGATCCGTTCCTTCTTCTCCCCCAGCGCCCCGATGTTGGTGCAGTCCACCCGGTGCACCGAGACTCCCCTACCTACCGTGACAAACCCGATGATCTCGTCACCTGGCACCGGGGCACAACAGCGCGCCACCCGCACCAGCATGTCCTCCATGCCCTCAACGATGATCCCCCCGGTCGGTCGACGGGGACGGGGCCGAGTCGGTGGACTGAGGAGATCGTCGTCCTCAGAGCCGAGTCCATGCAGCCGCTCCAACCGCGAGATCACCGTGAGCGGGCTCAGACGCCCGTCACCGACCGCAACGTAGAGCCCGTCGACGTCGTGGTATCCGATGTCTTCTGCGACCGGCAGCAACGCCTCGTCTCTCTTGAACCTCTCTACCGGCAGCGGCGACTTGCGGAGGGCTCTCACGATGGCCTCTTTGCCATCGTGCAACGCAGTCTCCCGCCGGGCCCGCGTGTACCACTGTCGAATCTTGGTGCTGGCTCGCGACGACTTCACAAACTCCAGCCAGTCTCGACTCGGGCGAGCGTCCGCCGCATTAGTCGTAATGATCTCGACGATGTCGCCTGATTGAAGCTCGGAATTCAACGGGGCCAGCTTGCCATTCACCTTGGCACCAACACAGCGGTGCCCGATTTCGGTGTGAATGCGGTAGGCGAAATCCACGGGCGTGCCGCCGCGCGGCAACACGTGCACGTCGCCCTTTGGTGTCAGAGCAAAGACCTCGTCCGCGTACAGGTCGAGTTTGAGGTGCTCGAGGAACTCGCGTGGATCGGTCGATTCCTCTTGCAGAAACCGTAGATCGGCGATGAGCTGGGGGTCCGTAGACTTGTCGCCATCCTTGTAGCGCCAGTGGGCGGCAATGCCGAATTCGGCCCGGGAATGCATCTCGTGGGTGCGAATCTGGATCTCGAGCGCCTTACCATCCGGTCCCAGGACCGTCGTATGCAGGCTTTGATACAGGTTGAACTTGGGCATCGCGATGTAGTCCTTGAACCGACCCTGGATCGGTGCCCACAACGTATGGATGAGCCCAAGCACGGCATAACAGTCACGCACCTCGTTGACGAGGACGCGTACCCCCATCAGGTCGTAGATCTGCTCGAACTCGAGGCCGCTATCCATCATCTTTCGGTAGATCGAGTAGAGATGCTTGGGACGTCCGGTAACGGTGGCATCGATTCCCTGGTTGACCAGCTCTTCCCGAACCTGCTCCTTGACGCGCTCAATATCAACTTCGCGCTGCGGGGCCCGGCGTCGGATGAGATCCTCCAACTCCGACATACGCTTGGGGTACAGCTCGCGGAAACAGCGGTCCTCCATCTCGTGTTTGATCTCCTGAACACCGAGACGGTGCGCCAGGGGGGCATACACCTCGATCGTCTCCAGCGCGATCCGCTGCCGCTTCTCTTCGTCGAGGAAGTCCAAAGTCCGAAGATTGTGGAGACGGTCGGCAAGCTTGATGAGCAGAACCCTGATGTCCTTCGCCATCGCTATGGCCATCTTGCGTATGGTCGCCGCCTGCTGTTCCTCGCGGGAGGAGAATCTGATCCGGTCCAGCTTCGTAACACCGTCGATGAGCGTGGAGACTTCCTCGCCGAACATCTCGGTCGTGTCGTCGAGCGTGATGTCGGTGTCTTCGACCGTGTCATGCAGAATGGCAGCGATCAGAGTTGCTTCGTCCATGCCATAGCTGGCGAGGATCTCTGTAACGATCAGCGGGTGGGTGATGAATGGGTGCCCGGAGCGGCGCATTTGCCCGGCATGAGCG